>NZ_JAKGBF010000002.1:0-502510 GCF_021530695.1 Pseudoalteromonas sp. OF5H-5
AAGCAGGCCTCGAGATGAGTTCTCACTTTGACTTAGAGTCAACTGAAGGGCCGTTGAAGACTACAACGTTGATAGGCGAGATGTGGAAGTGCTGTGAGGCATTAAGCTAACTCGTACTAATTACCCGTGAGGCTTAACCATACAACGCCAAAGTGGTTTATAAGCGACAGAAGTTAATAGACTAAAGTAGACAAAGAATTTAATAGCTTTTTCCGGATTTATATTAATGAAGGATACTTCATTAATGAACAGAATTTCCTGATGACCATAGCGTTTTGGACCCACCTGACCCCATGCCGAACTCAGAAGTGAAACAAAACAGCGTCGATGATAGTGTGGGCTTCCCATGTGAAAGTAGAACATCGTCAGGGCCTTATAAGAAAAACCCGTTGCAGTAATGCGACGGGTTTTTTGTTGTTTGGGGGCTATAATTTCGGGATATAGACAGCCTCACAAGCCAATCAACACATCGCGAGGTGAACTCGCTCCCACCACAGTATCAGCACAGTGCAACATGGTGGGAGATGTATGGACTCTTCCCCCTTAACGGGAGAGTACGGTATAAAGATATTGCAAAACACTTTTACCAAATAAGGAGTCCATACATGGCACAGTCTAATTTAATTGCTATCGACTTGGCAAAAAACATTTTCCAGGTGGCACAGCTGAAAGGCAATAAACTCAAATTTAATAAGCCAATGAAACGCGAACCTATGCTTGAGTTGCTTGCAAAAGCCGAGGGTTCAAAGGTCGTGATAGAAGCTTGCGGTAGCGCCCAGCATATTGCTCGCAAAGCGCTGTCACTGGGGCATGATGTCATGTTGCTTCCCCCTAAATTTGTTAAAGCGTTTAGGCAAGGCCAAAAAACCGATGCAAATGATGTTCTCGCCATTGCCAGTGCCAGCTAAGCATATAACGTGAAGCCCTGTAAAATCATGACAGTTGAAGAGCAAACGTTGCAGTCATTGAGCCAAGCGAGAACCTTAGTAGATAAACAAAAGACTCAGCTTTCAAATCAAATACGTGGCTTGCTATTAGAGTTTGGTGTTGTCATTAATCAAGGCGATGCAGCGTTAACACAAGCGGTTCCAGATATTTTAGAAGATGCTGAAAATGCGCTCCCCATCGCATTAAAACAAGCACTCGCGGTGAGTTATGACCTATATAAAACACAATGCGACGCTAAAGCACAGCTACATAAACAAGTTGAAGCGATAACCAAGCAAAATGAGAGCTGCCAGCGTTTAATGGCATTAGAAGGTGTTGGCCCAATTACCGCGATAGAGCTGCTATCCTTTTTAGGCAATACCTCACAATTTAGTGATGCCAGAGGGGCGGCTGCATGTGCAGGTGTTACACCAATCCAGCACTCATCAGGCGGAAAAGCCAAGATAGGCCATATCCCCAAAAGACGAGGCAATACATTAAGGAAAAACCTATTTCTCGGTGCAAGAACGGTAGTCAGTAGGCTAAAACATAAAGAAGCGACCACAGAGAAAGAACGCTGGATAAAAAATCTACTCGCCAAGAAGAGTGTGAAATGTGTTGCCATTGCATTGGCCAACAAAGCGGTTAGAACAGCCTATGCCTTACTTAAAAACGGCTCAACATACGAGCCAAAAATCTTAGCGGTGTAGCACTGAGTAACAGAAGAACAAATCAAGATAAATAGAACGTAAAAGCAGAAAGCATACTGAGATTACCCCCAGTATTGAACAAGCCAAGATAGAGCATTGAGCGGTGAGACCCACCCTTGAGAGCCTGTTAAACCGCAGGTGTATACAAATACCGCGTGGGAGAGAAGGCACAAGGGCGCGAATACATCAAAGAGGCCGAGGTAGCACCTCATCAAGAGCCCGGATATAAGCACGCAATCACACCAATAATGCTAAAAATGGCTTGTACAATTGGAGGAGTCCATATAAGGCGGTTTATCCGCAGGCATTCATCCTAAATATTTTATAAAGACACTTTACTCAGTTCATTGAAAACTGTAAATATCGGCGATCCCACTACCTTTTGTGTGAGATCTTCGTTATGATTTTGCTTTTGTTTCACAACTAATTACGAAATGTCAGAACTCTATCATTGGTTTGATCTCTTGGGCGTCATGGTTTTTGCAATTTCGGGAACCTTAATTGCGCATAGTAAACATATGGATGGCTTTGGTGTGATTGTCCTTGCGACTGTAACTGGTATCGGAGGGGGAACATTACGAGACTTGATTTTAGATCAACCTGTTTTTTGGCTTCATGATACTAGCTATATTTACGCTATTTTATTTGCTGTTGCTGTGAGTATATGGTGGCTAAATCGACATCAAAATATTCCAAGAACTGTACTGCAGGTTGCTGATGCCATTGGGCTTGCTTTTTTCGCTGTAATGGGAGTACAAAAGGCTTTAAGTATTGGAATGCCTAATACTACAGCTGTGATCATGGGCGTATTGACTGGGTGTTTTGGTGGAGTCATCAGAGACGTGTTGGCTCGCGAAATCCCCCTTCTTTTAAAAGGAGAGTTATACGCGATCACCTGCATTTTTGGCGGGATAGTCTATACTCAAGCAATTAAATTGGGCATGGTAACAGAATACGTAATGGTATTGTCCATGGCGGCAACCTTGTTATTAAGATTAGCGGCTATGCGATACCACTTGGTGTTACACGTATTTAAATATAAATATTAAGTAAGCAGGAGACATGGATGTCTTTAGCAAGAGTCTTCACTAGAGCACAAGTTGGTATTACTGCACCAGAGGTAATTGTTGAGGTGCACCTTAGCAATGGTTTACCTGCCTTTGGTATTGTTGGCCTACCTGAAACCTCCGTTAAAGAAGCCAAAGAACGCGTCCGTAGTGCACTTGTTAATGCTGGCTTTTTATTTCCAGAACAGCGTATCACAGTAAACTTAGCACCAGCAGACCTACCAAAAGATGGGGGCCGCTTTGACTTTGCAATCGCACTCGGTGTTCTCGTCGCATCAGGACAGTTAGATAGCCATGCTATTACTGATAAAGAATTTTATGGTGAGCTTGCGCTAAACGGTGAGCTTAGGACGGTCACTGCCATTTTACCCTCTGTAATTGCTGCTGCGAAGGAGGGGCGAACTGCTTACTTGCCAATTGGTAACGATGCAGTTGCGAGCCTGGCTGCGGATGCCAATCGTGTTGCTATAGGCTGCTTGCGTACAGCATGGTTAGGTTTAAGCGGCCAGCAATCACTTATGTTTAATCAACTTTACCCAGATGATTTAAATATACAAGCTTCAAGGGGGAGTTTGCTGGACATGGCTGAGGTGAAAGGGCAAGAGGGGGCAAAGCGAGTACTAGAAATAGCCGCGGCAGGTGGGCATAACGTTTTATTTCTTGGTCCTCCTGGTACTGGAAAATCGATGCTTGCTCAGCGCTTACCTACGATAATGCCATTAATGACGGATAATCAGGCGTTAGAAACGGCTTCTATCTATTCCATACTGGGAAAAACCATCAGCCAATCAAACTGGAAAACAAGGCCTTTTAGAGCTCCACATCATACTTGCTCTGCAGTAGCCTTGGTTGGAGGCTCGTCAAACCCTAAGCCTGGGGAGATATCATTGTCAAATAATGGCGTTCTATTTTTGGACGAGTTACCAGAATTTGATAGGAAGGTACTGGATTCATTACGTGAGCCGATGGAAACGGGCATGGTAACGATTTCGCGCGCAGCTCGGCAAGTTGATTACCCTGCAAACTTTCAACTGATCGCAGCATTAAATCCCAGTCCTACAGGTTGTTACACTGACAAAAGAGCGTCTCCAGATCAAGTATTGCGCTATTTGGCTAAGATTTCAGGTCCATTTTTAGACCGAATAGATCTACAGGTAGAATTACCTCGTCTAAAAACAGAAGAGCTACAGTCACAGCATGATGGAGAGTCTAGTGCAATAATAAGAGCTAGGGTGGAGCAGGCCTATAAAACAGCTTTAGCACGTCAGGGAAAATGTAACGACCAACTGAGTGTAAAAGAGCTAAACCATATCTGCTATCTTGCTGATGCTGAAAGTTTATTTCTAGCAAAGGCAGCAGAAAAACTAAAGCTATCACCACGTTCATATCATCGAATAATCAAAGTTGCGCGTACCATAGCGGATCTGAGCTCTACACCTAATATTAGCTTGTCACATTTAAAGGAAGCGCTTAGTTATCGCGCGCTGGAGAGGTTGTTAGGTCAGCTAACACAGTATTAGCTAACGGCACTTCAATAGATAGGGAGTGTATTATTGGTAAAGGTTAAGCTGACAACATATAACCTTTACCGCGAACCGTAACAATGCGTTTTTGCTCTTTTTCATCGCCGAGTTTTTTGCGTAGTCGGCCAACTAAGACATCAACCGTTCTGTCACTTGGGCTCCAATCAGGTTGCCCAATGTCTTCTGAAATACGCTCTCTGGATGTTGCCCTTCCAGCATTGGAAATAAGACAAATCAACACTTTATGCTCTGCTTCGGTAAGTCGAGACTCAATGCCATGTTGATTGATTAAGGTACGGTTATCAGGGTGTAGTTTAAAGTCTGCATATTCAATAAATTCTTCCGATTCATCGTCTTTATTACCAACTAAACGTTTGTATAAGGCACGCATACGCAGTTCAAGCTCAAGCGTATCAACAGGCTTACAGACGTAGTCATCAGCACCTTGCGCAAGACCTGCGATTCTATCGGCTTGAGAGTCTCGACTAGAAAGCATGATGACACCAAGGTCTGATAAGGTATTAATTTCTTTCGCGAGTTGCAGGCCATCAGTGGCGGGTAAAACAACATCAACAATAGCAAGTGCAAATGGGTTTTGGGTTTGAGCTTGAATAAGCTCAAGCGCAGTAGCACCCGTATTGTCTACAGTGATACTGAACTCGGTATTTTCAAAGTGACTACACAGCCGCTTTGCTAAGAGTTCATCATCTTCAACTAATAAAACCTTTATGCTCATGTTTTCACTGTTAATTGTTGTTTAATTGTCGTAAATATAACACTGAGAGATCGCTGCTTGGAAGTGCATGAAACGAATTCTTACAACTCTGTATCTGGCACGTTAACCTGACAACCTAGTTCGATCAAGGGGAAACCTAGCTTTATTATTAAATTATATACAATGATGTGTTTGATTGCTGCTTCGCTAAACAAAAAGGCGGCACAGAGTGCCGCCTAGCATTGATTACTTACCGTATAGATGTTCCCACCATTGTGGCTCTTTTTTTAAATGCTTGTCGAAATAAGCCAGCATGGTGTTCCACCAATGGAAGCGCTTGTCACGAGCAAAAATTTGATGATCTGCGCCTTTGTATTCGACCAATTCAACATCTTGGCCAAGGATCTTCAATGCGGTATACATATTGTGACTTTCACCTGGCGGCACATTGGTATCCGCGTCACCGTGAATTAACAATAATGGTGTTGTTACTTTGTCTGCATTAAATACCGGGCTATGTTGTGAGTAAAGCGTTGGATTGTTCCAGGGGAAACTTCCTTTTGAGGCCTCGCCAGAATACAAATAACCCCACCAGCCTTGACCCCAGTATGAAGTAATATTAGAAATACCAGCATGTGAGATAGAAGCTGAGAACAAATCAGTTTTTGTTGTCAGCAGCATAGTCATGAAGCCGCCGTAAGAAGCGCCTAAATTACCTAAACGCTTGTCATCAACGAAAGGGTAGGCTTTCACAAACTCTTTGGTACCCATGATGATATCGTTAGCGGTGTGTTCACCCCAAGCATTGACGTGTTCTGCTGAGAACTTCTGACCGAAACCTGTCGCACCTGTTGGTTGCAAGACATAAACAACATAGCCATTTGCTGCCCATAAGTTAAATGGATAACGCCCTGTAAAGCCACGAGTCACTGGAGAAGTGCCGCCGTAATAATAAACGAGTGCTGGGTATTTTTTAGCTTTGTCTAAATCGTGTGGTAGATACACGCGGCCTTTAATCTCCACGCCTTCAGTATTAGTAAAATTAAACTCTTCTAGGTTGGCAATTTCTGCATTCTGGTATGCGATATTTGCTGAGTCCCAGAGCGTGTCAGCTCGCTTATCTGAGATTGACATGGTTTTTAACTGTTGCGGAGTTGATGCTGTAGTTCCCGTGAACAAGATCTCTGGGTTACGTTCACTAGACACAGAATAGTTCGCGACAACATCCAGCCCGGTGTTTAAGCGTTTGAAAGTAGACTTACTTTCGTCGAAGAAGAAAAGCTGTTGACGATCTTGGTCAGTCGCTTTTAGTACCACATCGCCATTATTGAGTACGGTAAAGCTGCCTATGGCTGGGTCAAAGTTTTTACTCAGTGCTTTTACATCGTTGCCTTTGCGATCTATCCAATAAAGTTGGCCGTCATAATTATTCGCGAGCATACCTTCAGGTAAGTTGCGCCCCGCACCTTCTGCAAAATCAGGACCCGCAGTTACATAAATACCATTTTTAGTGTATTGCGCGCCGCTAAACGTACGATACTGACCAATAACACTTTGCTGATTGTTTGATAGATCGATTTCTATTAGCTCTGTCAACATGTGAGGAGGTTGTGCGTAGTCTTGCTTATTACGCGTTGCTAAAACCGAGTTTGCTTGTGCGTCAAAGTCGGCCAAGCTGTGGCTTTGTGCGCCAACGGTCACAGGATTAAGTAGCCCACTTTTGATATCAAGTAAGAAGATTTGTGACTGGGTCCGGGCATATGACCATCTATCTTCTAATCCTTGATAATGTTTAGTCAGTTTGCCTTCTTCTTTGCCGCTGTTGGTCCAAGCAAAAATAAGCGTGTCATTATCAAAAAACTCGATACTATTCGCGCCATTGAGCTTAGTAGCAACTTGAGTACGTTTAAAGGTTTTTAGATCAAGGATGTAAGCTTTATTATCTTTTAAATAAGTGAGTTTGCTGCTGTCATCACGCCATGCAAAGCTAGTTGCACTCATACCATCGAAACTGTAAAGCATATCACCATCTTCATTGTATAAAGCAGTTTCGGTGATTGCTGAATTGCCTTTTTCATCATCGTAGTGGCGGACGGTCGAAATGTAATATTCGCCGTTAGGTGCAAGTGAGATAGCACTCACCGTTGGGGCATCAAACAACTGCTTTGCAGACAGCGCTTTGGTTTGTTTTTCTGTTAGCGTGATAACGTCATGCGCTGCTTCGCCTTCAAAGCTAAGATCAACCTTATTCCAGTCATTTACCTGCTCAGCGATAACGAGGATTTGATGATCGCCTTTGACGACATCAAGCTGAACCTCTTTAACACCGGAGACTGGCTCTCCATTTAGAAATACTTTGGCTTTCTCGATGCCCTCAAGCTTGAGCTTACCTGAAACAAAACGTTCAGTAGTGAAATTAAATTTTAGAGCCTGCAATCCAGGTATCGTTAATTGTGTAGTTTTGTTTAGAGGCTGCCATTTGCTTTCATTATTGAATAGCGTTACCTGTTTGGCGTCTTGTTGTAATGCTGGTAGCAGGTTTTCAATAATTGCATCACGATGAGCTGTATCCGCTGGCTTTATTGTTGATTCGCCTGCGATGGGACCCAAAAATTGTATTTTTGATTCGTCTAATGGGCTTGCTGAAAGTTGTGTTGAGACTGCCGTAAATAGTAGAGTGACGGCTGTACGTAATTTCATTTATGTGCGCCTATTGTAGGTAATTATATGATAAAACTATATCATAGTATTTTGAACCGGTTGTATTGCTGCGATAGACGTCCTAAATTTAATAGTCTGTGTTGATGAGCAACATAACGTATGTAGTTAAGCAAACACTTAGCGTTGAATAAAGAGGAGAATTTACTTGGTTTTATTATTAACCTACATGTTTTTGGCAATAGCTATCTCTTTTATCTGTTCGGTGATGGAAGCGGTGCTACTTAGTATTACGCCAAGTCATATAGGGATCTTAAAGCAAGACAATGATGCATTAGCATCGCGAGTTCAACGCCTTAAAGACAATATTGATCAGCCTTTATCTGCCATTCTAACGTTAAACACCGTTGCGCATACCGCCGGTGCTGCAGGGGTTGGCGCACAAGCTGCTGTGGTATTTTCAGATGCAGCTGTTGGTATTGCGTCAGCGGTGATGACGCTACTAGTTTTGGTGCTGTCGGAAATCATTCCAAAGACCTTAGGAGCGACTTATTGGCGCGGATTAACACCTATCGTTTCCAGTGTGTTGGTATGGCTAGTTCGACTATTGAAGCCATTCGTGTGGATGTCGGATCAACTTACAAAAGTGATAGGCCGTAAAGAAGATGAGGCTCACTATATTCGTCAAGAAATCGAAGCGATGGCGGAAATAGGCTCTGAAGCTGGTGCACTGCATCAGGACGAGACTGAAACCATTCGTAGTTTATTACGTTTTCGTCATGCCAAACTAGAAAGCATCATGACACCAAGAACGGTGTTATTTAAGGTGCATAAAGATATGACAGTGCACGAGTATTTGTCTGAGCATGGTTCGGTTGCTTTTTCTCGAGTGTTGGTATTCGATAAAAACACAGATGACATCATCGGCTTTGTACACAAGAATGATATTATGCTTGCTTATCATAGGCTTGGAGAAGAATATAAAATTGGTAAGCTATCTCGCCCTCTTTATACCGTACCGGAAACACTAGCTGCGCCAGAGTTATTCAAAGCGTTACTGGCAAAGCGTCTACACATTGCGCTTGTCATTGATGAATATGGCGATGTACAAGGCATAGTGACATTAGAAGATTTGCTTGAATCATTAATGGGAATGGATATTGTTGATGAGCGAGAGCAAACCACCAATATGCAAGCTGCTGCTAAGCAAAAGTGGCGAGAGCGAGTAGATAATCATGATAATTTGATTGAAGACAGCGACGAAGCTGAAGAAGTGTCTGAAACGCAAAGCCACGGAGAGGAAACATCCTCTCCAGAGGTTAAGGGTTCGAATTAATCATGCGCTGCCAAGAGTGTATCCACCCTACTAGGTCTGTTAGTGGTTTGGGTTTGCTGATTAAAAAACCCTGCATTAATAGGCTATGCTTGTAGCGGTCAAGGTATTGTAGCTCTTCAATCCGCTCTATACCTTCAGCCACTATGTCTAATTGTTGATTTTGTGCGATGTCGATTAAGCTGTCGATAAGTACCTGTGAAAAGCGATCGGATTCCACATGGGTTATCAAAGAGCGGTCGATTTTGATCTCGGTAAACGGCAAAGACTTTAACTGCTGAATATTGGTAAACCCAGTACCAAAGTCGTCTAACGAAATATCAAACCCTCGGATCCGTAAACGGTTCATTGTCTCCAATTGGATAGACTGATTCATTGGTTGGTTTTCAGTAATTTCTAAAATGATATCACTAGGCTTTAAACGGTTTATTTCTAAAATAAGTGCCAATTTATCTGGGCAGCTTAAATCATTTAATTGCACAGGTGATAAATTAAAGGCCATTTTAATTGGATAATTGAGTTCAGATTTGATTGCTTTAAACTCATCCGTTGCCTTTTCAAAAAGCTGGAAAGTAATGATATTGATTAGATCTGTATCTTCGGCCACGCCAATGAAATGGTCCGGTAAAATAACTTGCTCAGTATTTTTAGACACAATACGGGCAAGCACTTCGACACTTTTTATCTTTTTGTCACCACGGTGAACCTTTGGTTGATAGTAAGGTGTAATTTCGTTGTGACTAATGGCATGCAAAAGATCGCTTTCGGTCACCTTTTCAATGCGGCTACGTTTTACAGTGGTATATGTCTCCATTTTTTTGAGCATGCGCTCGACATCAACCAATTGTACGGGCTTGGAAATATTGCCGATAAGGTGTGCATTGGACTGTCTGGCAAGATTGGTTGCTAGATCAATAATCTTCTCGTCCATTTCGGAAATAATAATAATGCCGCCAGAGAACCTTAGCTCTCCCAGTTGGCGAATAAACTCCATGCCATCCATTTCGGGCATATTGAGATCTGTAAAAATGGCGTCAAATTGATGAGGAGTCTGCCGTATTTTTTCTACAGCATTTACCGCACTTGAGCAGGTTGTGACATGCTCAATGCCAAGCTCAGTCATAATAGCTTGCATTACAACGAGGATCGCGGGTGAATCATCTACTACCATTATCCGATGTTTTGCTAATGACATTAACAATTCCTTCGTATACCTTACCTCCTTAAAGTCTAGTACAAATAATTTAAAGTGCTCAAATCTCAAAACGCTTTAAAAGGTGATTTTTACTCAATTTGAAGCGCAATAATGACACTTTACCTGCATTTTTCTAATTCAGATCTCGGCAGCACTTTATGAGGCGGACGCTTTTAGCGATAATGCCCCAAATGACCTTTGGATCTGAATATGAATAGAGTCGAGCTTTCGCTAGCGGACAAAGCGGTATCTATCTTTTTTAACCAACAACAAGTAGTACAGCTTTTTGTCGAGCAGCAAGCGATTACCTTTGAAGAGCAACATAATGGCATTTTAGCGACCATTGATGGACAAGCACTGGCGGTAAATACAGAGCAGTTACCTCAGGGGTTACTTGGGATTGCAGTAAATGGAGCTGAACTTCAGTGGCTTGAAGTGAGCACTGAAACACCTAAAGAAAAACGCAGCTTATTTGGTTTGGCGGCATTGGGCTTAAAGTTATTTAAAAGTGCCAAAGTGGTTAAAGCTGCCTTGGCTGGCGCGTCCGTGGCAGGGTACGCATGGCTATTTTCTTGGCAGTTTGCGCTTATGCTTGTGGCTTGCTTAGTCGTTCATGAATATGGCCACGTCCGCGCTATGCGCTATTTTGGGATTAAAACAAAAGGCATCTATTTGATCCCTTTCGTTGGTGGACTGGCTGTAAGTGACGATAAGATCACGACCCGCTGGCAAGATGTAGTTATTTCGTTGATGGGACCGGCATTTGGGTTGATAACCTCAATCCTTGGAGTGGTGTTATATTACGTGACAGAGATGGAAATCTTTGCTGGTGTTGCAGTATTAAGTGCACTGTTGAACTTATTCAATTTACTACCCATTTTGCCGTTAGATGGTGGGCATGTTCTAAAAAGCATAAGCTTTTCAATGCGCTCTTGGGTGGGGTTATTGGCGTGTATGGCTGGGGTATTATTCGGCCTTTGGATAAGTTACACCTTTGGCTTAATCCTACTGGTAATATTTATTTTGATTGGTAGTTTTGAAATCCTGATCGAGTGGCGTGGCCGTAATTACAGTCACTTATTACCCCTAGACCGATATGGGCAAGTGGTCAGCGCCATTATGTATATAGTTGTTATTACAGGTCATGTTGCGGTAATGATGCATTTTGCTGATTCAGAGAATCCAATCCTAAGCTTACCAATGAAAATTTTATCAAGTTAACCTGTGTAAGAAGGTGCATTACGCACCTTCTTACAGGGGCAGCAACAATAAAGTTGCGATAATTACACCTGTTACCAGCAATTGTATTAGGCAAAACCCCATAATATCTTTGGCTTTAAGGCCTGCAATTGCAAGTACCGGGAGTGCCCAAAATGGCTGGACCAGGTTAGTCCAAGCATCACCCCAAGCAACTGCCATCGCGACTCTGGCTATGTCTGCATTAAGCGCTTCTGCTGCGGGAATAATAATTGGTGCTTGTACTGCCCATTGGCCGCCACCTGAAGGCACAAATATATTTACAAAGCCTGCACTTAAAAAGCTCCACAGCGGTAATGTCCATTGACTGCTAATAGAAACAAATCCTTGAGATATTTGTTGCGCTAGTCCTGTTTCGACCATGATAGCCATGATCCCAGCATAAAAAGGAAACTGGATCACGATACCGGCACCACCTTGAATTGCTTGCTGTAGACTATTAAGAATATTTGCAGGGGTTTTGTGTAGCAGCATGGCTAAGAACAAAAACAGGGCTATGACGATATTCAATGTCAATGTGCCTGTATTTAAAATAAAGTAAAAGCCCAAGTAGCTAAGACCGATTGCTCCTCCTAACATACCAAGCCATGAAGCATTTTCTAATTTTGCAGCCGGAGTATCGCGGTTACTGATATCATTACTTTGTTCAATGAGCTTTTCTTTATCAACAATAACTGCGTCATCATCTTTGGGCAGCATCAGTTTATTTATAAGTGGTAAAACGATAAAAATACTGAGTACGATGAGCAGGTTAAATGGTGCAAAGATTGTCTCTGAAGTGGTAATAATACCGATGCTCTTTTCACTAAAGTGGCCCGGGGTTGCGATAGTTAGAGGGACTGAGCCTGATAGGCCTGCGTGCCAAACAACAAAACCAGAGTAAGCACTAGCCACTAACAAGCGATAATCGACTTTCACTTTTCGAGCGATGGCCTTTGCAAACAAAGCCCCGACTACTAAGCCAAATCCCCAATTTAGCCAGCTGGCGCTCATCGCAACAAAGGTGGTGAGTATAATTGCTTGAGAGGGAGTTTTAGCTAGGCCTGCGATACGGCCTAGCGCTTTTGCTATTGGAGGGGTAACGGCAAGCATGTGACCACATAACAAAACTAACAACATCTGCATCGCAAAAGTAAGTAGCTTCCAAAAACCATTACCCCATGCCTCAAGCACCATGACAGGCGTTGCCGGCGTAAACAATGTGGCGAGTACCATCACCAAAAAAGTGAGTAAAAGTACAATCACAAATGGATCGGGTAGATACTTGTCGACTAATTTTGTTAGTGGGGTGGTAAACTTGCCAAGCATAAGACATCCTGTTTTCATTATTATTTTATGTAAATCAAAGCGATTGAATTACGCATAATAATATAGCTAAACTTTAAGCTAAAAGTTAGTGGTTTAGGCTAACTTATAGTGAACAGAAAATAATGAGTTTCATTGGTTTCTTTTAAAATCAAGGTGTTAGGGTTGGCATGAAATCTGATATATTAAAAAGAAAGACTTTAAGTAACTAAGAGAGGTAACCATGTCTGGACAAGGTTCTGGTGGTAATGTAATTGCAGCGATTTGTAACGTCTTTTTCCCTGGCCTTGGTCAGTTGGTTCAAGGTCGTATATTGGCGGCTTTAATCTTCGCAATTGTTGTTGTAGGTGGATATGCACTGTGGTTTTTATTGGTTCCACCCGTAATTGCAGCCGTTTTCCATTTATGGGCTATTATTGATGCTGCTAAGTATACGCCGCCTAGGTATTAACGGTTATACCAAAAAGTATAACCAACCAGTCAGGCTGAACATACTCAGCACAGTAGACAGCACAACGGTAGCCGCAAGCGTTGCTTGTCGGCTGTCGAGTTGTCTAGCAACAAGATAGGCATTAACGCCCAAAGGAGAGGCACTCATTAAAGTCACTACCTGAACTTGTTGAGTTGCCAATCCTAAATAAGTGGCAAAGAGATAAACCAATCCCGGCAGTAGCATCAGTTTTACTGCACTTAGCCATATTGCACCGTGTAATTTACCTTGTACGCCATACTGTACCAAGCTCGCACCTAAAATAAATAGCGCCCCAGGAATGGCGGGTTTTGCCAACCAACTAAAGCTTTCAAGTATTAAGCTTGGTAGTTTTAACCCAGCAACGTTTAATATCAAACCACCCGAAATACTTATTACTATTGGATTTAGCAGCAAGGGTTTGACAATATCCACCTTATTTTTGTGCCTTGCTGCCAGTAAAAATGTCATAAAAAACAGCATCGCACTGTGGAATGTAATAATCATAAATACCATGGCAGCGGCTTGCTCACCGAGTGCCATTAAGATAATCGGTAATCCGACTAACACGGTATTAGAGTAGGTGCCACTTAATGCCAATGCTGCGCTGTCTGCTTTTGAACGATGTTGAGCCTTAAAGAGAAATAGGTATAAGCTTACATAAGTCAGAGCGACTGGAAGATAAAAGGATAATAACAATGAGCCCGTCGCGAGGCTTTCCAGATCTGCTTGCACCATACTGCTAAATAACAGCACAGGAATACATAAATTAAAGATAAAAGTACGCAAGCCATCAAGCTGATTGATGGCAATAAAGCCTATCTTTGCACTCAAAAACCCAGAAATAACGATAAAGATGAGAGGAAATAAGATCTCAACAGGCGACATGCGTTGACCAACAATCGAGTGGTTAAAAGGTAATTCTATCAATGAATGCTTAGCGGACGCTACTTAGGTATAATAAAACAAGGTGATTTAGTTAAGAAGTAAAGATGGAATACCAGTTTATTCGTGACCCACTTTCTGGGTTTCGAGCTCGCTTAAATGACGAGCACGCGTTGATAGGTCGGTGGCTGAGTGAGGAGCTAGCACATGAGCGTATTGTCAGCCTGCTGACACAGCTTGAAAACCTGCCAAATCAAAAAGAAGAGCTTGTGTTGGCTGGAAAAGAGATCCGCGCCACGTTCACGCCGCAAGAAGCATTATTTGAAAGCCACGCTTTGTTTCATGAAAGTGATGACATAGCACAATATCAAGAAGACGCACTGGCTTTAGATGAGTCGGGTATGATGGCGGTGTGTGGCTATGAAGACTTTTTACCCATGCTGGTAGAGTGGGCTGAATTTACCAAAGCTAAATAACCTGAGCTGCGGATAATTAATGCCTTTCTAGCAGCCAGTTTTAGCGCTAACTGCGTTGAATTCACTTCCAATAGCCAGCTATTGGTGCGTAAATTCGCCTTGCCTACAGGATGTAGGTACCTTAGCGAGAGCAGGACGCGGAAGCGGAGTTATCCCCAAAACTCTCTGGCTAGATAAGAAGATAGTTTAAGGTGATTAAAAAACAGTGAGTTAGTCCATTCCTTATCCAAACCTCAGGTTAAATAAGTTCTGTGGGGGCTGTTATCTTTTATGCTTGAGTTCAACAGCCCCTGAAGTATAGAGATAGCTTATTTGGGCGTACCATAGAGTTGCTCTGCTCTATTAAATAACACCCACGAAGTGAGTATATACTTATCATTAGAAACCGGAATATTACCTCTATGTGTATGTGTAAAATACCCTGGTGCTATCACCATAGAACCTTTTACTGGGGCAATTTTACGCTGCTGATAATAAAACTCGGTCTCGCCACCTTCCTCGACATCATTAAGGTAGAACATAAATAACAGCACTCGGTGTAAGGCTTCATTATGGTCATGTTGAGGGTAGACTTCGCTGTGCCAGTAGGGGTAGCCGCCTTTATTTATTTGATAGCGTTGAGCTTGGATAGCGCCTAAACGAAATAGCTGCTGAGCAAGGACCGGGAGTTGTGGCTTGCCGACTTCTTCAAAGTTATCCACAGTGAGATCGACAGGTTCACCAGTTTTGGGGTGATACACTTTAAGTCCAAATGCACCGATGATCATAAAGAAATGTTCTTCAAGGTACTCAAATAAGTGCTTTGCCGTAACCTGTTGAATGTGTTGTAACTGTTTGGCATAGTCAGGATAGGAATTTAAATAAAGGTCGTGACTGACTTTTTTACTCAAGTCGACACCACCAGATGTAGTCCCCTGTTTTAAATGTGGACTTTGATCGAAGGTCTTTACGAATTCATCGCAAAAGTCTGAACTGAGTGCGTTATCGTAAACGCGAATAAAATCACTCATGTTTTTCCCTAGTTTTTATTGGAGTTATTATGCTGTCTGAAAAGCTTATGCCGCGTTTTTGCGACACAGATGTGCTTGGACATATCAACAATACCGTACTCCCTGTGTGGTTTGAAGCCGCGCGCACACCTATTTTCAAAATATTTACACCAGATTTAAATCCAAAAGAGTGGAAATTGATTGTTGCCAAAGTCGAAGTCACCTTTAAAGGGGAGCTATTTTATGGTCAGGAAGTCGAAATAAAAACGGCTGTTGAACATATCGGCAACAGCTCATTTGTGATTTTGCAGCAGGCTTGGCAGCATGGAGAATGCTGTGCTGAAGGTAAAACCATTATGGTGCGATATGACTTTGCGGTTAAGCAATCTCAACCGCTGAGTCAGCAAGAGCGCGATGCGCTAGGCACTTTTATGGTTGCTGCGGCTTAAACTGGTGACCAATTGCCGCTGAAATACAAGGCTTTACTGTATAGGTGTAGCCGTATTCCGCGGCGTTATCCGGCATGATCTCTAAGATCTCATAATCGTTTAATTCAACAATATTACTGCCTTCGCTATGTTCACAGCGTGAGTTTCCGTCAGACTCAAAGCGAAAGATAAAGTAAGCCAATATTTGGTTAAGCACATCGTTATAGTTTTTGCCTTGCTCATGTAAATCTGGGTTAGAATCGTTATTAATAGATACCGTTAACGACTCCGGCTCATCTGCAGTGGACTGTGTTTCATCTTGTTGTGGAGTACCGCCACTCATGTCGGCCACTTGTGGTTGAGTTTCCGATGATCCTTCGTTTTCTTCTTCGGAGTCTGCTAAGCGTGATTCTTTCGCGTTGGCATGGAAAGAAATTCCGTCCTCATCTATTTTGAAATCAGAAGAAAACTCAGTAAATGCGGTTGAAGCACCTGATTTAGCGATGCCAAGCACCAAGAAAGCCAATAAAACAAAACACATGATCAACCTGATGATTGCTGTTGTTGCCGGATAACGATAGTGATTCTGATGCCAAAAAGGCTTTATACGCAATGGTTTAAGTAGGAAAAGTACAACTACATAGCATGTCATAAAGAGTTGCGCGAGAATTAACAAGAAGGTACTGGTAATAAAAAACCAAGTAGGTAACGACAACAACACACTCAAATTATGTGTGTAAGGGAAATTATCTGTGCTGACCCCAGTTAAATCATTGATACGGCCATCAGCTTGCACTAACACAAAGTTAGCGATAAAGGCATAAAATAACAGTATTAGTGCTTTGCCTGGCACACTTTCCCAAAAGGTCATGATCCTTGGCCAGAATTCATAACATAGCGCCGTTACTGTGGTTATTAAGATCAAAAAAGCGGTGAAGTTATCATCTTCAGTTTCACTCAAGCTGAACATAAAAATGATAAAACTAACTAAATAATAGCGTTGAGCCAGTGTTAGGCTTTGCCAAAATTGGCCGATGGAAAAACGCAGCCTTGCTAGGTACGCGGTTAAGTTTTTTGGCGCGAGAAGTTGATGCATAATAAATGAATTTGTAATTATTATGCACCAATAATAGAGACTTTTAGAAATTAAGACAATAAGGGCTTAAGGTACTTACCTGTATGCGAAGCTGCAAAGTTAGCCACCGTTTCAGGCGTACCTGAGACGAGTATTTGACCACCTCCAGCTCCCCCCTCTGGACCTAAGTCTACAATCCAGTCTGCGGTTTTGATGACATCTAGATTGTGCTCGATAACCAACACTGTATTACCATGATCGCGCAAACGATGTAATACCGCGAGTAGCTGTTGAATATCATGGAAGTGCAGACCTGTGGTTGGCTCATCGAGAATGTAGAGTGTTTTGCCGGTATCTCGTTTTGATAGTTCACGAGCGAGCTTAACACGCTGCGCTTCACCACCGGACAAAGTCGTGGCGGCTTGCCCTAAACGAATGTAGGAGAGGCCAACGTCCATTAAAGTTTGTAGTTTGCGATTGATTGCGGGAATCTTATCAAAAAATTCCCGGGCGTCCTCAACTGTCATTTCCAACACTTCGTGGATATTTTTACCTTTATACAGTACTTCCAGTGTTTCACGGTTATAGCGCTTACCAGTACAGACATCGCAAGGAACATAGACATCCGGCAGGAAGTGCATCTCAACCTTGATAACTCCATCGCCTTGACAGGCTTCACAGCGACCGCCTTTAACGTTAAAACTAAAGCGGCCAACCTTATAACCGCGTGAACGCGATTCTTGTGTTCCTGCAAATAATTCGCGGATAGCGGTAAAGATCCCTGTATAAGTTGCTGGGTTTGAACGTGGTGTGCGACCGATAGGACTTTGATCAATATCGATAACTTTATCGAAGTGATCTAGCCCATGAACTGATTCATATGGTGCAGCTTCTTGCGTTGTTGCACCGTTTAACTCCTGATGAGCAAGCTTGAATAGGGTGTCATTAATGAGGGTAGATTTACCAGAACCAGATACCCCTGTTATGCAGGTCATTAGACCAACTGGTACTTTTAAATCGACACTTTTTAGGTTGTTGCCCGTTGCGCCTTTCAGCTCAAGCCACTTGTCATCACATTGATGACGTTGCGCTGGAACTTCAATGCATTTCTCGCCACTGAGATATTGACCAGTTAATGAGTCTTTACTTTGCATTATCTCATCGCGAGTTCCCTCAGCGACGACATAGCCGCCGTGTACGCCGGCGCCTGGACCTATATCTATGATGTGATCGGCTGCACGAATGGCATCTTCGTCGTGCTCTACCACAATCACGGTGTTGCCAAGATCTCTTAAGTGCGTGAGTGTTTTAAGTAAACGGTCGTTATCGCGCTGATGTAGACCAATTGAAGGCTCATCCAGTACGTACATTACCCCCACGAGACCGGCGCCAATTTGGCTTGCAAGACGGATCCGCTGAGCTTCACCGCCAGATAAAGTATCAGCACTACGCTCCAAAGAGAGGTAGTTTAGGCCTACATTGATCAAGAAAGATAAACGGTCGCGGATTTCTTTGAGTATTTTGTCCGCAATTTGTGCTTTTTGGCCTGTGAGTGCTAAGTCGATAAAAAATTGACTGGCTTCGCCGATACTCATCGTTGTTACAGTTGGCAGGTTGGTCGAGCCGATAAACACATGGCGAGCTTCTTCGCGCAGTCGTGAGCCATGGCAACTTGGACACGCTTGGCTGGTTTGATATTTGGCAAGCTCTTCTCTTACTGAACTGGACTCCGTTTCCCGATAACGGCGATTCATATTGTTTAACACGCCTTCGAACTCGTGATTGCGGGTGATAAGATCGCCTCTGTCATTACGATACTTAAACGCGATTTTAGTTTTGCCTGAGCCTTCTAAAACCACTTTTTGAAATTTACTCGGCAGATCCTGAAATGGCGTTTCTAAATCAAATCCATATTGCTCGGCAACCGAACTTAGCATCTGAAAATAGTAAAAACTGCGTTTATCCCACCCTTTGATTGCACCGCCAGACAAGCTTAGTTCTGGGTTTTGCACTACACGTTTGGGATCAAAATACTGCTTTACCCCCAAACCATCACAGCTTTGGCACGCACCAGCGGGGTTATTGAAAGAAAACAGTCGTGGTTCAAGTTCGCTCATGGCATAGCCACAAGTTGGACAGGCAAAGTTGGCCGAGAAGATCAGTTCGTCTGCGTCGCTATCATCCATATAGGCGATTTGCGCAATGCCATCAGCCAAATCAAGCGCGGTTTCAAAAGATTCGGCTAACCGCTGCTCAAGCCCTGCTTTAACTTTGAAACGATCCACCACGACTTCTATGGTATGTTTTTTCTGTAACTCTAGCGTTGGTGGATCTGAGAGATCGCACACCTCGCCATCAATACGTGCACGAATAAAACCTTGGCTCGCAAGCTCTTCTAGCAGTTTTACGTGCTCACCTTTACGGTTTTTCACCACCGGTGCAAGCAGCATGAGTTTGCTACCCTCGGGTAGCGCCAACACAGTATCAACCATTTGGCTGATGGTTTGTGCGGCTAACGGTAAATCATGCGTAGGGCATCTCGGTTCACCCACTCGGGCAAAGAGTAACCTTAAATAGTCGTATATTTCGGTAATGGTTCCCACGGTTGAGCGTGGGTTATGAGAAGTCGACTTCTGTTCAATGGAAATCGCGGGAGACAAGCCCTCAATGTGATCCACATCTGGTTTTTCCATCAGCGATAAAAACTGCCTCGCGTACGCAGACAAAGACTCAACATAACGACGCTGGCCTTCTGCGTATAAGGTGTCAAATGCTAAAGACGACTTCCCTGAGCCAGAAAGACCCGTGATCACTATCAACTTGTCTCTTGGAATGGTGAGTGAAATGTCTTTTAAATTGTGGGTGCGGGCACCCCTAACTTCTATTTTATCCATACGACCCTTGTGTTTTTTCGTGCGCTGTACTGAGTACGCGATACTAATCCACTAAATTGAAACCTGGATCAGTCAAAGCATGATGTGAAGTGAACAGATTACCGCATCCCGAATACAAAATTAAGTTATCTCTGCTAAACGAACTAAACTTATTAAACCGATCAACTTGGGATATTGATTTTGTATCGACTTTTATTGCTTTTGGCGCTGCTTTGCCAAAATGTCTTCGCCTGTGAGCTGGTGGTACGGTTTGAGAATTATGCTGCGCAGTCTAAGTTAAATGACGACCTTGTTTGGCACGGTATGGATGTTGATTTCGCTAAAGCCTTGTTGGATGAAGCAGGGTGTAGCTATCGTTTCGTAAGTATTCCTTGGGGTCGGGCGCTGAAGCTTTTAGAGGAGGGCGATATCGATCTTATTTTGAGCGTCACAAAAACACCGGTACGTGAACAGTTTGCGCATTTTATTGGTCCTCAACGAATGGAAACGATTGTTTTTGCAATGAACTCAGGCGAGCCTCATCAGCTTGACTCACTTGAGTCGTTATTCCATCTGTCAAAGCCCATCGCTATTCAGCGTAATGCTTATTACGGTGAGGCGTTTACAGCTCGCCTTGCGCGTCGTACCGACAGTGAAACACAATTTATTTATGTACCCGACAATCAGGTAAAATTGAATTTGCTCAAAAAAGGACGGATAGCAGGGTTTTTAGAAGAAAAATTCAACATCCTGTATCAAAGTAAAAATAACCCTGATTTTGAAAAGTTTGCGATTAGCCCGTTGGTTATTAACGAAAACCCAGTATATTTTGCCTTTAGCAAGGCACGCACCTCGAGCGAGCGTTTGCAGCGTTTGAGTCAAGCATTTGAACGGGTTAAACGTAGCGGAAAATTAGATCAGATCACGGCCAAGTACGGCACCAACTAGCGCTTTTTTCTCTCGAAGTAAGCCGTTCAAAATCATGATGGTAACAATCGCATTGCAAAGATCCGTTCGCGCTAGTGTAAGTTAAGAAAAGAGTTTGTTAAACTTGCGCGTGATTTTCGATAGTGATGAATACCGCCTTATGTCTAATGACTCTTTAAATCCAACTGAAAAGCGCGCCGCGATTTCTCTTGCTGGCGTTTTCGCTTTCCGCATGCTTGGTTTGTTTATGCTGATGCCTGTGTTAGCTGTTTACGGCCAGTCTTTACAGGATGTCTCGCCACTGTGGATTGGTTTGGCTATTGGTGCTTATGGTTTGACTCAAGCTGTACTCCAGATACCTATGGGTTGGTTGTCTGATAAGTTCGGTCGTAAGCCAATCATCATTGGTGGGTTGTTGGTATTTGCATTAGGATCCGTTATCGCGGCATTAGCGGATTCAATCTATTGGGTGACATTTGGTAGAGCCCTACAGGGCATGGGCGCGATTGCAAGTGCTTTACTTGCGCTTGCTGCGGATTTGAGCCGTGACGAGCAGCGTCCGAAGGTAATGGCGGTCATTGGCATGTGCATTGGTATGAGCTTTGCTGTAGCCATGTTATTAGGACCAATGATTGCAGCGTCTTTTGGTATCGAAGGGATCTTCTGGCTGACGGCGGTATTGGCAATTGTAGGTATCGCTATCATTACCTTTATGGTGCCAAATGCGGTAAATAAAGCCCCAAAAGGCGACACAATTGCAAGCTTTGCAGATATTCGTCGCTTGGTGCAAAACCCACAGCTACTGAGGCTCGATCTTGGGGTGTTGCTATTGCATTTGACGCTGACTACAATTTTTGTAGCCTTGCCAGGCCAGTTGATCCGTGATGGTCTTGCTGCAGATAGGCACTGGCAACTCTATATTCCGGTATTTTTACTCGCCTTTATTTTGATGGCACCGATGATGATAGTGGCAATCCGCAAACAAAAAGAAAAGCAGACATTCTTGCTGTCTATTGCAATGCTAGTGGTAAGCTCAGTTACTTTGTATTGCTTTGTAGATTCACTGTGGATGATCGCAGGTGCAATGCTGGTCTATTTTATTGCCTTTAATTTTCTCGAAGCAACTATGCCTGCGTTGGTTTCTCGCATAGCTCCAGCAAACCAAAAGGGATCGGCGATGGGAGTATTTTCATCTGGCCAGTTTCTAGGTGCATTTATAGGTGGTGCTTTGGGTGGTATCTTGGCACAAAATTTTGCGGTCGATACGATATTTGCCGCGACGGCCATTATTGGGGTAATATGGTTTGTTATCGCATGGGGCATGCAAGTGCCACCTAAGAGCAAAGCGATCAGCTTAGTTTCTGCTGTAGAAAATGAGCAACAAGCGACGGAATTGGCAGACCAATTGGTTTCATTACCTGGGGTACTTGAGGCCACGGTAGTGAGAGATGAGAATCGTAGCTACCTAAAAGTAGATGATAAAATTTTTGATTTGAAGCAAGCCAAGCAAGTGCTGGGCTTGTCATAGTGTGAGGAGACAATGCCATGGCACGTGGTGTTAATAAAGTAATTTTGGTAGGTAATCTGGGCCAAGATCCTGAAGTTCGCTATATGCCAAACGGTAACGGCGTGGCTAACATCAGCATTGCAACTACGGATAGCTGGAAAGATAAAAACACCGGTCAATTGCAAGAGCGCACAGAATGGCACCGTGTGGTGTTGTTTGGCAAACTTGCGGAAGTTGCGGGTGAGTATTTAAGAAAAGGCTCGCAGGTTTACATTGAAGGTCGTCTACAGACTCGTAAGTGGACAGATCAAAGCGGCCAAGAAAAGTACACAACGGAAATCGTGGTGGACATGGGTGGCCAAATGCAAATGCTAGGTGGCCGTGGCGAGCAGCAGGGTCAAGGTGGCGGCCAGTACCAAGGTGGTCAACAGCAGCAAAATAATTATGGCCAGCAAAGCTATAATCAAGCGCCTCAGCAGCAATATTCGCAGCCACAGCAAAGCCAGTCAAACCAGCAGCAAGGTGGATTCGCACCACAGCAATCGCAACAGAATTCTCAGCAGTCTTCTGGATTCGGTGGCCAGTCTCAAGGTGGCTTTGCACCACAACAGAACCAAAACAATGGTCAATCAGGTGGTAGCTCAAATCCTATGGAGCCACCAATTGACTTTGATGATGACATTCCGTTCTAAACGGTGGTATAGCATCTAAGAAAACCCTAGCATCATGCTGGGGTTTTTGTTTTTTACTGGTATAAATATCTCTAAGAAAATGGTGAAGAGTAAGCTTAGATAAAGCTTACCATCTTGTACGATTAATAAACTTAACGCATTTCTAGTTTTGGCTCAGTTGCTTATCCTTTCTGTACAATTAAAAGCCGCATCTCGCTTGAGTTTTGCACTATTTTGAACAACACTTCAGTTATCTTTCCACCCAATAAAAACATTATGCCAATTCAGCTGTTAGATGGATTTAGTCGTCAGTATCAAAAAAAGCTAGTCGCGGTAAGTTTGGCGGTGTTGTTGTGTCTAAATTTCCTTCTTAATCATTTACTGCACCTTCAGGTTCACACGCAAGGCGAAGAAGCCGCGGCTGAAATTTCTCAGCTATCAGC
Organism: Pseudoalteromonas sp. OF5H-5; assembly: GCF_021530695.1. Lineage (NCBI taxonomy): Bacteria > Pseudomonadati > Pseudomonadota > Gammaproteobacteria > Alteromonadales > Pseudoalteromonadaceae > Pseudoalteromonas > Pseudoalteromonas sp. OF5H-5. The sequence continues at coordinate 23,434 of NZ_JAKGBF010000002.1, forward strand.
TGAAGCTTTTGCTGCGGGAGTAAGTGAAATAGCTACGAAGTATGGTTTTTCATTGTTACCTGTTGCGAATGCAGAAGAGCACCAATTTGTTGCCAATGACCAAACCGTTACCTTGTACCATGAATCTATATGGATAAGTCATGGATATATATTGATATTTTTCAATTTATTGTCAATTGGGCTGGTGTTATTCGTACATCGGTGGTGGTTTTTATACGGTAAGGTTGAGTCTACCTCACATGCGCAAAAGCCTGTGGCTTTACCAGCCCCCGCTCCTGAAGGGCAGTACGCATTATTTGCGTTAATCCATTGGCAGTGCAGTACGCCTAAAGAAGTTGATCTGCAGTTACATTTTCAGCTTGCGCTGGTTAAAGGCGTTGGAGAGTTTGGGACGGTGGCAGTTAAATATCTAGCTTCTGGGGCATTAGCCGTGACAGTGAAGCAGATAGGGGCGACTAAAGGTATGGATTTGGCAAAGCAAATGCACGAAATCGTTTATCGAGTACTACTAGAGTTTCGGGGAGATTTATCTCGCAGCAAAGTGAAGCTTGGCGCTTGCTTTTATCAGGAAAATAAACAACAAACACAGGTTTATCAAAGCGCAAAATCAGCGCTTTCAATTGCGCAAAATCAAGTGTGGCAACATACTCATCTAGTGCATCTCACAGAGTTATTGGCAAAACGCCTTAACGAAGACGGTGAAGCTTTGCTGAGTTATTTGAAAGCCGGACAGTTTTCCTTATTCTTCCAGCCGTTGTTCGACTTTTTAGCCGAAGACGTAATTGTAAGCGAAGCGCTACTAAGAGTGACTCACAAAGAAATGGGGCGAATTTCGGCCAAGCAGGTGATGCAACACCTTTATACTCCAGAGCAATTTCAGTTTCTGGATAGAGCGATAGTGAAGCAGGTGTTGTCTGTTTATGAGCAGGAAAGGAGTTTTGGTAAGGTAAGCATTAACTTACATATTTCGAGTTGGGTGGATAGTCAGTTTATTGAGTGGCTCGAGGGGCAGCTCATTGCGTCTCATAGCGGGGCGGCAATTGGGTTTGAACTTAGCATAGAAGAGGTCTATCAACATGGAGAACGTTTGCTAGCGGCTTTTGATAGGTTGAATCGACTTGGGTGCGATATTTATTTGGATAACGTTACACAAGCTCTTACGCTAGGGCGCACACCGCTTGCCGAGTTGGTAAAAGCTATCAAGCTCAGCTGCGAGCTGGTACATGGCATTGAAAAGTCTGCGTATCGTAAACGCACAGTTAAGCAAATAGTCGCTCAAGCAAGAAGCTTGGGTATTCCCGTGTATGCAGTGGGGATTGAAACCGTTGCTGAATTGAGTTGTATCAAAGGGCTTGGAGTGAAAGGGGCCCAAGGGCATTATTTTTCCGCACCGTTACAACAGCTCGCTGATATTCACTAAAACGCTAACCGCATGAGCTGATTAGGCCGACTTTTTATTAGTCAAATATCTCAAACCATCTAATCCTTGTAAGCCGCCGGTATGGATTGCGGTGATCACACTGCCTCTTTTGAAGTATCCTTGTTGAGCCAAAGTGAAAATGGCGTAAAACAGTTTACCAGTATAAATAGGCTCAAGAGGCAAACGATATTTTACCTTCATTTCATGACAAAAACTCAGCAATTCAGGTGTAGTCTTGGCGTAACCTCCGTGGTGAAAATCATGGAGTAGCTGCCATGGCGCGCAGCGCTGAGCTGTGATTAATTCATGTATCTCCTGTGCTAGGTATTCAGCACCTCTTAGTACCGTAACGCCTAGAACCTGCGTGTGATTAGGTAATCCCGAGATTAGTCCTGCCACTGTGCCGCCACTACCTACAGCCGTCATGACATAATCACTTTGAGGCAAGGAATGCGCTAACTCTTCAACGCCTTGCAGTGCAAGTGCATTAGTGCCGCCTTCTGGTATGAGATAAGCATTATTAAACTTGGCTTGCAGAGTTTGAATGTATTCAGGCTGATTTCTTTGCCGATATTCGACTCGACTCACGGGATGAAGTGTTAGCCCGCAAGCGCTTGCCATTTTTAGCGTTGGATTGCGCCAGTCAATCTCTGGGCCTCTAACAATTAAGTGACCTTTGATTGCGAAAAGTTTGCACGCCATGCTAGTAGCATATAAGTGATTGGAAAACGCCCCGCCAAAAGTGACTAACTCTTCAAGGCCAGCTTGCTTTAGGTGGAGTATATTGTATTTTAGCTTACGCCATTTGTTTCCTTGGATCACCGGGTGGAGCAAGTCATCACGCTTAACCTGCAACGTTAAACCGTATTTTTCCAATGTCGGGTGGTGAATAGTTTGGATCGGTGACTCGGCGATATTGGTGATGGTTTGCATGATGAAATCAGTCTGATATTTTGCACACTATAATAAATAACCCGAGCGTTTCACTCCAGAGGTTATCATACATCCTTGATTATCTACCTTCTATTTTGGACTTGAATTAGTAACACATCGCGATGTTAGAGAAAAATAGACAAAATCTCAGCTAAAAACTGGCAAGACGCTGGTTAATAGTTGTAAACTCAGATATTAATTGTGCAAAGCTTGTGTTTTACTTTGTAAGTACATAGCATAGAGCCCTAACTATAAGAAATAACAAGACCAAACAATTGCCGCTGTTGGGAATGGAACATATGCGAATTGCTCCTTTAACTTTTATTGTCTCGGCCTCGATCCTGGCCATGGGTACTGTTGCTCAAAGCGCTATGGCGCAAGATACTGCAACGGTCACTGCCATCGAGTCTGAATTGTCTAACAAGCAAAGCGAATTAGACAGATACTCGGTCGTTTTAGAAAAACACCTAGCAGAGGAAACGCGTCTGCAGTCTCAACTTGAGTTATTGAGAAAACGTTCAGGTGAGTTAGACAAAGAAAAAAATCAGGCCTTAGACGCAATGAATGAGTTGTATCGTCGGCTAATTGATGATCCTTCCATTGATATTTCTTCTGCGCAAACGCGGTATCAACAAGCTGTGACAGATCACAAGCAGAACAAAGAAGACATTGCGATGCAAATTGCGGCGATTGCATCACAACGTAAAGATATTGAGCAAGTCCGTGTGACTAAGCACACCTTAGTAAATACGCTTGAAAACTTAAAAGATCAGCTTGGCACAGCGCGAGTAGAGCGACTACGTAATGAGTTTACTCGTGAAGGTACACTAGAAGTAGATCACACGATTAACTGTAAACGCACAGAGACCTTGGCGGCTTGTGAACAGCGTGGTCAGCAAATGGGGCTTCAAAAAGCAACCAAGCGCTTTATTGACCAGATTTTTGCAAACCTAACCGAGAGTCGTGTTGTTGAGCCAAAACGCAATATGGCTGGCGCGCAGGTTCAAGTGGTTAGCAGCCATGTTGTAAATAGTGGGTTTAGTGGACAAGGCAACTACAACGTTAACCTCAGTGTGACGATGCGTGGTGATGTAAATAGCAGCCGCTTATGTAACTTGTTGAGCTTAGACAATCGTTATTGTGCTGAGTATGGCACTCCGCTTGCCGTAAATTACCAGTCGAACTACTCGACAGTCTACAGTGATAACCAACTGACTTTTTCGGACGAACAAAGTGAGCCGGTTGAAGTTGCGACTATTACAAAGCAGCCCGTCGTGGAGACCCCTCTTGTAAAAAAGTCACAAACGGCTGATAAAACAGTCGAGTTAACTTTAAGATCAAATGTTTACGACGACGAAGTATTTATTAATGGAGTCAGTTACGGCGCGACAAAAACGACAGTAGCAATTCCTGCTGGATTTTATGATGTTGAGATCCGGAAATTAGGTTATGAACCTTATAAAGCACGCATTAACCTACGAGCTGCGCAAACCATTAATGCGAAATTGGTGAAGAAACGCCAATCGGTAACGTCTGTTGTAACGAAAAAGCCTGAGCCTGAAGCGCAACAAGTACAAGTGGTCGCCGTAGCAACCACCGAAAATAAGCTCGCTATTATCCCTGCGGGCACTTTTAAAATGGGCGACCTGACGGGTAATGGTTTACCAAATGAGCGTCCCGTTGTTGAAAAAGTGTTGAGCCATTCATATGCCATGCAGAGCACTGAGGTTACAGTGGCGGCTTTTCGCCGTTTTGCGCAAAGCACAGGATATAAAACCTTAGCCGAACAAGGTAAAGGCTGCGCATACTATAAAAATGGCGAACCGGTTTGGGAGCTTGAATATAATTGGGAAAACCCAGGTTACGAGCAATCAGATAATTTTCCCGTTGTGTGTGTTGCCTATGACGATGCCAAAGCATATGCCAACTGGTTATCTGGTGAAAAAGGGCAGCAATTTAGATTACCCAATGAAGTTGAATGGGAATATGCGGCGCGTGCAGGCACTGCATCTGAGTACCCATGGGGTAATGAAATCGGAAGAAACCTAGCTAATTGTGGTTGGTGTGGCAGTGAGTGGTCTAATAAAAGTCCTTCACCAGTTGCCCAATTTTCACCGAATAGCTATGGCTTATATGATACTGTAGGAAACGTTTGGGAGTGGACGCAAAAGCGTGCTTCTCAGGGCGATGTTACAGTGCGTGGCGGTGCATGGAACTTCGCGCCGAGTTTGGCTCGAGTGTCAACTCGCTTAGCGTTAGCGCCAGATTTTAGAGCGAATTATATAGGTTTTCGACTTGTTCGAGAGCGATAAGTAGTAAATTAAGAGCAGCAGGTGATGCTGCTTTGTTTGACAGAATTCTGAAAGGTCACCCAGCCTCATGTTTAAAAAATTACGCGGATTATTTTCTAACGATCTCTCTATCGATTTAGGGACGGCAAACACACTTATTTATGTAAAAGAAGAAGGCATCGTACTGAATGAGCCATCGGTGGTGGCAATTCGTCAGGAGCGAGCTGGTGGCCCAAAAAGCGTTGCATCAGTGGGTACTGCGGCTAAGCAAATGCTAGGTCGAACGCCGGGTAACATCAAAGCTATTCGCCCGATGAAAGACGGGGTGATTGCAGACTTCTATGTAACAGAAAAAATGTTACAGCACTTTATCAAACAGGTGCACAATAATAACTTCATGCGTCCAAGCCCTCGTGTACTTATTTGCGTACCTTGTGGTGCAACGCAAGTTGAAAAGCGTGCTATCCGTGAATCCGCAATGGGTGCTGGTGCACGTGAAGTGTACTTAATTGAAGAGCCAATGGCTGCTGCAATTGGTGCTGGCCTACCAGTATCTGAAGCAACGGGTTCAATGGTTGTTGATATAGGTGGTGGTACGACGGAAGTGGCGATTATCTCACTAAATGGTGTTGTTTATTCGTCTTCAGTACGTATCGGTGGTGATAAGTTTGATGAAGCGATTATTAACTATGTACGTCGCAACTTCGGAAGCCTGATTGGTGAAGCGACGGCTGAGCATATCAAACATGAAATAGGCTCAGCGTTTAAGAGTGAAACGCCGATTGAGATTGAAGTTCGCGGCCGTAACTTAGCTGAGGGTGTGCCACGCTCTTTCACACTCAACTCACATGAAATCCTAGAAGCGTTACAAGAGCCTTTGATGGGGATAGTAAGTGCAGTAATGGTTGCGCTAGAGCAGTCGCCACCAGAGCTTGCCTCTGATATTTCTGCCCACGGCATGGTATTAACAGGTGGTGGCGCATTACTCAAAGACTTAGACCGTTTGTTGATGGAAGAAACCGGTATTCCAGTGGTGGTTGCCGATGATCCATTAACTTGTGTGGCAAGAGGTGGTGGTAAAGCGTTAGAGATGATAGACATGCACGGTGGTGACGTATTTAGTTACGACTGATGAATTTATTATTTGGCCGAACCGTTCCCTTACAACTGCGACTTACTGTCGCAGTTGTGCTTAGTATTATTCTGATCATTGGTGACCGTTACACAGTTGGTGGGACTATGGTGCGAACCAGTTTAAACACTTTGGTCAGTCCGCTACTGTACGTTGCTAACATTCCTTATGAAGCGTTCAACTTGGGCCTGAAAAGTCTCAATACCAGAGAAAAGCTGCAACAAGAAAACCAAGCACTCAGAGAAAAACAATTAATACAGAGTGAGCAATTACAGCAACTTCAGTTTTTGCAAAAAGAAAATCAAGAATTGCGCGCCTTATTAGGTGCTTCGGCTAGGGAAACCAATCAACGTTTAATATCTCAAGTGTTGTCTGTTCATTCGAACCCTTATAGTCATCAGGTGGTGATTAATCGCGGTACTATTGATGGGATAAGCGAAGGGCAGGCTGTTATTGACGAAATGGGCATTGTTGGGCAGCTAACTCAAGTCGGTACAACGACCTCAAGAGTGCTGCTTATGACAGATACCACCCATGCGACACCGGTCAGAATATTGCGTAATGACGTTCGCACTGTGGTTGAGGGGACGGGTAAAATCAATAATGTTCGCCTTGCTCATGTACCGCATAGCATGGATATTCGCATTGGCGATGTGTTGGTCACTTCCGGGCTTGGTGGTACTTTCCCTGAAGGCTATCCGGTGGCTGTAGTTACTGAGATAGACCGAGACGAAGGCCTACCATTTGCACAAGTACAGGCAGAGCCGATTGCACAACTAGATCGCATTCGCTTACTCGTGGTGTTAGGTAAACGCAGCCAAGAGGCAATAAATCATGAGTAAACATAGCAACTTATTGATTGCATTGAGTGTCTTTGTTGCGTTAGTCATGGCACTTATGCCGTTGCCTTTTTCACTTGAACCATTTCGTCCTGACTGGGTATTATTGGTGCTGATGTACTGGTCTTTGGCCGTCCCTCACCGTGTGAATATTGGTTGGGCTTGGATGACTGGCCTGATAATAGACTTAGCGATGGGCGCACCACTCGGGGTGAACTCGTTGACCTATTCCATTTGTATTTATATTACCGCCAGCAACTTTCAGAAAATTCGTAATTTCTCCATCTGGCAGCAAGCAGTGCTGATCGGGCTATTTCTCGCGCTCTATCATTTGTTACAATTTTGGCTTAATCATTTCTTGCTTGATATCTACTTTAACCCGCATTATCTGTGGCCTGCGGTTACGGGCATGGTGTGCTGGCTGTGGATATTCCCACTGCTGAGAAAATATCGTAGACAGTTTAGGATCAGATAATGTCTATCTCTTTATATTTAGCTTCGGCTTCTCCACGTCGCAAAGCGCTACTTTCTCAGCTGGGCTATTCGTTCGAGCAATTTAGTGTTGATGCTGATGAAAGTCCGCTAGACGATGAAAGCGCATTACAGCTTGTGGAGCGTTTAGCGTGTTTAAAAGCGCAATCAGGTGTGGCGTTAGGGTATACCGATAGGCCGGTTCTTGGCAGTGACACAGTGGTTGTCATTGACGGAGAAGCGCTTGGTAAGCCTCGTGATAAAGCGGATTTCAAAGCGATGATGCAGCGCCTTTCTGGTCATACGCATCAGGTGATGACGGCGATTGCACTTGCAGATACAAGCAAAGTACTGAGCGATGTGATTGTGACCAATGTGACTTTTAAAACGCTAAGCGAAACTGAAATTGATGCCTACTGGGACACCAACGAGCCGCAAGATAAAGCCGGTGGTTACGGGATCCAAGGGGTAGGTGGACGCTTTGTAACTGAGATCCAAGGTAGCTATTTTGCAGTTGTCGGCTTACCTTTATATGAGACAGACGAATTAATTCAACGGTTTTTAAAATAAAATATGAGTAGCGAACTACTAATCAATGTCACCCCAAGTGAAAGTCGCGTAGCCTTAATCGAAAATGGGGTGCTGCAAGAAGTTCAAGTTGAACGGATCGGTAACCTAGGCATCGTCGGTAATATTTATCTTGGCAAAGTAAGCCGAGTTCTTCCTGGTATGCAGGCTGCTTTCGTGGACATCGGCTTGGAAAAAGCGGCATTTCTACATGCGTCAGATATCGTGAACAGCGCTTCTATCGAAGAGGGGGTGGCCGAGTCCCCAGTTAAGAAAGTGCAGGACATTCGTGAGCTGGTGAAACAAGGCCAGTTCATTATGGTACAAGTAGTCAAAGATCCGCTTGGCACAAAAGGCGCTAGACTGACGACGGATATCACTATTCCCTCACGTTATTTGGTGTTTATGCCTGATGCGACGCATGTGGGAGTGAGTCAGCGTATTGAAACCGAACAAGAGCGTGACCGGTTAAAAGAGATCGTTGCACAATATAATGACGAAAACGGTGGTTTTATCGTTCGTACCGCTGCTGAAGGCGCTTCGGAAGCAGAGTTACAGCATGATGCGGAGTTTTTGAAAAAGCTTTGGCAGAAAATTGTAACGCGCCGCCGCAAAACGAGCAAAGCAAAAATTTTGCATGAGGATCTTACCTTAGCATTTCGCACCTTGCGTGATTATGTTGGTGAGGACATGGAGCGTATCCGTGTTGACTCAAAGTTAACTTACCAAGAGCTAAAACTTTTCACTGAAGAGTTTGTTCCCCAGCTCGCAAGTGCACTTGAGTATTACCCAGGTGAGCGTCCCATTTTTGACTTGTTTGATGTTGAAACTGAGATCCAAAAGGCACTACATCGAAAGGTTGAGTTAAAGTCTGGTGGCTACCTTATCATTGACCAAACAGAAGCAATGACAACGGTTGATGTCAATACTGGCGCGTTCGTTGGCCATCGTAACCTCGAAGAGACGATTTTTAATACTAATGTTGAAGCAACGTCAGCAATTGCGCGGCAACTAAGGTTACGAAACCTTGGTGGTATCATTATTATCGACTTTATTGATATGGTATCTGACGAGCATAAACGCCGAGTATTGCACTCTTTAGAAACTGCGTTGTCTAAAGACCGAGCGAAAGCCAATATCAATGGACTCTCTGCACTTGGTCTTGTAGAAATGACCCGCAAGCGCACGCGCGAAAGTCTAGAGCATATTCTTTGTGATGTGTGTCCATCTTGCTCCGGTCGTGGTTCACTAAAAACGGTCGAAACCGTTTGTTATGAGATCCTACGGGAAATCGTGCGTGTGAATCGTGCTTATGATGCCGACAAGTTTATGGTTTATGCCTCGCCAGCAGTGAGCGAAGCCTTGATCAACGATGAGTATCATAATTTAGCTGAGCTTGAATTATTTATTGGTAAGCAGGTTAGCATTCAAACTGAGAGCTTATATAGCCAAGAGCAGTTTGACGTAGTAATGATGTAAAGGGTAGCGGTACATGCAGGCTAAGGCCGTCTGTTTTTTCTGCCTGCGTAAAGCGTGGCAAATCTTTGCGATCACTTTAGTGACACTCGCGGTGCTGGTGTCTGCGCTGAAGTACGCCTTGCCCTATGTTAATGATTATAGAAGTAACATCGAAGCGCTGATCCAAAAGCAACTGAATGTTGATATTAGTATTGGCCAGATCAGTGCGAGTTGGGAAGGCAATGGGCCTGCTCTGGTGTTGGAATCGCTCTCTTTTAAAGACAATAAAGACTCGCCAATCTCCATTAATATTGCCAAAACCTCTTTGCAGCTCAATGTATTTGAGTCTGTACGACAAATGCAGATCGCATCTAACTATTTTGTACTGGAAGGGTTTGAGGCCGATATAGATCTGAGCAAATTAAGCGCGGCTCAAGATCAAGGTGCTTTTGAGCAGCAAGCATTAATTGAAAGCCTTTTCTTAGGTGATGTTGGGCATTTTGCGGTGCAAAACAGTCGTCTTAATATCACCTTTTCTAGTGGTAAGACCCACAGTTTATTATTGAAAGATTTGGTGTGGCAAAACTCTAGTGCATTACATGAGGGGGCAGGAGAAATCGCATTACCTGGGTTTTCTCAAGGCCAGTTTAACGCTCGTCTTTCTTTGTCGGGGCGAAAGCTACGTGAATTGGCAGGGAATATCTATGTATCCGCGGATAAGGTTAATCCGGTCGATTGGTTAGAAGAGCTTATCACCTTAGCACATCCAGACCTAAAAGCAGACATCAATGCTCAGCTATGGCTAGGCTTTGAGCAAGGTACGTTGCAAGATATTACAGTGGATATCAAACCCAGTACCTTGACTTGGCAAGAAGACGAAAATCAGCGCACATTGGCATTAGACGATGCGCAATTTCTGTTAAAGCCAGATCAGCAAGGTTGGTGGGTGCAAAGTAGTGGTATCCAGTTTAGTCGTAATCTAGAAGCGCTTGCTCCTATTTTATTTGAAGCGAAATGGCATAAAGATAACAAGACCTTTTGGTTAAAGGATATTAACGCCAACTTTTTAGCTGAGTTAGCACAACTTGCTAAATTCCCTGGACGAGATTTGTTGTATGGTATGAATCCCAATGGTCAACTGAGCGCAGCGAAATTCAGTCTTGGTACTAATAACGCTTTTGCGGCATGGGGAGTTATTGAAGAGATAGCTTTTGAGCCATTTCATGGGATCCCGGGAATTTATGGTACCAGATTAGAGGTGAATGCGACTGATGAGCAAGTTAGGCTCAATTTAAGTGCTGAACAAACTGAATTGCTATCCAAAGAGACCTTCAAAGATAATATTAAGCTCCAGCAGCTCAGTGGTGATGTCTATATTCGCAATCAACAAGCACAAGGCTGGCAAGTTTCCAGTCCCAACTTTTGGCTTAGTAATCAAGACGTAGCATTAGCCACAGAATTTTCCTTGCAGTTATCAGATGACCCTCGGCTTGATTTATATGCGGAGCTACTCGGTGGGCGTGGTGAAATCGCTTCACAGTACTTTCCTGTCAGTATTATGCGTAAAAGCTTAGTTGACTATTTAGAAGCAGGGATCCAAGGTGGTCAGCACTTGCAGACTCAAGTCTTACTGAGTGGGGCGCTTTCACAATTTCCATTCGCTGATAAGCAAGGTCAGTTTGAAGTTAAATCACGTTTGAATGATGTTACTTTTGGTTTTGCACCGGATTGGCCTAGCGTTACTTCAGGGGATGTCACACTACACTTCGAAAACGAAAGAATGGATATCTACGCACACCGTGGAGAACTTGTTAATCAAAGTATTGATGAGGGTGTCGTTGTGAGTATTGCGGATCTAAATCACGCTGATGTGCTGACTGTTGATATTAGTCACTCCACAGAAGCGAGCACGCTACAGCCTTTCTTTGCGGCAACGCCGCTCGCAGATCCACTCGCGAATATATTAGATATTGTTCAAGGTAAAGGTGATGCAAAAGGGGATGTGCAATTGGTCGTCGACCTGAAATCAGGTGCCGTACATGCTAAAGGTGACATCTACCTAGACAACAATCCTGTTTTTTTGGCAAAGCCTGGCATGCAATTACAGCAAGTAAAAGGTGTGGTTAGCTTCGATGATGACACTATCAAAGTGAATAATTTGACCGCTAAGTGGCTGGACATGCCCCTGTCGTTGGACTTATCAGGAAGCGGAGATAAGCAAAATTATCAAGTAACGACCAAGGTCAGTCTTGAAGCTGGGGTTGAGCAACTGCAACCGCACGCAAATGGAATTATTGACGGCTACTTTGAAGGCAATAGCGTGCTGAGCACTGAGCTTATCCTTAATTTTGCCGATGCTGGATTTAACTATAAAGCCAAATTTGCTAGTGATTTACGGGGGATCGCGAGTCACTTACCCGATCAATTCGGCAAACCTGCTGATCAAGCTAAACTGCTAAGCGGCACAGTATTAGGGGATGATATTTCGAATCTTGTTACGGCAAGCCTAGATAATCAATTGTATTTTAATGGCATCGTTGAAAATGGATCCGGTGCGATGCGTAATGCACACCTGATAATTGGCAGTAAAGATGAAGGCTTAAATGCATCCGGTTTTGATATCACAATCAAACAACAAGAAGTCGAGCTGTTGCCTTGGTTACCACTGATCAACCGCATTATCAAAGCGCCAAATTCAGGTTCCGACCCTGCATTTCTACCAGCACTGAATCAGGTAAATGGTTCTTTCTCAAAAGTAACATTCTCTGAGATCCCTTTCCATGATGTTGACTTTACTATGGCCGCGATTGACGGCGCGATGCAGCTTAAAATCAATAGTAAAGAAATGCGCTCACAAGTGGCTATTCCAGCGTCAAACTCAAGCCGGCCTATTCACATTAATAGTGATTATTTACGTCTAAATTTACCTAAGTCGGAGCCGCAAGCGCAAGAGACGGTGGAAAAAGACGTTCACTCATTAGATTGGTTGTTGAGCTTACCTGCAACCGAATTTGTGTGCGGTGACTGTAAAGTTGATGAATATCAGTTAGATCAGGTCAATATGTCGTTGTTTGGGGATGGTAATAGACTCAATATTTCAGAGTTAGTGATTGACAAAAAAGATCATAAACTCAATGCCAGTGGCCGGTTTGAGCAAGGTAAAACGACGCTAAGCGGCGCGTTAAACAGCAATGACTTTGGTGAACTAACGGATGAGTTTGATATTACTTCGACCATTAAAGACTCCCGCGCCAACATAGATTTTGTCCTCAATTGGCAAGGCGCGCCATACGAAATGGATTTACCTAGCCTAGGTGGCGAGTTGACTTGGCGCTTAGGAGAGGGCCACTTGGCAGAAATAAGCGACAAAGGAGCACGTGTCTTTTCATTGCTGAGTTTGGACTCTTTGATCAGAAAGTTACGCTTGGACTTTAGAGATGTGTTTTCTAAAGGCTTTTTCTATAACAGTATGAGTGGTTCGGTACAACTAACGAATGGTATTGCGATCACTGAAGATGCGAAGCTCGATGGCGTGCCCGCGGATCTAACGATACGTGGCTATGCCGATCTCAATACTCACGAAATTAATTATGATTTAGCCGTCGCACCACAAGTCACGTCGAGCTTACCTGTGATTATGGCATGGGCGGTGAACCCTGTGACGGGATTAGCTGCACTGGCATTAGATAAGGTTATCCACTCGGCGCGAGTGATCTCTGAGATTAATTTTAAAATCACCGGAACGATGCAAGAGCCGGTGGTTACCGAGGTTGATCGTAAGAGTAAAGAAATTGAGTTACCCAAACCGGTTGTGCCTCTTAGTGAAGAAGCTATGCCAGATGGAGCTGATGAGAATACCAGTAAAGAAGCACCAGCAATGAATTCAGAATCACATCCAAGTGCTACACTTAAGCATAGTGAGCAACCTCTTGTGTCGCAAAATAAGGAAAGTGGTAATGGCTAAGGTGATTGCATTGCCAATGTGCTCGGCTAAAGCACCCCAAACAAATATAGATTATCTTAAAAGTCAGCTGGTTAAGTTAGTGATGGAAGAGCCAACCTTAGTTTGTTTACCTGAAACTTGGCTGGCGTTTTGCGACAATGCGCAACAGACTTGGGAATACGCGCAGCATAATGAAGCACTGCTTGGAGAGCTTTCAGCGCTTTGTCAACAATATAGCATTTGGTTGGCGGCAGGTACCATCGCGATACCAAGCCAGAGCGATAAATATCTGGCTGCGAGTTACTTATTTGATTCGAGTGGCGAAATCGTAGCACGCTATAATAAGATCCATCTATTTGACGCCGATGTGAGTGACAAAACTAAACAATATCGAGAGTCTGAGCGAACAGAGCGTGGACAGGATGTCGTGGTAGTGGATAGTCCATTTGGCAAAATTGGATTAAGCGTGTGTTATGATCTGCGCTTTCCAGGTTTGTTCCAAATGATGAGAGCGAAGGGAGCTGAGCTATTTTTAGTCCCGAGTGCTTTTACCTGTGCAACGGGTAAGGCACACTGGCAGCCATTATTACAGGCGAGGGCGATAGAAAACCAATGCTATGTAGTTGCAGCCGCGCAAGTAGGTTGTCATGAAAATGGCCGAGAAACCTATGGACACAGTTTAATTGTATCGCCTTGGGGTGAAGTCTTAATTGACTCTGGTGCGAATTTAGAACCTATTTCACAGCAGCTAGATAGCGCGTTTCTTGATTCGATCCGGCAAAAAATGCCGGTTGCGGATCATAACCGATTTAAAAGTGAGTTTTTATGAGTAATGTAGAGCAGAATTTACTGACCAATAGCCAGCTGACACGTGAGCAATTATCACAGACTCTCGAGTATATTCATCAGCACAAAGTAAATTATGCCGATCTGTACTTTCAATCAAGCTACCACGAAACTTGGGTGCTGGAAGACGGCATAGTCAAAGACGGCAGCTACAACATCGAACGTGGTATTGGTGTGCGTGCAGTGAGTGGTGAGAAGACTGGCTTTAGTTATTCTGATGCCATCAATATTGAAGCCTTAACCAAAGCTGCAGAAGCTGCGCGTAGCATTGCGCAAGCTGGCGAAAGCAGTAAAGTCCAAGTATTTAGCGATGTAAAAGCACCCATTCAATTTCAACCAGCACAGCCAATTACCAGCATGAGTGATGCGGATAAAGTGGCTTTACTAAGAGAGATTGAACAGTGCATTCGCGATTTAGCACCTGAGGCGCAGCAAGTGGTCAGTTCGCTGTCGGCGGTATATGAAGAAGTGTTAATTGCCGCAAGCGACGGCACATTTGCAACCGACATTCGCCCGTTAATACGTTTAAATTGTTCGGTACTCCTTGAGAAAAATGATCGCAGAGAGCGTGGTAGTGCCGGTGGTGGTGCGCGTTTAGATTATGGTTACTTTAAAGAGTTAGTAGACGGTGCACCGAGATGGATGCAGTTTGCCAAAGAAGCTGTGCGCCAAGCACGCGTGAATCTTGAAGCCATTGATGCACCAGCAGGTGCGATGCCTGTGGTGCTCGGTTCTGGTTGGCCGGGCGTTTTGTTACACGAAGCTGTTGGACATGGCCTAGAAGGTGATTTTAACCGTAAAGGTGCCTCTGCATTCAGTGGCAAAATAGGTGAACAAGTCGCTTCGAGTCTTTGTACTGTGGTGGATGATGGCACGATAGCCGACCGTCGCGGCTCTTTGAATGTGGATGATGAAGGTACGCCAGCGGCATACAACGTACTGATTGAAAATGGTATTTTAAAGGGCTATATGCAAGACAAGCAAAACGCGAGCTTAATGGGCGTGGCGCCTACAGGTAATGCGCGTCGTGAGTCTTATGCCCATTTACCGATGCCAAGAATGACAAATACCTACATGCTTGCGGGTGAGCACAGTCAAGAAGAGATCATTCGTAGCGTAGATAAAGGCATTTTTGCTAGTAACTTTGGCGGTGGTCAAGTGGATATTACCTCTGGTAAATTTGTATTCTCAGCGTCTGAAGCCTACTTAATTGAGAATGGTAAAATAACCCAACCAATTAAAGGTGCAACGCTTATAGGCAATGGTCCAGAGGTGATGAAAAAGGTCTCTATGGTAGGCAATGACCTTGCGCTTGATAGAGGCGTTGGGGTATGTGGTAAAGATGGTCAAAGCGTCCCTGTGGGAGTCGGTCAACCGAGTTTGAAGATTGACGAAATTACTGTCGGTGGTACAGCGTAATACTACCTGCGGTAACTATTCATAAGCCAAAAGTAATAAGCAAAAGGCGCATCAGCGCCTTTTTATGTTGTATCAGAGCCACAACACTGCGTTACGGCATAATCGCTTCTTTTAAATACTGGAACAGCTCTTTGTAGGCTTTGCCTGGCTTCTCAGCTTTTACTTCTTTACTTGCTTGGCGCGCCATCTGGCGCATTTTTTGACGCTCAAGTTCAGGATACTTATCCAATAGCTCATTAATCTTGCTATCTCCTTTGGCAATCACTTCATCGCGAATAAGCTCAATCTTATTCAGCAATACGTCTGCTTTATTGTTCTTATTTAGCATCAAATCCATCGCAGCCTGAATATCTTCGACATTTGGAGTACTACGCAATGTCTTGGCAATGTAGTTCATATGACGACGGTAAGCATCTGTTTTAGCACGGATCCTATCCGCAACAGTCATGGCCTCTTTAAGCTCGTCCGTTAGAGGTAACTTCTCACGCTGCTTCTTGCCAAGCCCTGCAATTTCACAGCCTAGTTCATGCAACTCTAGCGCCTCGCGCTTAAGCTCGCTTTTTGAAACGTAAATAATCTCTTCTTCGGTCGTTTGCTCGTGTTTAGCCATTGGTCTTGTCTATACTAGTAAATATTAAGGTCTCTACATTAGAGTATACCACAATTGATCACTACAATAGTTAGTAGCTGTGATAGCATATTAGCTAATATGTTTTAGTTAGACGAGCGAGCGGATAAGGTATCTATGACTCAACCTCAACAACACCCTATATATAATCAAATTGATGATGTGAAAAATGCAGTTGCCGATGTGTTAGCGCATGCTAAAAAACTAGGTGCAACCTCGGCAGAAGCGGCGATGTCTAGTACCTCTGGTCTGTCTGTAAGTACACGAATGGGAGAGGTTGAAACCATTGAGTTTAATCAAGATGGTGGTCTTGGTATTAGCGTTTATGTGGGTAATCATAAAGGCTCAGCATCAACCGCGGATCTGAGTCCTGAAGCCCTGCGCTCAGTGGTTGAAAAAGCCGTAGATATTGCTCGATTTACCTCGGATGACCCCTGTAATGGTGTGGCGGATAAAGCCTTGCTAGAGATGTCAGCAGCAGATTTAGATCTTTTCCATCCTTGGCAAGTTTCTCCCGATGAAGCCATTGAGCAATGTATTGCTGCTGAAAAAGCTGCGTTAGCATTCGATCCTCGAATCGTGAATTCTGATGGCGCGAGCTTATCGAGCCACCAAGGGATCCGTGTATATGGCAATAGCCATGGCTTAATTGCAGGGTTTCCACGCACCAGACACAGCCTGAGCACCATGGTGATTGGTAAAGAGGGTGAGCAAATGCAACGGGACTCTGCATATGCGTTATCTCGCGTGCACGCGGAGCTAAAATCCCCTGAAGAAGTCGGTTTAGAGGCGGCACAATCAACGCTTGCAAAATTAGGCAGTCGTAAGGTGTCAACGCGCAAAGTGCCTGTTATTTTTCGAGCGGATATTGCTAACAGCTTATTTGGGCACTTAGTGTCAGGTATTGGTGGCGGCGCGCTATATCGTAAGTCTAGCTTCTTGTTGGATTCTTTAGACACACAAATTTTTAATCGCTGCGTTAACATTGAAGAGAAGCCACATTTATTAAGAGGGCTTGCTTCGAGTCCTTTCGATAGCGAAGGTGTAAAAACCATCGACCGTGAAATTATCACAGATGGCGTGCTCAATACTTACTTATTGGCAAGCTATGCTGCACGTAGAATGAATATGCAAGCGACAGGTCACGCAGGTGGGATCCATAACTGGTTAGTAAAACCAACACACGACGATTTAACCAGCCTACTTGAGTCGATGGGCACTGGTTTGTTAGTCACTGAACTTATGGGGCAAGGTGTTAATACGGTAACTGGTGATTACTCTAGGGGAGCTGCTGGTTTTTGGGTCGAAAATGGAGAACTTCAATATCCTGTAAGTGAAATTACTATCGCTGGTAATTTAAAAGATATGTTTATGGGGATTGAAGGCGTTGGCGCTGATATTGAATGCCGAGGAGCAGTACAAACCGGCTCTATACTACTCAATAATATGCAAATAGCGGGCGAATAACTCCCTCTCTCAGCTCAAGAAATGCTGGTTTTGACCAGCATTTCCCGCTATTTTGACTCTATTACTGCTACACTAATAACCAAGTTGCGGTGCCAAGGAATGCAAAGATCCCTACGATATCAGTAACGGTTGTTAGTACCACACTACCAGCTAGCGCTGGATCGATATTCATTTTCTTTAACATAATTGGAATACTGGCACCTGCAATACCCGCTGCGACTAAGTTCATAAACATTGCGAAGGCAATTACAGCACCGAGTGTAAAATCCCACTGCCATATAGCAATAACCCCAGCGATCAAGACAGACCACAGCACGCCGTTTAAGGCGCCGATCGCCAGCTCTTTACCCATTAAAAACTTTTGGTTAGTCTGGTTAATATGACCAAGGGCAATACCGCGAATCACTAGGGTTAGCGTTTGGCTACCGGCAACGCCGCCCATACTTGGTACTATGCCATTTAACACCGCGAGAATAGGTAAAATATCCAAAGTACCTTCGAAGAAGCTTGCAACAAACGCAGCCATCAAGGCAGTTAGCAGGTTAATCCCAAGCCAAATAGAGCGGCGCTGGCTACTTTTTAAAACTGGCGCAAAGGTGTCTTCTTCATCTTCAAGACCTGCCATACTTAACAAGCTGTGCTCAGCATCTTCACGAATAACGTCAACAACGTCATCAATGGTGACACGGCCAAGCAAATGGGCGTTATCGTCAACGACGGGAGCTGAGATCCAGTTATGACGCTCAAAAAGCTGCGCCACTTCAGACTCATCCATGGAGATAGGGATCGTTTCCTTATCTTCATCCATCAAGTCTCGAACCATACTGTCAGGAGACTTAGTTAATAAGGTATTGACTGGTAAGGCACCCAAGAAACAGTTGTCTTTATCGACAACATATAGCTCATCTGTGCCGTCTGGCAATTCGCCTTTAAGACGTAGATATCTAAATACAACTTCCAAGGTAACATCGGGTCGAATAGTTACCGTGTCGGTGCTCATTAGCGCACCGGCAGAGTGTTCCTTGTAGGACAAAGCTTGTGTCGCACGTTCTCTATCTTGGCTATCCATCGCTCCGATAACGTCTTTGTAGACGGTATCAGGCAGGCTTCTTAGGACATCACCAAGGTCATCGTCGTCCATGTCTTCTGTAGCGGCGGCGATTAGCTCAGGTTCCATCTGGGCGATGATCCCAAGTCTTACGTCCTCTGACAGTTCCTCTAAGACATCCCCTTGGATATCTGGGTCAACAAGCTGCCACAGCATAGAGCGAATTTTATGAGGGGATGATTCTAAAAGCAGTGCAGTGTCACAAGGTGCTGTTTCTGCGAGCATACGCCTAACTTGAACAAACTGACCACTGTTTAAGGCGTTAGTTACCTTTTGGAGTTGTTCCAGTGTGTAGTCTTGTTCAAATACTTCAGGCATAGGCATCCTTTTTGATATTAATGGTGGTTAACGTGATTAAGTTAACCCTATTCATTTATTTTATCGCAGAAATCAATTTCTTAATTTGAATTTTATTCGTGTTGTTTCTGCTGGTGGGTTGCTATCGTTAATATACGTTAAAGGTGTACGCAACGATAAAGTAGGATTTTCCGGCAACTAGCTTTACTGCACGAAAGAAACCTAAATTGGTATTACAGTGTAACTCAGTTTATTAGGAACTACCAAGGTTTACGCTTAATTATGAGAGACTTATTAGACCACTTTGGTTACGGAGGAGGGGGAGATTAGCAGGGAGTAAATGAATCAGGCCTTATTGTTTTACTGACGATTACTCGGATTCATTAAACTTATTTTCTATCAGTCCGCCAATGGCGTCTAGTGCATACTGAGCATCAGGACCTTCACAAACCACTCGGACTTCTTTCCCTTGGCTGCTTTCAAGTAACAACAGCGCTAGTACGCTGTCAGCAGCAGCACTTTTGTCTCCTTGATATAAGGTCACTTCGGCATCAAATTGGGTTGCTAATTGCGCAAGAACCGTCGCTGCTCGAGCGTGCAGGCCGAGTTTGTTTTGGATTAAAAACGTATCTTCTAACATTTAACCCTCTTGCTCTCGGTGACGAATTTTGACGTTGGGATGGGTTTTAGCAAAACGTTCACCAATGGTTTGCGCTAAGTATACCGAGCGATGTTGCCCACCTGTACATCCTATTGCGATCGTTAGATAACTGCGATTGTTACGCTCTAAGTGTGGTAACCAAGTTTGTACGAAGGTTTGGATCTGCCAAGTAAACTTTTGCACGATGCTGTGACTCGACAAATAGTCTTTGACTGGCTGATCTAAGCCAGTTAGCGGCTTAAGCTCAGGCTCCCAATGTGGGTTGGGTAAAAAGCGCGCATCAAAAACGTAATCCGCTTGTTTTGGGATGCCGTGTTTAAAGCCGAAAGATTCAAAGGTAATAATGAGTTGTTTGTCTTTTTTACCTAAGATTTTTTCGCGGATATCTTCTGCAAGTTGATGAACGCTCAGGCCTGTAGTATCAATGAGAAAATCGGCGCGAGTGATCAGCACGTCTAACAATTCCCGTTCTTTCTTTATCGCAACATCTAATGGAAGATTATGCAGTGAAAGAGGGTGCAAACGGCGTGTTTCTGAGAAGCGCTTTATCAGGGTTTGATCGTCACTGTCTAAATAAAACAGGGTAGGTTTGGCAAAGCCTGGTAAGTATTCAAGAATGTCATTAAACTCGTCCTGTTCTTTAGGTAAGTTTCTAACATCAATACTGACTGCAATTTTATTATAATTGTCCGAAACACTGCGGACTAAAGACGGCAGCAAATTGACCGGAATGTTATCCACACAATAGTAGCCTAAGTCTTCCAATACTCGAAGCGCTACAGATTTACCAGAGCCTGAGCGGCCACTGATAATGATAAGCTCGAGTCCTTTTTCTTCATCACTCATCAAGTTCACCTTGGATCACTGCATATAACTCATCATCACTTTTTGCTTGCCTAAGCATTTTGCAAAAAGACTTGTCTTTGAGTGTATCAGCAATCGCCGCTAAGGTCTTCAGGTGTTGTTGATTATCACCTTCAGGTACGATGAACGCGACAAAAATATCGACAGGCTGCTTATCTATGGCTTCAAACTGGATCCCTTGCTCGCTGACAAGCACCATAGCAAGGATTTTATCCAAACCTTCAAGTCGACCATGGGGAATGGCAATGCCTTTACCGATCCCTGTGCTGCCTAATTTCTCTCGCGCCATTAAGGCGTCCAAGATAGCATGCTGACTGGTATTTGGAATTTGGCTATGAGCCAGTTCGCTGATGTATTCTAAAATACGTTTTTTGCTATTAAAAAGGACCGCAGCTTTACTGCAGTCCTTGTTCACTAATTCACTTAATTTCATCTTAGTGTCGAGTGAGCTTCTCTTTGTGTTTAATAACTTGACGATCTAGCTTGTCGATAAGGCCATCAATTGCGGCATACATATCTTGATGCTCTGTTGATGCAAATAGCTCGCCGCCGTTTACGTGTAATGTTGCTTCTGCTTTTTGTACTAGTTTCTCGACATCAAGGATCACATGCACATTATTGATATGATCAAAGTGCCTTTCTAGCTTCGCAAACTTGTTGGTGACATAGTCTCTTAATGAGTCAGTAATTTCTACATGGCGACCAGTTAGATTTAGTTGCATAAGCATTTTTCCTTCTTGGGTTTTACGTCTTATATCAAGCTTTTACGCTGATTTGACGGTGGAATGGCTAGGGATTCACGATATTTTGCAATCGTACGTCTCGCTACCTTAATTCCTTGCTCAGCTAAGATATCTGCAATTTTGCTGTCACTCAATGGCTTCGCGGTATTCTCTGCAGCTATCAGCTTTTTGATAAGTGCTCTAATTGCTGTAGAAGAGCACTCACCTCCATTTTCCGTACTTACATGGCTAGAGAAGAAATACTTCAGCTCAAATATTCCCCGAGGTGTATGCATGTATTTTTGTGTTGTCACACGGGAAATTGTGGACTCATGCATCTCAACCATTTCAGCAACATCATTTAGCACCATAGGGCGCATTGCTTCGGGGCCATGTTCAAAGAATGCCTGTTGTTGTTGCACAATGCAATTGGTAACTTTTAATAAAGTATCATTTCGGCTTTCTAAGCTTTTAATAAACCACTTTGCTTCTTGTAAATGTGAGCGAATAAACTGACTATCCGTACTGGATTTCGCCGTTCTAGACATCGCAGCGTAATGGTCATTTACTCTTATTTTAGGCATAGCATCAGGATTTAGCTCTACGACCCAACGACCTTTTACTTTTTTCACCGATACGTCAGGGATCACATATTCAGGCTCTTCATGAATAATGCTTGCCGCAGGCTTTGGGTTAAGGCTATGTATTAACGTCATGACCTCTTTGAGATCGGCTTCTTTAAGGCGCGTTTTCTTAGCCAAAGTTCGATAGTCACGGCTGGCAAGCAAGTCGATATGCTCTGTCAGGATCATTTTTGTTTCGGCAATCCATGGGGTATCTGGGGCGAATTGGTTTAGCTGAATGCATAAGCATTCTTGTAAACTACGCGCTGCGATACCGACAGGGTCAAAAAGCTGAATGCGTTTGAGTACGGCTTCGACTTCATCTAGCTCAATAGGCTCTTCGCTATTCTCGTCATTAATGCTTTCTAAAATGTCTTCGCAAGACAGTGTTAGAATGCCTGACAGGTCGACCGCTTCAATAATCGCAATCGCAATAGCTCTATCTGTTGGACTAAATGGTGTCAGTTCGAGTTGCCACATGAGATAATCGTGGAGAGATTCAGAGGTTTCCCCTTGATAAACATTATCGTCATCGGGAAGTGGACCTGAGCTTGCAGCAGGCGCTGCACTCATATACTCGTCCCAAGTGACATCCATGGCAAGGTCATCGCTCACAGTGTCTTTGCTCATGGCGGTATCTGAGTCTATCTCATAGTCACTAACCTGCGTTTCATCGGCTGAATCTTGATTGTCGTCAGCACGGCTCTTTTCTTGGCTGTGTTGGTCAGCGTTTTCGCCGTCAGTATTATCACCTTCTTCCACTTCCAACAATGGATTGCTGTCTAATGCTTCTTGTATTTCTTGTTGCAGATCCAATGTACTAAGCTGCAGCAAGCGAATGGCTTGTTGCAGTTGCGGAGTCATTGTAAGTTGCTGCCCCATGCGCAGCTGTAATGATTGCCTCATGTATCTCTAACAATCCTTTTTAACAGTTATTAATACTACGTCTTAACTATAGCTTGAATTGTTCGCCTAGGTAGACATCTCTTACGGTTTGATCTGCCAAAACATGTTCTGGCGTGCCTGCAGCGATTAACTCACCATGTGAAACGATGTAGGCCTTTTCACATACGTCCAGTGTTTCTCTAACGTTATGATCGGTGATAAGCACACCGATACCACGGTTTTTTAGGTGCTCTATGATTGTCTTTATATCTAACACCGAAATAGGATCAACACCAGCAAAAGGTTCATCTAACAGGATAAACTTAGGGTTTGCGGCTAAAGCACGAGCAATTTCGACTCGTCTTCTTTCGCCTCCCGACAATGCCATGCCCTGTGAGTCGCGAATGTGTTGAATATTAAACTCATCCAGTAACTCGTTTAGTTCAGCTTCTCTTTCAACTTTAGATAAGTCTTTTCGAGTTTCTAAAATCGCCATCAAATTTTGATAGACCGTGAGTTTTCTAAAGATTGAAGACTCTTGCGGTAGATAGCCAATACCAAGTCGTGCACGGCTGTGCATCGGTAACAAAGTGATATCTTCGTCATCAATCTGAATATAGCCTTTGTCGCTTGGTACTAACCCTACAATCATGTAGAACGTAGTGGTTTTACCTGCACCATTTGGTCCTAATAAGCCTACAATACTGCCAGCCTGAACACTTAAACCAACATTTTTGACGACCTGACGACCCTTATAACTCTTTGCTAGACCAGTTGCTTTGAGCTCGCTCATTAATTGTTACCTTCTTCCTGCGCTTTTTTCTCTTTAGCGTCTTTTTTGTCATCAACAGGAACAAGGATGGTTCTTACTCGAGAGTCTTCTTGGTCTGAGCGCTCAGCGCTGATCAATTGCTTTTCAATGTCATAGGTGATGACTTGAGCATTGATTTTTTGCCCAGTTTGATTGATTTCAGCATCACCAGAAATCACTAGGGTTCCCTTCGCTACGTCGTAACGGATTTCATTTGCTTTGGCTTCTAGCAAGTTGCCATCGGGTTGACGTTCGCTAAAAGTGGCAGGGCTGCCAGTTGCCACAAGCAGTTGCTTGTTAATGCCAAGTTCCGCGCGACGGTGGACCTCTAGGCGATCGGCATTTATCTTTCTGTTGCCATGAATAATAACAACATTCTGTTCAAAAATACCGATGTTGCTTTGCAGTTGAGCTTGCTGACGGCCAGCATCAATAATGACTTCATTTTGTTCTGCAGCAATTGCTAGAGTAGAACTTGCAAGCAAGCCGATGAAAACTAGTTTGTTAATGATTTTACTGGTCATAATAAATTGTCTTTGTGTGGTTGATGAGTTCGATCACTTGCTTTTGTAGATCCGCATGCAGTCCTTTACCTGTGATCCTAAGACTAGGACCGTTGATAACGACAGGGTGTTCCGACTTCATCAATTTTTGCTTAATTTCAACTCTTACATTATCGGCATTGATATCCGTGATCATGGCGTTAGGTGTTAAATTCTTTGCCAACACATTGCCCTCTAATATCAAGGTGTTGTTTTCGTATAGGGTTGCTTCTAATGCGCTTATTTGCCAATTCTGTTCACCGTTATATAAGGTGAAAATGGGCTTTTCAAAGTGACTAAAGCCAAGATCTTGATACAACTCCATCTTATCAGCAGTTACCTGATAGTTTAATAAGCCATTTTCACTATAGGTCGTTTGCTGAAGCGTGGTTGCAACATAATCGGGTTTAGCTAACGGTTCATCTTCGTTTGCTGGATCCGCCTCTGATGGATTAAACATGGGCGACCACATCCATACCATTAAAGAAGCGAAAACAATGAGTAAGATGACACGTAATACGGTCATGTACTTGATCCTTTGGAAGTCAATAAGTGATTTTGGCTGAGCATTAGAAGATCAGTTAGTTCTCTCACGGCACCAAAGCCACCTGGCATCAAGGTCGTGTAATGGGCGATATGTTTAACAAGAGGATGTGCATCATTGACGGCAACGGCAAAACCAACTCGTTCCATTACGGGTAGATCTGGGCCATCATCACCAATATATGCAATTTCGTCATCATTAAGGTTGAGCTTAGTCTTCAGTTCATCATATGCCACTAACTTGTTTTCTTGACCTTGGTAAATATAAGTTACATTTAAACTAGTCATGCGTTGCTGAACTATTTGTGAATGTCTACCTGTGATAACGGCGACTTCGATACCACTATCAATCAAGGCCTTAATACCAAACCCGTCTTTGGTATTAAATGCTTTCAGTTCTTCACCATTGTTACCAAGGTATATACGGCCATCTGAGAATACGCCATCAATATCGCAAATTAATAATTTGATTTGTTTTGCTTTTTCCCAAGCTTCAGTTGAAATCGTCTGATATAAATCTTCAAATTGCATTACAGCACCCCCGCTCTAAGTAAATCTTGCGTATTCAAGGCGCCAACCGGAATGTTGTTTTCGTTCACCACAATCAAGCCGTTAATCCGTTTGGTTTCCATAATATTGAGTACCTCAGCTGCGAGCATATCGGCGCGTGCCGTCGTACTTTTAGCCGTCATTACTTGCGTGATTGGGGTGGTGTGAATATCGACCTTTTGTTCGATAATACGGCGCAAGTCACCATCGGTAAAAATACCTTGTAATTGCGAGCTTTCATCTACGATTGCCGTCATACCTAAACTTTTAGCTGACATTTCAAATAAAGCTTCTTTAACTGTGCAATGACTATTGACCATAGGGATTGCATCCCCTTGATGCATGACATCAGCAACGGTTAGTAGTAGACGCCTTCCTAAACTACCGCCAGGATGAGAAAGTGCAAAATCATCAGCCGTAAAGCCTCTGGCTTCAAGTAGCGCAACCGCGAGCGCATCACCCATCACTAGCGTAGCTGTGGTGCTGGCCGTGGGTGCAAGTCCTAGTGGGCAGGCTTCTTTTGATACTTTAACACAAAGGTGAACCGTCGCATTACGAGCCATTGTAGAGCTTGGGTTGCCTGTCATGGAAATAACGGGGGCCCCTAAGCGCTTAATTACAGGTAGGATTGAGATCACCTCTTGGGTTTCCCCTGAGTTGGAGATCATCAGTACCACATCATCTTTGGTGATCATACCTAAGTCGCCGTGACTTGCTTCACCTGGATGAACAAAAAATGCGGGGCTGCCAGTACTTGCGAGTGTCGCTGCGATTTTGTTACCGATGTGGCCGGACTTACCCATGCCAATCACGATGATGCGACCTTGACAGCCAAACATAATTTCACAGGCTTTTACAAATTGCTGATCAACAAACTGTTGCACTTCTTCTATTGCTGCAAGTTCGGTAGCAAAAACTTGATTTGCAGAATCAATAAATGGGTTCGTTGTCACAAGGCTTCCTTAAATGATGTAGTAAATATAACCGACGAAGCTTGCGACAAGTATGCCACCTTCCAAGCGGTTGATGCGGCGCTGACCTGTTAAGCTGAGGCTCATTAGGATAAGCAGCAGTGTCGCGCCAAGCATAATAAATATATCACGTGACGCAATATTGGCGTCGAGGACGGATGGGTTAATGATCCCAGCAATGGATAGCACGGCCAATATATTAAAGATGTTCGAACCAATAATATTGCCAAGCGCTAGATCGTCCTCCTTCTTTAGTACACCAGCAACACAAGCAGCAAGCTCGGGTAAACTAGTACCAACGGCGATAATGGTTAATCCTATTAGCAGGTCACTCATGCCAAAATATTTGGCGATATCAACCGCAGCGCCAACGAGATAGTCCGCGCTAATAGGCAGTAAAATCATACCCACGATTAACCAGAAAACAGCTTTTTGAGTTGGAATATTATTTGGCACTTCTTCACAGGCTTCACTGACAAATGGGTCATCATTATCTCCACCACCACGCTTGGTGATAATGATAAGTGCAAGAAGAAAAGCGGCGAAACCGACTAATAACAAAACACCTTCTACGAAACTAAAGTGGTTATCACTAACGATATACCAAGCTGCCAATGAAACGACGACTAACAGCGGCATTTCGCGGCGCAAAATACCAGAGCCAACGGAGAGTGGCCTTAATAACGCGGTGAGACCCAAAACGAGTAAGATATTGGCGATGTTAGAACCTATGGCATTGCCCACGGCGGTGTCTGTTTTATCTGCAAGAGAGGCTTGCGCAGCAACCATCATTTCTGGTGCTGAAGAACCCATGGCCACGATAGTTAAACCAACAATTAATGTTGGTACACCAAAGTTTCGTGCAAGAGCGGCCGCACCAAAAACAAAGCGGTCAGCACTCCAAACCAGTGCAATAAAGCCAAGAATGAGAATAACAAACGATAAAACCATGAACCTCTAGCCAATAGGATTAAAATTTCGATAGATACTACCAAAAGCGCTCTGGAAAGTATAAGCAAACCGTTACATTTCACTACTTACAAAATTTTACCAAAACGATTTTCCATCTTGTTTGAAAAAAAAGTATCATACTTGGATGAATATAGTCTGGATCTGGAGAGCGACTTGTCGCAGTCAATTGTAGAAATCAAGGATGTAACCTTCTCTCGGGGTGAAAGGATCATCTACAAAAACATGAGCTTTTCCGTACCAAAAGGCAAAATTACCGCAATAATGGGGCCGAGCGGCATTGGTAAAACCACCATGTTGCGACTGATTGGTGGTCAGCTTAAGCCTGATAGCGGTGATATTCTTTTTGCTGGAAACAGTATCCCTAACATGTCTCGAGCAGCTTTATACCAAGCTCGAACGCGCATGAGCATGTTATTTCAAAGTGGCGCTTTGTTTACTGATATGAGCGTGTTCGATAATGTGGCGTTTCCTCTGCGCGAGCATACTGAATTATCTGAAGAGTTAATCCGTTTAGTGGTGTTGATGAAACTCCAAGCGGTTGGCCTTCGTGGTGCAAAAGATTTAATGCCGGCAGAGCTTTCTGGTGGTATGGCAAGACGTGCGGCTTTAGCGCGTTCTATTGCGCTTGATCCTGAATTAATCATGTACGATGAACCGTTTGCAGGTCAGGATCCGATCTCCATGGGTGTTCTAGTTCGCTTGATTAAGTCGCTTAATGAAGTGTTGGGATTATCGTCGTTGATAGTTACCCATGATGTCACCGAAGTACTGAGCATTGCTGACCACGTCGTTATTATTGCTGAACAAGGTGTGATTGGTACGGGAACCCCTGAACAGATGCTTGAACACGAATCGCCATTAGTGCAGCAGTTCTTACAAGGCCTTGCGGATGGTCCTGTGCCATTCCACTTTAAAGCGCCAGATTATCAGCAAGCGCTGTTGCAAGGAGAGTGAGTATGGTCGACTTTTTACAAAAACTAGGCCACAAAACCCTCAGCCGTTTTGCCGCACTTGGCCGTGCCACAACAATGCTTTTTGGGGCGCTATGTAGCTTACCTAATTTCCGAAAAGGCACGCCGCTGTTGATAAAGCAACTTTACATGGTTGGTCATCAATCATTGTTGATTATCATGGTGTCTGGTTTATTTATCGGCATGGTATTGGCATTACAAGGCTATACCGTGTTAGTTGGGTATGGCGCTGAAGATAGCCTTGGACCTTTGGTTGCTTTGAGTTTACTTAGAGAGCTGGGCCCTGTGGTAACCGCACTCTTATTTGCAGGACGTGCAGGCAGTGCGTTAACTGCAGAAATCGGTTTGATGAAGGCAACGGAGCAATTATCTAGTTTAGAAATGATGGCGATAGACCCGCTTAAGCGCGTGGTTGCCCCTCGTTTTTGGGCCGGTTTTATTAGTATGCCGTTACTCGCACTGATATTCTCTGCGATCGCTATTTTAGGCGCACACTTGGTCGGTGTTGATTGGTTAGGCGTAGATTCAGGTAGCTTCTGGTCAATTATGCAATCGCAAGTGTCGTTTCAACAAGACATCTTAAATGGTCTTATTAAGAGTTTCGTATTTGCACTATTAGTAACTTGGATCGCGCTATACAAAGGCTATGACTGTATTCCTACTTCAGAAGGAATAAGTAAAGCGACGACAGAGACGGTAGTACATTCTTCACTGGCTGTACTTGGCTTTGACTTTGTATTAACAGCGGTTATGTTCTCAAGTTAAAAGGTTTTAAAAATGAATACACGGAAAATAGAAATTTTAGTTGGCTTGTTCGTGGCATTGGGCATTGCTGCATTTGTTATGTTGGCGCTAAAGGTGGCTAACTCAGGCTTAAGCGGCAACGGTGAAACTTACACTTTGCATGCTAAGTTCGAAAATATAGGTTCGTTGAAAACTCGTGCCCCAATTAAGGTGGGTGGGGTTGTGATTGGCCGTGTTGATGGAATTCACATCCATCCACAAGAGTTCGTGCCAGTAGTTTCAATGAGTTTAGATAAAAACTACGAGTGTCAGTTTTCCGATACGTCGTCGGTTTCGATTTTGACGTCGGGCATTTTAGGTGAGCAGTATTTAGGTATTTCTCCGGTTATTGCTGCTGAATCTGCGAAGCAAAAATGTCTTGGTCAGGAAGTAACGAGTGAAGATAGCGTTGATCTTGAGTCTCTTTTTGGTGTGGAAACAAAAGCGCTAAAAGACGGTGACATGATCACAGATACAAAATCGGCACTGGTATTAGAAGAGCTAATTGGTCAGTTCCTATTTAATCAAGGGAGCGAGTAAATATGTTAAAAAACATCTATGCAAAATGTCTGACTTTGTTTGTAGCATTGATGGCTACCGCATTGGTTCAGGCGAAAGAAGTGGATTCAAGCGATCCTTATAAAATGGTAGAGCAAGTTGCGGCGCAAACTTTTCAGCGTGTTACGAAAGAGCAAAATATCATTGAAAAAGACAAAGAACACTTACGCGTTATCGTAGAAGAAGAGCTCTTGCCTTACATTGATTACAAATATGCTGCGTATCGTGTATTAGGTTCTTATATTCAAAAGGTTCGCAACATTGAAAGTAAAGAGGAGAAAGCCGCTGCTGTCGAGCATATTAGAGAGTTTATTGAGGTATTCAAAAATTACTTGGTAGCGACTTATGCTGGTGTATTTACTCAATATAAAGACCAAAAGGTAGAATTTGGTGAGCATCGCCCATTTGAGAATGAGGCTGTGGTGGTTGTTAAGACCAAAATTGTAGAACCAGGTAAGCCTGATATCAAAATTGATTTTAAAGTTAGACGCGGGCAAGACGGTGACTGGCGTGCTTTTGACATGATGGCGGAAGGCATTAGTTTACTAGATGCCAAACAATCGGAGCTACATGGTATTTTGCGTCAGCAAGGTATTGAGCATGTGATCCAACTGTTAGATAAGAAGAGCAAGCTTCCGGTGCAATTTAGAGGGGATGATGGTGACGCCTAATATTTCATTCACCGAAAGTAAAGGTGAAATCGTGTTAACTGGTGAGCTTACGAGAGCGAGTTTACCAAGCGCACTGAAACAGTCGACCATCGTTCAAGTGTTGAAAAATGCACAATCAACCGTCTATTTTAACCTTTCTGAGGTGACAAGGGTTGACACCGCGGGCTTAGCTTGGTTAATTCACTCTTTAGGTCAATTGAAACAGCGCGACATTCGTCTCGAGCTGAAAAATACGCCTGAGCAACTGCAAAATTTAATGGAGTTGGGACAGGTGACAACCCTATTTGAGTGAGTCTAATGGAAACAAATCAAGTCGAAACTTTATTGAGAGATACACTATCGCTTGACGAGATCATCGTCAAAGCTAATGGTAGTCACTACGAAGTCATTGCTGTTGGAACGTGTTTTGACGGATTAAGAAGGCTGAAAAGAGAACAGCTGATCTACGGCCCACTGATGGATACTATTAAAGACGGCACTATGCATGCTGTTAGTATTCGTGCATTCACACCTGATGAATGGCAAAAAGAGCGCAAATTTATTCTTCCACAATAACGGAGTGCCGCAATGGATCAGTTTGTTATCCAAGGTGGCACCACTTTAGCCGGTGAAGTCACTATTTCAGGGGCTAAAAACGCAGCCCTACCTATTTTATTCGCCGCTCTGCTTGGCGATGGTAAAAGCCGTTTTTCTAATGTACCGCACTTACGCGATATAGGTACCACTGAAGCCTTATTAAAAACACTGGGCGCTGAAGTTGAGTGGGACGGCGATATCTTAGAAATCAACGGAGCAACGGTAAATAGCGTGCTTGCACCTTATGAACTCGTTAAGCAAATGCGTGCGTCGATACTGGCGTTAGGCCCATTAGTTGCCAGATTTGGTCAGGCGCAAGTTTCCCTACCGGGAGGTTGTGCTATTGGTGCTCGTCCAGTCGATCTGCATATTTCAGGCCTTGAGAAAATGGGCGCTAAGATCAAAGTTGAGAATGGTTATATCCATGCGGTAACCGAGGGTCGTCTTCGTGGCGCTGAGATCTTTATGGAAACCGTCAGCGTTGGTGCTACTGAAAACTTATTGATGGCTGCAACCCTCGCCGATGGTAAAACTGTGATAGATAATGCTGCGCGAGAGCCAGAGATTATTAACTTAGCTGAATGCTTAGTTGCCATGGGTGCCAAGATCAATGGTGCAGGCTCTAGCCGAATTGAGATAGAAGGCGTTGAGCGTCTTAATGGTTGTGAGCATAAAATCCTTCCTGATCGCATCGAAACAGGGACCTTTTTGGTTGCTGCGGCAATGGCAAAAGGCGAAGTACTATGTAAAAACACGGATTATCATAGTCTTGAACCTGTGCTTGAAAAGCTACGTGCCGCCAATGCTATCGTTGAGGTAAGTGAAGACAGTATTTATGTGGATATGCGTCAACGCGCTTTGAAAGCCGTTAATATTAAAACCATGCCACATCCTGGCTTTCCAACAGACATGCAAGCTCAGTTTACTGCATTAAATGTGGTGGCTGAAGGTAGCGCGACAATCACAGAAACTATCTTTGAAAACCGCTTTATGCATGTGCCAGAGTTACAGCGTATGGGCGCGAATATTCGTTTAGAAGGCAACACTGCAATCTGTGGTGAGACAGAGTCGTTATCTGGTGCACAGGTAATGGCAACCGATTTACGCGCTTCAGCGAGTCTTATCCTAACGGGTATTGTTGCAACAGGCGAAACCATCGTAGATCGCATCTATCACGTTGATAGGGGTTATCAGAAGATAGAAGATAAGCTAAGCCGTTTAGGTGCAAATATAAAACGCCGTAAAACCTGAGCATAATTAAGCAAATTGGTAAAAAACGAAAAGCGTCTTCCGGGACGCTTTTTGCTTAACCTTTTTGCCTAATATAACCCTGTTTCGAGTTCAGCGACTTCCACCGTAATAGTGAGGCGCTGACCGCCCCTGAGTACTTCAAACTCGAGTTTAGTACCGGGCGCGGTATTGCCTATCGTCTTCAGTGTCCTTTGCGGATTAGTCACAGGTTCTCCACCTACTTTAACTACAATATCATGCTCTTTCATGCCAGCTTGCCATGCGGGACCTAGCGGGTCTAATTCGCTCACAGCAAGGCCGACAATTGGTGTGTAGAGATCCGTTACACTTTTACCTGTATTATCAACTGGCGTGCCTCTAAAGCCGAGATAGCCCCGGATCACTCTGCCATCCATAATAAGTTTATGCATCACGTCCAGTGCAAGATCATAAGGGATCGCAAAAGAGATACCTTGGATATCAATATTCAAACGTGTGCGAAATTGTGCAGAGGTAATGCCAACTAGTGCGCCATTAGAATTGACAACGGCACCACCTGAGTTACCAACATTAATCGCGGCATCCATTTGCAGCAAATTATTGAATTGGCTTTCCGTGAGTGTCTGTTTGCCTGTTGCACTGATAATGCCTTGCGTAATGGTTTGTCCAATGTTCAACGGATTACCAATTGCGAGCACCACATCCCCAACACGTGGTGAGTAGTCGTGATCGATAGGAATGACAGGCAAATTCTCGGCTGGAATTTTTAATAAAGCTAAATCGGTGATGGTGTCATAGCCTATCAGTTGCGTATCACTATATTGGCGGCCATCAGGAAGAAGTACAATGATTTGGTCGGCATTGTTCACCACATGATAGTTTGTCAGTATGTAACCATCTCGGCTCATAATAACACCAGAGCCAAGCTCTCTAACCGTATTTTGGCGCTGGTATCTTGGCTGATTACTAAAGCCCTCGGAAAAAATCGTTACGACCGCTGGAGCCGTTTTTTCTACAGCATCAGCAAAACTCATATGATGGGCCTGAATATGTGGGGCCTCAAGTTTTGGCAAGTTATCCCTCAGCTCAGGATTAAACCAAATGATGATAAAAGCGATCCCAAGTCCGGCAAGCAGCGGTGGAAAAATGAATTTAATTAATTTGAACACAAGAGCTTATATTTATCGTTATGTAATACTGCTAATAATGACACAAAAAAAAACACAGCGACAAGTTTCGCTGTGTTTCATTTTTAATATTTGTCGATTTCGTTACTGAATGAGGTAGAAAACCGTCTCGCGATCGCGTTTAATCCCTAGTACGATATTGCCTTTAATACCATTAATTAGTTTAGACATCTCTTTAACGCTAGTGACACGTTGGCGATTCACTTGCATGATCACATCGCCTTCTTCAAGGCCAACACGTGCAGCTGGTGAGCGAGGCTCTACTGAGGTAATGACGACACCTTCATTGCCATTGCGCTCGCCACTCTCTAGTACCGCGCCTCGTAGGTTTGGATGTACATCCTCTGCATTCGCCTGTTCTTCTTGCTTACCACCAAGCTCTACGTCGATAAACTTGGTTTTGCCATCACGGTAGACACCAAGTCGTACCTCACGACCTTCACCCATCGTAGCCACTTTACCGTGGAGTTCATTAAAGCTTTCAATGTCGTCGCCGTTGAGGCTGACAATGACATCATTGGCTTTCAGACCCGCTTTGTCCGCTGCTGAATCTTCCACCACGCGCATGACATAAGCACCGCGCTTGACATCAAAGCCTTGTGCTTTAGCAAGACCAGCATCTAAAGTACGACCCAAAATACCCAATGAACCGCGACGAACTTCTCCGTACTCAACAATTTGATCCACTAGGTTTTTCATCATGTTTGATGGAATAGCAAAGCCGATCCCTACATTACCGCCAGACGCGCCTAAAATAGCAGTGTTGATACCAATGAGTTCGCCGTTTAAGTTAACTAGCGCACCACCTGAGTTACCTTGGTTGATTGCCGCATCTGTTTGGATAAAGTCTTCATAGCCTTCGATATTTAAGCCGCTACGGCCTAGTGCACTGATTATTCCTGAGGTGACTGTATGACTTAATCCAAATGGGTTACCAATAGCAACGGAAAAATCACCCACTCTCAACTTGTCTGAATTAGCGAGTTTGATTTCTGTTAGGTCTTCGCCGTCGATTTGTAGCAATGCGATATCGGATTCGGCGTCGCTACCGATTAATTTGGCCTCAAACTCTCTGCCATCCTTTAAAGTGACCAGCATTTCGTCTGCATCATCAATAACGTGATTATTTGTAACGACATAGCCTTTATCTGCATCGATGATGACACCTGAGCCGAGGCCACTAAAAGGGCGCTTTTGGCTACGAGGCTGCGGTTGTCCAAAGAAAAAGTCGAAAGGGTCGACACGGCGACGCACTTCTTTAGCGCCTTTTACTTGGATACTAACAACGCCCGGGGCGACCTTTTCTAGCATAGGTGCTAGCGTTGGTAGTTGTTGGCCGTCTACGGCAACAGGAAGTTTGGCCATGCTTTGCTGCGGTAACAGCAATAAGCTAGAAGAAAGTAAAGCGGCCGATAACAAAGATAGTTTAAATTTCATAGTCGTGAAGTACTCCGCTATTAGCGTTAATATAAGTCATAAGGGGCTGATAATTAGCCCCTTATGAGTAATCAATAACTTCTTTTAAAGACTATGGGGTCAACAAAAAGTTTCATCAAGAGGCTTTAATTTGCTCACTTTCTTTTTTTTGACCAGAAAATAGCCCAGTTTCACCTTCGGCATAGTCACTAGGTGGTGCCTCAAAACTTGGGTCTTGTTTACGTCTTCTCTCTGGGCGTGCTTGAAGAGAAGCTTGTAGTTGTTCTGTGGTTTCTTTCGAGAAAAAAGGATCCGCAGGATGAGATGGGCGATCCTGTGTCAGTAGTTGGTTGGTTTCTTCCACATGGGTAAGCAGCTGTTGATAGCTATCCTGCATTTTATTTACTAGTTTTTTGGTGCTAGCTAGGTGATCTGATACGTCTTGACGATATTGCTCAAGGTCATGTTTAGCTTGTTGTGCTTGCACTTCCAGTTCGTCGTGTTTGAACTGCTTTTTCGTTACAAAGCCACCTAAAAAGAATGCAGCAATGGCAACAATGATCAGTAATCCAAGCCAAGTAACGGTAGTCATAGGTTTCTCCCTGTGTGCCTCAACGGCAAATAAAATTAAAACTCTGTTAGAGTTAAATATACGCTGTGAATACAGTCGTGTTAATATAACCTACAAACAAATCGTAAAAAAATATTTAAGTCGATGACGCCTTGGGAAAAATATCAGCAAGATCTACAACGTGATGATTTTCAATATGACAGCGCGCAAGAAAATGCCGTAAAGCATTTACAGCGACTGTATGACGACCTTATCAATCAGCCCCTGGTCAAACAAAACTTCTTCTCGCGACTGTTTGGTAAAGCTGAGCCGCCAAAAGTGAAAGGGTTATACTTTTGGGGGGGAGTAGGGCGTGGTAAAACTTATCTGGTTGATACCTTTTACGATGCGTTGCCGACGGAGCGCAAAATGCGGGTGCATTTTCACCGCTTTATGCATCGTGTTCACGCAGAGCTGAAAAAGCTTAATGAAGTGAAAAATCCTCTGGAAAGCATCGCTGATACGTTCAAATCTGAAACTGACATTATCTGCTTCGATGAATTTTTCGTGCAAGACATCACTGATGCCATGTTACTGGGTGGATTAATGCAAGCGCTGTTTGCGCGCGGTATCGTGTTAGTGGCCACATCGAATATTGTGCCAGACGATTTGTATAAAAATGGCTTGCAGCGCGCGCGATTCTTACCCGCCATTGAATTGGTAAAAGCCAATACTGAGGTCGTTAATGTGGACTCAGGTATTGACTATCGCTTACGCACGTTGGAACAAGCGGAAATTTTTCACAGCCCACTTGATAAACAAGCGGATGAAAACTTATTCGACTACTTTAACAAACTCTCTCCGGAGCCGGGTAAAGCTGGGCAAGCGATTGAGATTGAAGGTCGGATGATCCAAACCCGAATAGTGTCTGATTGTATTGTTATGTTTGATTTCCCAGCGCTATGTGAAACCGCTCGCTCGCAAGTGGATTACATGGAGATCAGTCGCTTATATAACACAGTGATCCTATCTAATGTGAAGCAAATGGGTCAGCAAAACGATGATGCGGCAAGGCGTTTTATTGCGCTTGTCGATGAGTTTTATGAGCGTAATGTAACGCTTATCATCTCGGCTGCAGCGCCGATTACTGAACTTTATACCGAAGGTACATTGAATTTTGAGTTCAAACGCTGCATTAGCCGCTTGCAAGAAATGCAATCCCATGAATATTTAGCAAAAGAGCATTTAGCCTAACGGCAATTACTTTTTTGTTAAGAGGACTTGTTCGGTGTGGGTGTTTGTAAACATCTTATTTGAACGAGTCCTTGTCACGCACACGTCGTCATTTCGTTGGATTTTTTGCCTTTTCTATTTTTTTCGAAATTCTTCAGATTTTCTTGTAGAAAAAAGCACCAAGCGCTGGTTTTCACCCAGAAGGCTTGCTATAATCCGCGGCCTGCCACGTTGCGTTCTATTGCCCTCGTCGGCTTAGCCACTGACTTGAGCGGCATAAAAGTCTTAAACTCGAAGGGGTTAAAGCAAATACAAGTAGAGCGGTAGTCCAAGGACTGCCTGTGGTTTTAAAATTGAAAACTTTGGATTTTTATAATGAAAACGTTTGTTGCTAAACCAGAAACTGTAAAACGTGACTGGTACGTAGTTGACGCTGAAGGTAAAACTTTAGGTCGCATCGCTACTGAAATCGCTCGTCGCCTTCGCGGTAAGCACAAAGCTGAGTATACTCCACACGTTGACACTGGTGACTACATCATCGTAATCAACGCTGAGAAAGTTACTGTAACTGGTAACAAAACTCAGGACAAAATGTACTATGCTCACTCTGGTTACCCAGGTGGCCTTAAGTCTATCAACTTTGAGAAACTTCAAGCTAAAAAGCCTGAAATGATCATCGAGAAAGCGGTTAAAGGCATGTTACCTCGCGGTCCTCTAGGTCGTGAAATGTTCCGTAAACTTAAAGTTTACGCTGGTAACGAGCACAACCACGCTGCGCAGCAGCCTCAGGTTCTAGACATTTAAGGAGCACTATCATGGCAAATCAATACTACGGTACAGGTCGTCGTAAAAGTTCAAGTGCTCGCGTATTCCTACGCCCAGGCACTGGCAACATCGTAATCAATAAGCGCTCTTTAGAAGAGTTCTTCGGTCGTGAAACTTCTCGCATGGTTGTTCGTCAGCCTTTAGAGCTAGTTGAAATGACAGAAAAGTTTGACCTATACATCACTGTTGCAGGTGGTGGTACAACTGGTCAAGCGGGTGCTATCCGTCACGGTATCACACGTGCACTAATGGAGTTTGACGAGTCTCTACGTCCAGCTCTACGTAAAGCTGGCTTTGTTACTCGCGATGCTCGTAAAGTTGAGCGTAAGAAAGTTGGTCTTAAGAAAGCACGTAAGAAGACACAGTTCTCTAAGCGTTAATTTATTACGTTTCAAGAATTCAAAAACCCAGCTTATGCTGGGTTTTTTGTTTTTAGCATCTCCTATGTGCACATCAATCTCTCGTATTTACGAGGTATCTAATTCGTTTTGTCCTACTTATTTGCTCAAAAATATCGCGTCGAGTTAAAAAAGTTCAATAAATATAATAATTAGTGCAATTCGAGCGGTAACTTGGCGGTTTTTTTTGCTACAATTGGCGAAGCAAGTAGAAAGGCCTGAGATCCAGTCACGCGATTTGGTGCGTATCCTTAGTCGGGGGGTTGATCTTAGTCAGTATATTGTTGTGTCAGATGCGATATCATAAATACTCGGTTTCATGCTCGAAGTAATCATAGATGATTTTCTGCGGGTTTATTCGGGCATGGATCTGGAATAACCTTGTTTTAATCAAGGTATTTATTTATGATCGCGTCTATTTTGTAATTTCTTAAATTAACCTGCTGTAACTGATGTTCTCAATATAGCAAGTGTTGGGAATCAAGTGGAGATAAGTGGATGAGCAATGCGCCTGTAGACAACAGCCGACGTCGCTTTTTAACTATCGCTACCTCTGTTGTAGGTGGCGTTGGTGCGGTTGGAGCTGCTGTTCCTTTTATTGCGTCCTGGAATCCAAGTGAGCGAGCTAAATCTGCAGGTGCGCCTGTAGAAGTAGATATCAGCAAACTTGAGTCTGGACAACTTATTCGTGTTGAGTGGCGAGGCAAACCAGTTTGGATTGTTAATCGTACACCAAAAATGCTAGAACAAATGAAGCAACACGAAGACCAACTTCGTGATCCTAACTCTGAAGAGCCACAGCAGTTGGCATCTGCGCAGAACGGTTTCCGTTCTAAGCGACCTGAGCTTTTCGTCGCGGTTGGGATTTGTACTCACTTAGGATGTTCACCATCTTTCCTTAACGGAAGCTTTGGTGAAAAAGTAGAAGGCACTGATAGTGGTTTCTTCTGTCCTTGTCACGGTTCGAAGTTTGATATGGCGGGGCGCGTATTCCAAAACGTACCTGCACCACTAAACTTAGAGATCCCTCCGTATACCTTTATTGACGACACTACCATTTTGGTAGGTGAAGAAGAAGGGGTTGCATAATGTCTGTTAATGTAGATAAAGCAGCAAATACGGGCGTTGTGGGCAAAGTTGTTGATTGGATCGATGCTCGTATTCCGATGACTCGCGTCTGGAATATGCACATTGCTCAATACCCAGCGCCAAAAAACTTTAACTTCTGGTACTTGTTTGGTTCACTCGCCATTCTAGTACTGGTAAACCAGATTGTAACGGGTATCTGGCTAACTATGAACTTTGTACCTTCTGCTGAAGGTGCATTTGCATCCGTAGAATACATCATGCGTGATGTTGAATACGGTTGGTTATTACGATACCTACACTCTACCGGCGCATCCGCATTCTTTATCGTGGTCTATCTTCACATGTTCCGCGGTATGATCTACGGTTCTTATCAAAAGCCACGTGAACTACTGTGGTTGTTCGGTATGTTTATCTTCCTAGCACTAATGGCTGAAGCCTTCATGGGTTACTTATTACCATGGGGTCAGATGTCTTTCTGGGGTGCTCAGGTAATCATTTCATTATTCGGTGCAATCCCGGTAATTGGTGATGACTTAACACTTTGGATCCGTGGTGACTACGTTATTTCTGGTGCAACGCTTAACCGTTTCTTTGCACTACACGTTATTGCACTACCATTAGTACTGGTTATCTTAGTATTCCTTCACATTGTTGCACTGCACGAAGTAGGCTCAAACAACCCTGACGGTGTTGAGATCAAGCGCAAGAAAGGCTCTGTAGCTGAGGAAGACAAACCTAAATTTAAATTCCATGAATACTACACTGATAAAAAAGATATTGTGGATGCAATTCCATTCCACCCTTACTACACAGTAAAAGATGTCTTAGGTGTTGCTGGCTTCTTAATTTTCTTCTGCGCAATTGTATTCTTTGCACCAGAAATGAACGGTTTCTTCCTTGAAGCGCCAAACTTTGAAGCTGCAAACCCGCTGAAAACGCCAGAGCACATTTTCCCAGTTTGGTATTTTACGCCATTCTACGCAATCCTTCGTGCTATCCCTGACAAGCTAATTGGTGTACTAGCAATGGGCGCTTCAATCGTAGCATTGGCACTACTGCCTTGGATTGACCGTGGTTCGGTTCGTTCAATTCGCTACCGTTGCGGTTTCCATAAGTTGAACATTGCTCAGTTTGTTGTCACATTCGTTATCCTTGGTTGGATTGGTGCAACACCGCAAACTGACTTTAAAACGCTATTGTCGCAAATCACGACAGTAACTTATTTTATGTTCTTCGTGTTGCTATTCTTCTACAGTAAAAACGAGAAGACGAAGCCACTACCAACGAGGTTGACGAAATGATGAAAAAGCTAGTAATCGGTTTATTCGCATTGTTGCCAACGTTATCGATGGCAGCGGGCCCATCAGTGCCTTTGATGGAAGCAAATAATGACTTAACTGATAAAGCATCTTTACAGCGCGGCGCTAAGTTATTTATGAACTACTGCCTTGGCTGCCACCAAATGCAATATCAGCGTTATGAGCGTACTTTCCGTGACATCGGTATTCCAACTGAAATTGGTCAAGAAACGCTTATTTTCGATGGTTCAAAAGTAGGTAGCCATATTAAAAACTCTATGGCTAAAGATGATGCTGCAAAATGGTTTGGTGCTGCGCCACCGGACTTAACACTTATCTCTCGTGTTAAGTCTCCGGACTACATCTATACTTACTTGAAGTCATTCTATAAAGATGAGTCTCGCCCATTTGGTGTGAACAACGTTGTTTTCCCATTGGTCGGTATGCCTCACGTACTACAAGAGTTACAAGGCTTGCCAACACCGATCACTGAAGAA
Source organism: Pseudoalteromonas sp. OF5H-5 (assembly GCF_021530695.1). Classification (NCBI taxonomy): domain Bacteria; kingdom Pseudomonadati; phylum Pseudomonadota; class Gammaproteobacteria; order Alteromonadales; family Pseudoalteromonadaceae; genus Pseudoalteromonas; species Pseudoalteromonas sp. OF5H-5. The sequence continues at coordinate 63,678 of NZ_JAKGBF010000002.1, forward strand.
GTGGAAGAACACGGTCACACAGTGACTAAAGTTGTCGGCACTGAAACAGATGGTACCGGTGAGATGAGTGTTGATGAATATGACCAAGCAGCACGTGACCTTACAAACTTTTTAGCTTATGTAGGTGAGCCTTCTCGCCTAGAGTCAGAAGCTATTGGTATTAAGGTTATTGGTTTCTTAGTTATCTTCTTCATCCTGGCATTCTTCTTGAAGAAAGAATACTGGAGAGATGTTCATTAATTTGAATATTCAAAGGTGATTTTTGCAATAGGGGCGTTCGCCCCTTTTGCTGTTTAAAGTGATTTAATTACTTTTAGTTTTTTAATGGAGGTAGGCATGGCCGTTGCTGCCAATAAGCGCCCTGTAATGACACTTTTTTCTGGGTCAAACTGTATGTACAGTCACCAGGTACGTATCGTACTTGCTGAGAAAGGTGTAAGTGTTGATATTCACCAGGCTGAAAAGGACAACTTACCAGAAGCTCTACACGAGATTAACCCGTATGGCACTGTTCCTACGCTAATCGATCGTGAGCTTGGCTTGTACCAAGCGAATATCATTATGGAGTATCTAGACGAGCGCTTCCCGCATCCTCCTCTGATGCCTGTATATCCAGTAATGCGTGGTCGTAGTCGTTTAATGATGCACCGCATTGAAACTGACTGGTATTCACTTGCTGAAAAGGTCTCTGCGGGTGGTGATGAAGCTGTACAAGCTCGTAAAGAGTTAACCGAAGCACTATTAGCTGTAGCACCTATCTTCAATGAAGCACCTTACTTCATGAGTGAAGAGTTCAGCTTAGTAGATTGTTATTTAGCTCCACTACTTTGGCGTTTACCACAGCTTGGTATTGAGCTGAATGGCGCTGGTAGCAAAGAGCTAAAAGAATACATGCTACGTTTATTTGAGCGTGACTCATTCCAAGCATCGCTAACGGATGCAGAGCGTGAGATCAGATCGTAATGACGTCTAATCGTCCTTACTTACTACGCGCGTTTTACGAGTGGATTGTTGATAACGAATGTACACCGCATTTGGTGGTGAACGCAGACTTTCCCTCGGTACAGGTTCCAACACAATTTGTGCAAGAAGGGCAAATTGTGTTGAACGTAAGCCCGTCTGCTGTGACGAATTTCTCTATGGACAATCAAGCGCTGAGCTTTAACGCTCGGTTTGGTGGTCAACCGATGCAGGTATATGTGCCAAACGGTGCGGTATTGGCTATCTATGCAAGAGAAAATGGTGAAGGCACGGTATTTACACCTGAAGAAGAAATCTTTGAAGATGAAGAGTTTGATTTGGTAGAAGAGACGGAAGTCTCACAATCGCCAGAGACTAAGCCGGAACCTGAAAAGAAAAAAGGTTCTCACCTTCGAGTGATAAAATAAAAAAACCTGCGGATGCAGGTTTTTTTATGGCTATTGTTTAGATGTACTCAAAGGCTTTAATCACACGTTTGACACCATTAATATTTCTGGCGATTTCTACGGCTGAGTTTGCTTCTTGTTTGGAGACTAAGCCCATTAAGAACACTTCGGCATTTTCAGTAACTACCTTAATATTTGCGCCATTGACTTCGTCGGCCGCCAGCAGTTTGGTTTTAACTTTGGAGGTCAGCCACGTATCATGTGTTTGCGTCGTGATGCCGATGTTTGAGCTTATTCTCAACTGATTATGTACTTGCTTAATCCCAGCAACGTTCTGTAGCGCACGCTCAGCTTCCGTTTTCATTTCTTGATTAGTGACCTGACCAATCATTAATACTACGCCATTAACACTCACCAGCGTGATATTGGCATGATCTGCAAGGCGCTTAATCTCTTTGATGGCAAGCGTACCTTTAATCTCGATATTGTTATCGTCAATTTGTGCACCGATAGTGCGTCTATCATTTGCAGCAGACACCGCACCGGCTGTACCAGCAACTACCGCAGCAGCACACCCTTGTAGTAACAAGATGGCGGCAAGTAAAGAGGTTATTCTCATCATCATACTTCGTCCTGAGGGAATAAAATTGCGTCGATTAGCTCACTTAAACAGTGAGTATTGAATAGTTGTGACTCGATTATCCGGCTTGGGCGTTTACTTGGGATCCGGATCTCTACGTCCTGTGGGCCCAATAGGCCGGTGATTTCACCACCATCATCGCCAACTAACGCGATGACTTTCATATCTCTAGTCAGGGCTGCTTCCACTGCGCCAATAACCGTCTTTTCTTGCCCGTTTATGGCATACGCCACCAGCAAGTCTCCTTGCTGCGCGAATGCGCGTATTTGCTTGGCAAAGCGCTCTCTGGCTTTACCATTTTCTGGTGACGCCAAATTATATTGCTCATTCGTTAGTGCAATCGCGGGCAGACACGGGCGTTCGGTTTCGTAAAAGTTGCTTAAGATGGTTGCGAAGTGGTGCGCCAACATATGATTACTTGGCGCGCCGCAGCAGATGATTTTATTGCCATTGATCAGGCTCTGAGCCATAGTCATAGCTGCGGTTTCTAGTGCTTTAGGCAATACTTCGCCTGCCGCTATCTGCGCTTGAATTGACTCTGTAAATATAGACTTTATAGATTCTTGCATGCTAAAAAATATTTCTAATCCAGTTTATTTCAGGGGGATCGGCCCCTTGAATGGCAACAAAGTCGACTCTAAGTTGCGTGTTATGCAAATTTTGCTGTGCTAAATAATTATAAATACTACGCTTTAATCTTTGAAGCTTAGTTTTTGATAGTGCGTTAATTGCGCCACCAAAGTGACTGCTATCGCGATACTTTACTTCAATAAACACTAAGGTTTGCGACTCTCGCATAATGAGATCTATCTCTCCGTATTTACAGAGATAGTTTCTGGTGACGGGGGTTAATCCTTGTTTTACCAAGAATTGCTCCGCAATCAACTCAAAATGCTCGCCCTTACTCCGTGTGTTGCTAAATAGTCCTTTAAACATCCAGATATCCTATCTGATCAAAGAGTCTCCCACAGGTTTCTCTTGTTGCATAAATAATGGTAGTGGAGGCTGTTCATCTAAGCTCACCAAACGAATTTGTTTATTATGATACTGTGCCCAACTGAGCTTTCGTACTACGTCACTGCCACCGCGGATGCTGAGCTGGCCGGTTAAGCCATCAAAACTTTTTCCCGAGAGCCAAGCCAGTTGGCGCAGCTCGGGGACTAAATTTGTGGCGTCATATGCCATTGCAAACAAGCGCTGCTCTAAGTCGGCCTGCTCAGGCCATAAAGATTGATAGGCATCTCGAAGCGGTGCTTTTTCAACGGCACCCGGTAGCATCCAAGGTTGCTCGGTAAAATAAAGTCCTTCTAAATCGCCCTTATCAGTAACATCAATTTGTTTACTATAGCTGCGAGAGCTGGCATATAAAGGGATCCTGTCGGCAAATGTACTGACATTGACGTCTAAATAAGGTTTGAGCAGTCGAGTTTCCATTGCATCACCTAAAATATAGATGGCATCAATGTCGCGTCTAGAGCGTGTTTCGCTTTTGACCTCTTTGCGAAATAGACTTTTGATGACGCTAGTGCGTGACTTTGAAGCGTCCACCTCTAAAATGTCGGTGATGACATCCGCCATATTTTTACTATTAGTGTAATAACCTACTTCTGGTGCGGTCTCACTGTAGCGTTTCCAACCTTGATCAAAATACTCAATTAAACGCTTACCAGAGGCATTCGCTGGAGCCAGTAACATGGGTTTTTTATAGCCTTTAGCAAGAAAGTGCTTCATTGCTTGCTCGACTTCATGCTCAGGATTAAGCGCAAAAAAGTACTGTTCACTACTGCTAGGCGTAAGCGTTTCGCGTGCATTTAAAAACAAAGTTGGGTAAGCCGCAAAACCTTTATCTGCGAGTAGTTTTTCAACGTTGGATTTTAATAATGGACCAATGACAAAATCGACATTTGCCTCAGCAAGTTGCGTTACGATTTCAGACTCGGATGCCATTTCATCAATGAAGAAGACTTCTTCAATCGTCCCTTCGTCAGTGGCAGCCAAGAAACCATTTTTAAGCGCTGTACCGAGTCGCTCGCTCGCACCAGATTGTGGTAATAACACCGCAAGTCTTTTAACTTGGTAAGGTTCGAGCGCAACAGCGCCTTGTAAATCTTTAGGCAGCAAAGCAACCGCAGGGTGATTAGTAAAACGACGACGCCAATTATTCATGGCTTGGTCGAGCTGGACGCTCGAACCCAAATAAATTTGTTGATATTTAGCCAGTGTTACCCAACCACGTTGTAAAACAGAGCCAGAATCAAAGCGCTCTAGAGCGTAACTTGATAGCTGCTGTAGCGCGAGCCAAATCTCTTCGTGTAACCCGGCCACCGCTAAGTTATGTTCATTGGCAATATCGGCCGCTTTAAAGTATTCAACCAACGCTTTTTTTGGTAATTGTTGCGAGGCATAAATACTACCCAGTAAATACTCATACCAAGCTTGGTGTTCAGGGGTGTTGAGTCGGCCCTCTAGCGTGTTTAGGATGGCTAACGCATTGGCATACTGCGATAATTCTTTGCGAGCATATGCGATGTATAATTTGTTTTGAATATGATCAACACTGGCTTTAGCTTCCATCGCTAAACCAATTTGCTCTAACATTTGCCAGTCTTTTTCTAAGATAGCAGCGTCTCTGGCTGCATATAGCAATTGGATTTTGGCAACGCCTTCTTTACTCTGCGCCTTTGCAAATAACGACGCGGCATTGTCATCCGATTGGCTAACGGCTTTAGTTGTTTTAGTTTCTTGGGGGGATTTGGTGACATTTGTGCTTGTACTACAAGCGGATAACCCCGACAATATGGCAACTAAAAGCGCTATCTTTTTAAACTGCACAGGCAAACCTTCTTTTTCACGACTGAGTGGATATCTTACTGACTGATATTGGAGAGCTCAATGGCTAATCTTCACAACGAAAACAAAATCGGCACCCTACATATTGTAGCGACACCAATAGGTAATTTAGATGACATCAGTGAACGTGCACTGAAAGTGTTAAGTCAGGTCGATTTAATCGCTGCCGAAGATACGCGCCACACCGGTAAATTATTGAGCCACTTTAGCATTAAAGCAAAAACTTTTGCACTGCATGATCACAACGAGAAGCAAAAAGCCCAGCAAATTTTAGATTGGTTAAACCAAGGTAAAGACATCGCACTAGTGTCTGATGCGGGTACGCCGCTTATCAGCGATCCGGGCTATGCTGTGGTAAACCTATGCCGTGAAGCAGGTGCTACTGTGACTCCTGTTCCTGGCGCGTGTGCCGCCATTGCTGCGGTGAGTTGTTCAGGCTTACCAACAGATAAATTCCAATTCGTGGGATTTTCACCAGCAAAAAGCCAAGCGCGTCAGCAATTTTTTAAAGATGCAGTCGCCTCTGGCATCACCAGTATCTTGTACGAAAGCACCCACCGCATTATGGCGAGTCTAGAAGATATGAAAATCGCGCTGGGCGAAACACAACAAGTCGTTTTTGCTAAAGAACTGACCAAAACCTACGAAACCTTTTTCAGTGGCACGGTTATCGAGCTCATTGAGTTTTTAACCGCAACGCCTGAAAAGCAAAAAGGTGAGCTGGTGTTGATGCTACCCGGTGAACAAAGAGATGAACAAGCATTAACGCCAGAAGCGAAAAAGCTGATTGAGTTACTAGAGCCTGAAATGCCATTGAAGAAGGCCTGCGGCGTGGCAGCTGAATATTTAGGGCTAAAAAAGAACGCCTTGTATAAGGCTATCATTGCTGAGCGAGAAGCGTAATACACGCAATTTATCGCGTGCGTTATTGCATTAAAGTGCGTATAATCGCCCGCCTGAGTCAGCCGGATAATCGCTGCCTGTGACGAAAATGATCAGGGGGAGGAAAGTCCGGGCTCCAATGGGCAGGGTGCCAGCTAACGGCTGGGGGGCGTGAGCCTACGACAAGTGCAGCAGAGAGAAGACCGCCTAAGTCCTTCGGGACCGGTAAGGGTGAAAGGGTGCGGTAAGAGCGCACCGGGCCACTGGTAACAGTTGGTTGCAAGGTAAACTCCACCCGGAGCAAGACCAAATAGGGTTCCTTATGGTGTGGCCCGCATCGGAACCGGGTAGGTTGCTCGAGCCTAGGAGCGATCCTAGGCCTAGACGAATGATTATCGATCTCCTTCGGGAGTGAACAGAACCCGGCTTATAGGCTGACTCACACCTCAAGCGTAAACATCCCTACATGAGATGTTTACGCTTGAGACTCCCACTTTATCACCTCACGATTATCTTGTTAAAAACGCCATTTATTTGTATATCTCACCACTTTTCGTTAATTTATTCACCAATTTTCACTTGCTGGATTTATTTAAGCTGATGATAAATAATGGTTTTTAAGGTTGGTACAATACTTGGAAAGATAGAGCCATCTCTCAAGCGAAAATGAGTAATGGAACTATCATGTACAAGAACAACAAAGTTTTACTATCAACCCTGTTATGGTTTGGCACGCTTTTATGGTCGGCATTATTTTCATCCTTGGTGAAGGCTGAGTCGGTAGACAAGCTGATCAAAACCCTCATGAAAGAAAGGCATATTCCGGGCTTACAGTTAGCCGTGGTTAAAGACGATAAAATCATTAAGCAAGGAAGTTATGGTTTTGCAGACTTACAGCATCAAGTGCCTGTGACTGAGCAGACGTTATTTCCGATTAATTCGATGACAAAGGCGTTTACCGGTGTTGCGATTGTACAGCTCGCTGAGCAAGGTTATCTAAACATTGACGATGAAATTGGTAAGCACTTACCCGATTTACCAAAGGCTTGGCAGCAACTTAAAATTAATCAATTAATGGGTCACACCACAGGTTTGCCGCCGATCCTTGCATCAAATTATGCCCTAGAAACCATTGTACCGAACGATGTGGAAGCCTCATGGCAAGCTGTGCAAAAGCAGCCTCTTCAATTTACACCTAACTCGCGTTTTAGTTATAACCAAACCGGCTATGTGATTTTGGGTAAAATCATTGATAAATATGCACCTGAAGGGTTTCCTGCTTTTATTACCAAGATGCAGTTAGCACGTGCCAATATGCCGCAAACCGCGCAGGCAGGTTTTGATTATCTTGAACTTATGGTGCCAAATCAGGCTCGCCAATATATTCATTTAGGTGAGGGAAATTACAAAAACTTTTACGGTGAATTCCCTTATATGCTAAGAACTGCAGCAGGAATGAGTTCAACGGCAACGGAGCTGGCTAACTATGTTGTATCACTACAACAAGGCGAGCTGGTTAAAGAGTTAGATATGCTATGGACGCCAGTTAAGCTGAACAACGGACGCACAGAAGCCTTTAACACCAAAGAAAACGGCTATGCAATGGGCTGGCAAGTGACTCAGCGTATGTATCACCCAGCGATTAGCGCAAGCGGTGGAAATGCGACTACAGTGATCACCTACCCTGAAGACAAGGTTTCCGTGATTGTGCTTACTAACCTGTTGGGTGGATTACCCATTGAGTTTGTTGATGATATTGCCGCTTACTATATTCCCAACTTTAACGACGCTAGTAAGCAAAAGGCCTACCAGCCGATGGCGTACTTAAAGCAGCTTACAGATAAACAAGGCTTTGCCGACTTTGCGGCTATGTTTGCAAAAGCGCAGCAAGATACCGGTGTAATGTATGATTTAGAGATCTTGGTGGAGTGGGGCAATAAGCTTGTTGAAGATGGTCAAGTTAATAATGGTATCGAAATCTTTAAATTTGCACTGACACAAAATAACGAGCAGCCATATTACCACAACAGCATCGCGCAAGCGTATGAGTTAAATAAGCAGTATGCACAAGCACTTGAGCATTATCAGCAGTTACTTGCGATAAACCCAAACAGTCAGTTCGCAAAAAATAAAGTAGCGGTAGTGAAGGAGTATCTTTAACTCTCCATAAGATTGTGACGGCAGCCTAAGCAAATCGAAAGCCGCAAGTTCAATTACTTGCGGCTTTTTGGTATTTAACCTGAGGTTTGGATAAGAAATGAGCTAAGTTATTGTTTTTAAAATTACATTTAATTATTTCCTTGTCTAGTGCAAAAACAGGCTGCTAGAAAGGCATAAATTATCCGAAGCTCTGATTAATTACTATTGGCAATAAATCGCTGTCTATACTTAACGAAGTATTAGAAGCTGCGGTATACTACACAATCACCTATTTGAGCTATGTACTGCTATAGACATAACTAGTACAGGTCATTGATAGTAAACCTGATTGAGAAAGTCATACCATGAGCCAACAACCTACTCCACCCTTAGAGCCACAAACACCGAACCACTGTGTTGATGCCTTTCGCCGCTTTAGCGTTGCACCCATGCTGGATTGGACTGATTATCAGGTGAAATAAGGCTGTTTTTCGGTTTTGGGGCATAGGTGGGGCACCTGCTTAGGCGTGGGGCACCGATTTTGCCCACAGGGACACCAACTGAGAAAAGTATTGCGATTGTGGGGCACCGACCTCATAAAGATAGAAAGCGCCGACGTTGGCGCTTTTTTTTTGTATCAAAATGGTGAGATTGTTGATCTGTTTTAGTATCATGAGCTCGTATTGTTGTAATAATAGTTAAACTGCGTTAACATCGCGGCAACAATACAGGGTTGTAATTGTGACTAAATTAAGGAATGAAAATGATTAAACTAACAAGCAAAGCGCTTTCAAAAGTGTTTGGTGGTGGAAGTGGCGGTGGTGATGGCGTTGAACCCCCTCAGGTGCAGAAGTCGACATCGTACACTACTAAGCAATATGATGATGCAAAGTCATTAAAGGTCGACTGAAATCAGATAAGGTAAGTCAATGACGGTAAACGGGATTTTTACACTCTTAGGGCAGTTCGTTATTGCTTTAGAGGTAATCGCTCTGGGAGCAATTTGCTTTTTGAGCTATCAAAAAGTTAATAGGTTGGTTTTTGGTGGTAAAAGCGATATTAACTCAGAGCGAGATGCTTTTTTGCATAGTTGCTTTATCACAGCAGTTTCTGTCGCCGTCTTTCACGTATCTACCTCAACGATAAGAGAAATGATTTTAGGCCTTGATTTGGAAAGGATGGAACTAAGGCAAGTTTTCTACTTTTTCATGTTCATAATGGAAATGGCCTTTATCGTTTGTGTGTTCTCTTTACATAAAATTAGAGGTTGTAGTTTTTCACATGTCGCTAGGGTTGCCTTGCTTTTAGCCCTTGTTATGTGTGCGAATCAAATAATTCAATTTTTTATTAGAGGTGTTATTGGGCTAGATTACTACATGCCATTTTATAAAGGCGTAATTTTGTTTGTTAATATCGGGACGTTAATGGCTGTCGGTGTGTATCCACTGGTTAGTAGTTGGCGACTAAGAAACCAGTACTAGGAAGTATCATGTTGGAATCAATCACACTACTTTTAATTATGTTTTTTGGGTTTGGGTTGGGTATAGCGTTATATGTTCACTCAGTTCAATCTAGCGATAAAGTCCTCAAGCTGGAAGTTAAAATATTTAATTGGCTAGGTCTTGAAGATAAAAAACAAAGTGGCGAGAGCGCAGTTGAAGAGCCTGTTTCGCAAAAGTTAATATACGAGCTAGGTGAAGCGTTAGCTGAATTAAAAACAGCTGAAAGCTACGAGAAAATAAGAAATGAAATTCATCCTAAGGCTATTGAATATTACAAACGTTCGAAAGGTCAAAATATCAAAGTCGCTGATATTGTGGAGCGGCCAAAGCTAAAACTAGTCAAATAAAAAGGCTGCATCAGCAGCCCTTGTTTATCCTGCTTTCTTTTTCTTATTGCTGTAATGACTTTCAATCACAGGCTTTAAATCTTTCAGAAAAAGCTTCCCACAAGCATCAAAGTCAATTTTATCAGTATTAATACTGATCCAATCTAGATAACCAAACATTTGTAATGACTTTATCGACTCCGAAATAAACGCTTCCTCAAATTCCTCCTCAGTTGTGAGCATTTTGAGAGGCTGCTTGCTAATTTCTTGCTTTGAAGGTTCTAGCTTTTCACCTGTAATCAACCAATACGAGAATTCTTTTAGCTCATCCTTCATTACGATTTTTTGAATCACATTCAATAAAGGTTCTCTGCCACCCGCTTCATATTTTCTGTAAGACGGCGTCGGGACGTCAATAAATTCCGAGAATTCAATTTGAGACATCCCCGTATGAAGACGGAGTTTCTTTAGTCTGTCAGAAAAATCATTTGACATGTGGTCTATTCCGATCAATTATCTAAAAGTAATTGAAGTCGATTCACAAAAATCCACTTCGGTCACTTGTTTAATGTTATTCGTTATTAATTCTCAGGTTAGCATAGTAATGACCTAATCGGGAACATTGTTAAATGGAGTTTTTGTATGAATATGTATTTTGCGTTGCTTGCTCGCTACCAATCCCCTGTGGTGAGCCTAAAAGATGTTAGTAAAGAGTTCTTTGGCATCATGCCTAAGACAGCTGAGGCGGATGCTAAAAGCGGAAAGTTGCCTATTCCGACCTTTAAGGCGCGGGATTCGGAGCGTTCACCGACCCTAGTCAATATCAGTGACCTAGCAGAGTACCTAGAAAAGCGCTACGAAGCAGGCCGCAACCAGTGGCAACAAGTAAACGGGTGAAATCATGAATAATACAATAAACAGAAAAGACATCATTGTTTTAGATACAGAAACTACGGGCTTAGGTGATGATGCTGTGGTGTGTGAAATCGCGATAATTGACGGCTTCGGTAATACGTTGCTGAATTCGCTAGTTGACCCGATGGCAGAAATCCCAGACGGGGCAATTGCGATACACGGTATCACAAATGAGATGGTAAAAGGTCAGCCAACTTTTCATGAGATTCTACCCAAAGTTAAAAGCATTATCAGTGGAAGAACTCTGTGCATTTACAATGCCGACTACGATTTGCGCATTATCTCCCAATCTATCAGTTTTGAGCAATTGCTGTGGAATCGAATAGCAGATTCTATCTGCGTGATGAAAGACTATGCCGAATATTACGGCGAAGTTAATTACTACGGTGATTTTAAATGGCAAAAGCTAGTCAATGCGTGTGAGCAACAGGGCATTGATACTTCAAAGTTTAATGCGCACCGCGCGCTTGCTGACTGCCAAATGACACTTGCGCTAATGAATAAATTTATGGTCATTGAGGGGTGAACCATGAGTCATTCAATCGTAGAAATCGACGAGTTAATCACCGAGCCATCACATTGGGACATCCAGTTGATGAAAGTCCGCCAATTGCGCGCTCAAATCCAAAGGCACAAAGCGCAGCACGAAGCCGAGCAGCAACGCATTGAGCAAGAAACCCGCGCCCAACGCAACGGCGAACGCAGCAATCAATTATTGAAATCAGCGCTAGCCATGGCAGCACGCAACCGCATGAGCGCCAGCAAGAGGGTGGTGCTATGAAATCGCTATTAGTTTTAATAAATGAACGAATGGAGCACTACTGGAAGCATATTAATGTATACCAACAGCTAACCCCAGATGAAAAGGAAAAAGCCAAGACAGAAGCGCGGGAGAATCTGGCGGCTGTTGAATTAATGCGCTGTGATATTGCCACTCTTAACGAGTGGGGAGCTGATAAAACTAGCGAGGCGCTGCAAGAGCTGCTTGATGATTTGCTGGAGTGTGAGAATTGCCAAAACAGCGATTTTGTTGGCAGAGAAATGGTTGGTCTGGTATCGCAGCCGAATCAAGAAGTTGTAGAACATTGGCTATGTCGTAGCTGCATTAAATGCTTTGAAGAAAACGGCGCTCCTGGTTCGGTTATTCGTAAAAATGATTGATTCACGTTCACTACCAATTTGCTGGGAGCTTGTCGGCAATAGCGAAAAGATGCAGCCCATTACCATTACTAGGGCTGCTCCGCATTGTTGGGGTAAGTTCGGTTTTGATAAGGTCGCAGAGCAAGTTAAAGAAAAGCTTGCGCTAATACCCACTAACCGCTTACGCCGCATTGCTGCGCATGGGTATGCGAAACGCTTTAACTCAGAGACAGCGAAAAACCCAGAGCGCTCAGCCAATATTTACCTGCGAAAAACCATTGAGCGAGTCACTGAAATTGTTGACCGTTCGCCACTTACTATCCGCGAATTAAACAGCAAAAAAGCCCGTAAAGATAAAGCTAAGCAGATCACCACGATTTGCCAGCAAATGGGTATTGTTGAGTTTGATGAAAGTACGACTCTTGAAGATGCAGAGCAACTGGTTTTTGCCAGCTACATTGCAATGCATGACTTCACGATGTCGCAAGGGGTGACGCCCCCATATCAAGCCACTTTTAACGCCGCCAAGTCAAAAAAGGTAGACGGTACTTGGGAACGTTGCGATACCAATTTGCTAGCAGACCGATTAGAGCGCGGTATACGCCGCATGCAATGTGATAAATGGTGGTTGCGCAAACTAAACCGTTTACGCGACACCACACTTGAGCATTTAAATATCACTATGGGTCTGGTTAAAAAAGGGGTCTCCCCGTATGCCAGCAAAGATGCAGTTCAAGAGTTCCGCCACAGCAAAAAGTCACAACGTGAATGGGTTGAGTCCATGCAGCTTGAAAGCAAGGACGGCGAAACCATCGACCTAAAACACGTTTTTGACCATTCCATTTCTAACCCCGAAATTAGGCGCATTGAAATGATAGTTCGCATTCGTGGCTATAAAGAATGGGCAGAGGAAAAAGGCATGGCGTGCATGTTCTACACCGTTACTGCGCCGTCTAAGTACCACGCCTGTAGCGGCAAATATAACAACGCATCGCCACGCGAAACCCAAGAGTATTTGGTAAAACAATGGTCGAAAGTCCGCGCTGAGTTATCCAAGGCTAAAATTGGGGTGTTTGGTTTGCGTATTGTTGAGCCTCACGCAGATGCAACCCCGCACTGGCACATGGTGTTGTTTATGAAGCCAAATGACGAAGTCACAGTCACAAACACCCTGCGCCGCTATGCCTTGCAACACGATGGCGACGAAGAGGGCGCTGCAGAAAATCGTTTTGATGCCACACCGGAAGACAAAAGCAAAGGCGACGCGGTGTCGTACATCATCAAATACATTTCCAAGAACATAAACGGCGCGCACATGGGCGATATGTTTGATGACGAAACGGGGCTACCTATTGAGTCTGAAAACGGCATTGTGATGAATGTAGCGGCATGGGCTAGCCGTTGGCGTATTCGTCAATTTCAATTTATCGGCGGTGCGCCTGTTGGTATATGGCGCGAGTTTCGCCGTGTGCCTAAAGAGTCAGTCGAAAAATTGTCTGAAATCGCAAAAGAGATATTCGAAGCGGCCGACAATAGCCGCTTTGCTGAGTTTATTGAATTGCTCGGCGGCGCATTGGGTGAGCAATCAAGACCAGTAGAACTAGCCAAGGAGGAGAGTGGTGCAAACGCATACGGAGAGCCAAAACAGCGCACCATAGGTATCGCATCGCGCGGGTTTACCTATGTCACTCGGGTTACTCAGTGGCTTTTAAAGAGGAGCGACAGCGACTCTCCTTGGAGCACTGGAAATAACTGTAATACCCCAGCCAATGATTGGCAGATTGGGCATGGGGAAAAGGTAAACCCCATTCATTTAATACCACCCGAACATCGAAAAGCGGTGATGCGGGGGGCAACTTACCAAGAAGATGATGAAATCAACCAAACCGTAACTCATTACTGGGTTCGCGGCGGGAATCTAATGCAGGAGTCAATGAGTTATGCAACACATAGTTAGGTCTATCAAGGACAAAATTGAAAAGGCGAAAAGTATGCCAGCCTACAAAGCGGGGCGAAAAGCTGAGCTAGCAGAAAAGGCGCTGGATGAAACCGTGCAACTGATATCTGAAATGGTCAGTCGAATAGAAATGCTGGAGGCGACTTATGGCGAAATCGACTAACGAGGAACTAGGCGTAATTGAGTGTGATGGCTGCGGCACGTTCGCCAGTATCAAACGCCGAAAAAACGGCAAAAAACTTTTTTACTTGCACTGTTCCAATTGCGGAATGGACCAAAGAAGCGGGGACTATGTTCAAGCGAAATGGGCGAAAGCGGTAAATAAACAATCCCAGCAACCGCCAGCTTTGCAGAGCGAAAATAGCGAAATGCAAACGCAGGTGGTTTTACACAATCCCGCACCCGATGAATGGGTGCCACAAACAGAGCAAATTAGCGAACTAGGAGCAAATGAACATGCAAAACCAAGCGAATCCACTACCGAGCGATATGCAGAAAACACCGATAGCGACGGCGATGGAGGATTTAACTTTTGGGGATGGCTCGCAATCGGAGCAATCGGAGTTGCAGCAATCGCCACAGGTGGACGAATACAGCCATCTAGATAAGTTCACTGCTGTTCAGGATGAGCAAGTGGGGGAAGTTGCTGAATCGGAAGAAATGACCGAAAGCGATATTAGTGCGCTGGCTGGGTATGGCGTTTCTTCGCTGGCTGACTTTATCGAGTCTACCATTGAAGCGCCAGTAACCATTGATAACGATACTCGCGAAGTGATTGCAGAAAAAGCCGCGCCAGTGGTGCGCAAATACTGCAAGGGCGGGATGCCCTCTTGGATGGTGAAGTGGAAAGAAGAAATTGAACTCGGCCTTGTTCTTGGCACTGCTGCGATTTCGGTCTTTAAGCAAATTAAGGCATACGAAAAAGAGAACACCAAGAGTGAATTAAATAGCGAAAATACGGAGGTTGTTAGTGGCCATTAACTCTAACAATGCTTTAAAAGCAAAGCATGTATGTTATTTGGCAGGAACTGGCGGCGGTAAAACTACCGCCGTTAAGTTGCTGGATATGGTGGGCGACCAATGCGCGATTTTCGATTTATACGGCGATTACAAATACGATGGCCGCAAGAAAGGGCATTTCAATGGTTTGGGTGGCCGTGCGGTGTATCACTACACAAATCGCAAGCAATTTGCTCAGGCGTTTGTGGAAGCGTGGCGTTCGGGTAAAAAGTTTGTTGTGGCGTACAGCCCTGAGTTCCCTAAATCCCTCAAAGGCGAGCAACTGAAAAAAGCCAAGCAAGCCGAGCTCTATTGGTTTGGTCAGCTTATGTGGGAAGCGGCAGACGGCAACCGTGAACTACATGTTGTGATTGAAGAGCTCGCCAAGCTCAGCGACACCGCTGGTAAGGATGACTCCATCATTGGTGAGTTGGCAACGGGTGGGCGAAAATTCGGTGTGATTCTGCACACGGTATTTCAGCGTTCGCAGGAAGTGCCCAAAACCATCTGGAACAATTCGCCACGTAAAGTGCTTGGTGCGCAGGAAGCGCAAGCGGATGCAAAGCGCGTCTCTGTGGAGTTGGATGCGGAATTAACGGACATTTACCTGATAAGTAAACTCAACGCCCTCTACGAAGATGAGCGGCTTTATTATTTGGTAAAAAGTAAGGGGGGAATAGGGAATATTGAGCCAAAAGTAATCCATCTGAAAACAGGCAAAGCTGAAAATTTGACATTTGACCAGCTCCGAGCTGCTTAAAAAACACCCTAAAAGAGCGAAAATTTCGCTCTTTTCGCTATAAGGGGAGCGAAAACCGTTTCCCTCAAGAGCGAAACGCCTGATTTATTACTTAGCGATTTTAAAACCAAACAAGGTAATCGCATGTTAAATAAATCTACTCTGACATCCGTGGGTGTCACCCTCGGCGTTTTAGCCATCCTCAATAACGTTCGTGCGCTTCGTTCAATCAAACGCACAATCGTAGGTTAAGGGGGTGCAATGTTAGAAGTTTCTCCACTAAATAACCTAACTGGTGTTGCTGCTGGCGGCAGTGTTTCGTTAACGCTGCCAGTTGGCCGCACATACGAAAAAATCCATTTTGAATATTCAGGTGTAACACCTGCACAAATCAAAAATCTAAAAGTTGAGCTACAAGGCCGAACGCTAACAGAGTACGCCACGCTGCAAGACCTGCTTGACGAAAATGCATATTTTAAACGTGAGCAGGTTGACGGTATTGCAACGCTGTACTTTGTGCGTCCTGAGATTGAGGGTGTATTAAATCCATCGCTGGTTGAGCAACGCTTTTTTGCGTTGGGTACAACTGGATTATCTATCGCACAAATCAAATTTGATATCGCAACGGATGCAATTGCACCGGTGATTAAAGCATTCGCGGAAAAATCTTCTGGCTCTGCTCCTGGTTGGTTGTTCAAGCGCCGTTCGTTCCGCTACAACTTTGCGGTTGGTATCAATGAAATTGAAAATCTACCGCGCCCATTAGGTGCAAAAATCGCGCTAATTGAAATTAAAAAATCGGGCGTTACATCTGCCGAATTTCTGGTGAACAACGTGAAATGGCGTGACCACATTCCTGCACCACTACACACGCACCACCTAAAGCAGCGCGGCCGTTCACCACGAACCAATACACACGCAATTGACCTGTTTTTGGCAGGGGATGTGTTTAGTGCGCTAGCGCTGGATAACACCATCAATGACATGCGTTTACGTGTTGAAGCGTCTGAAGCGGGTAGCGCTGAAGTGGTCGTGCATTACTTCGATGACTACGCAAAATCAACATTCTAAGGGGGTTGACCAATGCAACCAGAGGGAGCGCCAACAATGGCGGCAACTACAACGGGCGGCGGTTGGTGGGATGGCGCGAACTCATTTTTGGGTAACGCGCTGAAAATTTGGGGTGATGTCGAAAAGGTTAAGGCCATCAAGTCATCAAACGGCATCACCCAAAACGAACACATGAACACCACAGAGCTAGACAATGGCGCGGCGGTACTTGTGGACGCACCAAAAACCCAAACCGCGCAACCTACTGAACCAATGGTGTTTGGTTTACCACAATCAACCGTACTGTACGGATTTGGTGGGTTGTTGGCTGTAGCACTAATTATGAAGGCAATGAAATGAAAGGTAATCCGAAGAACTTAAAGTATTTTGCGTATGGCGTGGCTATCTCGGTCGCGGGTGCAATTTTGGCTGACTATGTACGTGATTGGATGCGCAAACCTGCGGGGCAGTCGTAATGTTTGGCGCAATGCTAGGTGCAGCGGGTGCGATACCCGGTATGACTAATGGGGCTGGGAGTCCCATTAGTTCAGGCGCAACATCTGGCACTGGCGACCAAATGCAGCGAATTGGTTTTCAGGGTGGAAATATCAATTTCGGTGGCGGCACTAACAACCAGTTGTTGATTATTGGTGCTGTGGCGATTGCTGCTTTATTTCTGTTGAAAAAATAGGGGGCGGT
The DNA here is from genome assembly GCF_021530695.1 of Pseudoalteromonas sp. OF5H-5. Taxonomy (NCBI): domain Bacteria; kingdom Pseudomonadati; phylum Pseudomonadota; class Gammaproteobacteria; order Alteromonadales; family Pseudoalteromonadaceae; genus Pseudoalteromonas; species Pseudoalteromonas sp. OF5H-5. The sequence goes on from NZ_JAKGBF010000002.1 coordinate 80,883, forward strand.
ATGCGCGTGGCGCACATTAGCGAAATTCATCAAATTAAATCAGCGGCAGCGGCAGACTATGAAACCGTAAAAAATGAAGTGGCGCATGGTTCGGCGGTACTGGTTGAGTTTGAGGGGTGCTATTGCGTGTTGCGTGTAGACCGTGACGGGTTGTGTGTGGTGTGCGCGGCAGGTAAAAACCTGCTGTCGATTGCACCAAAAGTGGTGTCGTTAGCTCGCCGCATTTCAGCCCCCTCCATTGTTTACCACACAAAACGCAAGGCGTTAAAACGTTTGTTGTCGGCCTATCAATTTGTGTACGAGTCGACGGACGAAGACGGCTATGCAATTTATAGGATGACGCTAAATGGGTAGTAAATCCAGAAGTACATCACGCCAAACCACCAATAACACCAGTACGAGTATTGGTGTTCAGGGTGACAATAACGGCTTTATCACAAATGGCAGCGGCAACACGTACAACATGACTGACGGCGGCTTAGTTAGCGCAATTGAGTCACTAGGTGCGGGGTTGGTTGATGCAAATATCGCGGGGTTTGATGCTGCTGGCAATATGACTCGAGACGGATTTGATTTTGCAGGGAATGTAAATCGCGACTCACTAGATTTCGCGGGCGATGCGCTGTCGATGACCCGAAACATTGCGGGTGACAGTATCAACGCACAAAACTCACTAACGCGAGATGCGCTTGCAGAAAATGGCGATTTAGCGCGTGAGATGTTGGGGCTGTCTGCTGGTATCAATAGCGATGTTATTGGTTTTGCTGGTGACACGCTAAATACAACGATTGGTGCGATAGGGGATGCAAACGCACGAATTACTGACGTTGCCAGTTACGCAATGGATAACTCGGCGCAACTCGCTGGCCTATCAATTGATGCCGCCGACAATGCAAATGCACGCATGACAGACGTTGCAGTGTATTCGATGGATAACGCATCAAACTTAGCAAAGGATTTGGGGGCGCAGGTAATTACAGCAACGCAGGACGCATACAAAGACGCCAGCGACCAAACTATTTTGGCGCATAAGCAAGCGCTGCAGTTCGCAGACCACTCCACGCGCTCGGATGGTCAGCAACTCGCAATCAGCACCAACAAAACCATGATGTACGTCATGTTGGGTTTGGGTGGCATGGGTATGGCTGTAGCAATGATGAGGGCTAATTGATGATTTTGAAAAACAAACTAGCCGCAGGTGAGTTGTGGGATGTTAATGTGCCGGGCACCTCGTTTGCTGTAGTAAGGGCGCTAACAGGTGTCTTTGCACGTTTTTTTGATGAGCACGGTAGTGTAAAACTGGAAACTGAGATTTATCAGGGTATGAACCTGAATAGCGTTAAGTTTGCGCGTGTTGCGATATATACAGAGTTTGCAATGGATATCGCAATATGGGTGTCGTGGCACGAGTATCATTTTACGCCCCAGCCCATGCGCTCAAATATGATGACATCACGCCAAATAACACTGATGCCAGGCGTCAATAAACTGCTTGATTATGACCCGCCGCGCCTAAAAACCACAATTACATGTGACCGCGACATGTACATTGGTGGTTCTAATATGACTTCTGGCGCTGGCATTGTGCAAAACGGCAGGTTGTACGAGGCGGGGCGGGATATTGAGATAAATAGCTACGGTGAGCTTTACTATTGGGTCACTGACGAGACGACAACAAAATTCTACGAAAACCAGTTGATGGAACCTGCGCGATACGCATGGCCCAAAAGCCAAATGCCCACGCGCTCAGAAATGGAGGCGGGCGGTGTGCGCTACGTTGATATCGTAATACCGCCCGAACTGGATAATCAGTATTTTTACATTTATGCAAATGCAATCGTTGATGTGCAGCGCCAATACCCCAGTGACCCCTACGATTGGGAAGGGACGCACGAGACCAATCCAGCGCTATTTTGGACAGTCGGAGATGAGCAAAGCGAGCAGCTAGAATTCGGAGGTGGATGGCGTATTGGTTCAGGTGGTCGCAGTTGTGGTGAAATGCGCGCGAGAGTGCGAATGTCGGCAGGTACTCATAGGGTATTCATGGTTGAGAGCTTTGTCGACGGCGATGTGCGAGACCATTACCCACTTGAGTACTACGGCACATCGTTCACTTATTTTTTAGATTTGTACGCAGAAGTGCCTGTGTTGGTATCGGCTGGCATCGCGCAAGTGCTGGAGGAGCGTGTCTGATGAAATTAGACATTACACACATCATCACCGCATTAATTGTATTAGGAATTGGCTATCTCATGACGACAAAAGACACGGTTCGCGGGCTACGTAACAACAACCCGCTAAACATCAAAGAAGAGCAATGGAATGATATTGAGTGGGAGGGCGAGCACGAGCTTGACCTTGACCCCACCTTTGAAGAATTTCAAACGCCACTATATGGACTAAGGGCAGGGGCGCGCATTCTGCGCACCTATGCCAATAAACACGGACGTAAAACCATTGGCCGCATCATTGAACGATGGGCGCCGACCAATGAAAACGACACCGCCAACTACATTAACTTTGTGGTCGATTATACGGGCATTCCTGCAAGCCGACTGCTTACCCGTGATGAATACCCGCATGTAATGGCCGCGATGATACACATGGAGAACGGCGAACAACCGTTCCCACTGGAGACCATCAAGCAGGGGTTTGAATGGGGGTTCTATGGGTAACTTCATTAGCAAAAACCTGAGTCTATTGCTCACTATTGGGGGTGTTTACTACATTTACCAATACATCAATAGCGGCTCAAAATCATTTACCGAACCGCTCGGGAATCTGCTGGCCAAACTGCAATTTCAGGCGAACGGCTCGCATGATATTGAACGAGCATGGGCGGGCTTTTTCCTTGATAAATCAAAACTGGATTTTAGTTACAAGGTCAAAGATGAGCTGTGGCTGGAAGCGGTTATCAAGCTGAACCCTAAAAATCAGGCATTGGTGGACACCATTTTTGATGCTGAAATGAGGCTGCGGCCTGAGTATCAGGTGTTGTTAGATGGTGAGGTCTCACCACAAACAGTAGCAACCGTGCAAGCGAGGTAGGGATGGACATCAGTCAAGACACGATACTCACGATACTGGCGAATGCTATATTTCTGTATGGCGCTGTAACGACCAACAAAACAGATATTCGATGGCTCAAGGAATCGGTCAAAGAAATCAAGGAAAAAATCCAGTAGGGTTTGGGGACATTTTGGGGCTATCCCAGAGAAAAACATACCCCAACATATCCATTGTCAAATTCTAAAACGTAGATATGGCGGGGTATGTGGGGGTATTCACATTGCTTTTTGGGGTTCGACTCCCTCACTACATTACAAATCTTCTTTGTCATGCAATTTGTGCGGGAATAGTTGGGTGTAAACCTGCCACAAAATATTCAGATTGCGATGCCCTGTAACCTGCGCAACCTCTTCTATGCTGTAACCTTTTTCAAACAAACGACTTGCTCCCTCTCTGCGCAAATCGTGATAGCGCAAATCTTCAATACCTAACTCATTACGTACTCGTTGGAATCCCGAGGCAACGCTGCGCGGGTTATACGGGAATATTCTTTCGTCTGTTTTGGGTTGGCGCTTTACAATATCAAATGAGCCACCAAGCAGAGGCACGATCATATGATTACCCTCTTTCTTTCGTGGGTCTTTTCTGTCGCGAACTATGACTGTTTTGTGTTTGGTGTTTAGGTCATCCCACGTGATTTTGCATACCTCACCAATGCGCATGCAGGTCAGTAGACTAAAATCCAAAATATCTAAATAGGGGATGCGGGTTGCGCCGTTCGGACGGTATTCCATGCGCTTTTGTAGACCCAATCGCAATACCTCCAGTTCGTTATCTGTTGGGCGGCGAGTGCGCTTTTGGCTTTTGCCTACTAGACCCATGTCTATCAATGTGGGTACTGCATCTTCAAATATCTGATAGTTTGCTGTGATGTCCCATACCGACATCGCTTTTTTCATGACGCTCCGTAAATACGCAATATCGTGGTAAATAGTTGGCGGGCTGGCTCCCGCATTGCGGCGGTGTCTACAGTGTTCAATTAGATGGCTGGTTCTCAGTTCGTTGCTATCTATCTGTGATAGGTCGCAGTCCATTAGCATTTTAATTACGTAGCGTTTTGTCCTGCCAGTTTTTGACCATAAATCGTGATCCTCGTAGTACAAATTTAGCAGTTCACCGAGAGTAACCGTTTTGTATTTTTTTAAACCGTTAACCTCAATTTGTTCAATGCGCCTCTTACCCCAAGTGCGGGCGTGTTCGATACGGGTGAAAGTTTTAGATTCTCGGTGTATAATTACGCCCGATTTTTTTACGCGCACTAAGGCGCGGTAATTATATTCACCGTTGGATTTTTTGCGCTTCTCAATGGTTAATGATGCCATGTCGTCCTACAAAATTTGGGGCACATGTGGGGCACCATATAACGATATTGAGGGAAATTCAAGGTGATTCGGGGCACTAGAGGTAATATGCATAACCCATATAAATCAGGCTTTGCGCCAATAAACACAGGTAATTCGGCGTTTCGCCGCTTTAGCGTTGCACCTATGCTGGATTGGACTGATCGACATTGCAGAACCTTTCACCGTAAGCTGACTAAACATGCGGTGCTTTATACTGAAATGATCACCACAGGTGCGATTATTTTTGGTAAAGGGGATTATTTGGCATTTGGTGCGCATGAGTTACCAGTGGCGTTGCAGTTGGGTGGCTCTGATCCTAAGGCGCTGGCAGAGTGCGCTAAGCGTGCTGAGGAATATGGCTACAGTGAGGTAAACCTAAATGTGGGTTGCCCGTCAGATCGCGTGCAAAATGGTCGCTTTGGGGCGTGTTTAATGGCTGAGCCTCAGCTCGTTGCTGATTGTGTGGCGGCGATGAAGGCAGAAGTGAATATTCCGGTAACGGTAAAAACGCGCATTGGTATTGATGAACAAGACTCTTATGAGTTTCTTACGGCGTTGATTGAAGCCTCGCAGGCGGTGGGCTGTGATGACTTTATCATTCATGCCCGTAAAGCATGGTTGCAAGGCTTAAGCCCGAAAGAAAACCGTGAGGTTCCACCGCTCGATTATCCTCGCGTTTATCAATTGAAGAAAGACTATCCAGATCTGCATATCAGTATTAATGGTGGTGTTAAAACTCTTGAGGAATGTCAGCATCATTTGGCCCACTTAGATGGGGTAATGGTTGGCCGAGAAGCTTATAGCAACCCGTTTATGTTGTCACAGGTAGATGAGCTATTGTATGGCGAAGCTGCGTTTACGCAAACACGTCATCAAGTCGTAAGAAGCATGTATGGCTACTTTGAAAGTGAAATGTCGAATGGTGCAAACTTTTGGCATATTGCGCGTCACATGTTGGGTATTTTTCAAAATCAGCCTGGTGCGAGAGGATTCCGTCGTCACTTATCTGAAAACGGTCACAAAAAAGAGGCTAGCATAGAGGTGATGGAGAAGGCGCTGTCTTTTGTACCTGAAGTGTAAAATATATTGCTCCAATCCTATGTGTGAAAAAGACGATTTTATCGTCTTTTTCACTATTTAATGTCTCTCAGTAAATCTATTTTTCTTTTTAAAAAACCTTAACTCAATGATTTAATTTTGTTTTTATTTTTGGCACGGCTCTTGGAATAGTCTAATTATATTATAAAAGGAGCCGAACAATGACCATCATCAACAGAATTGAAGACCTTATCAAAGCAGAACTTAACGCGTTACTAGACAAAGCGGAAGACCCACAAAAAATGGCAACTCAGTTAGTGCGTGATTTAGAAGAAGCGCTATCTGATTGTCGTGCAACGGCAGCTGAGCTTATTTGCCAACAAAAAGTAGCGCAGCGTCAAGCTGAGCAAGCAAACAAAGCTGCGACAACGTGGCAAAGCAAAGCCGAACATGCTCTTGAAAAAGGTCGTGAAGATCTTGCCCGCTCAGCCCTTGAGCAAAAGCAGCGAGAAACCGAAAAAGCACAAGAAGCACAGCAAAAAATTGATGATCTAACGCCTGCACTTGAAAAACTCAGCACAGATGCGGACAAGTTGCAAAGCAAAATTCAGCAATTAAAGGCAAAAGAAAAGGCCATGTTGCGCCGCTTGGAAACTGGTAAGGCAAGGTTAACCATCAAACAAACGCTGAATAGTGACGACATGCACTCTGCAACGCGCAAGTTCGACGAGTTAGAGCGTAAGGTGTCGCGCCTTGAAGCTGAAGTCGAATCCTATGACTTAGGGCAGCCTGATGTATGGCAGCGCTTTGAAGATGAGCAAAAGCAACAACAAATCGACGATGAATTAGCCCAACTGAAGCAAAAAATGGCGAGCTAGGCTCGCCTCCTACACCAACTGAGCAATCAAAGCGAAAGGGGATAAAGATGAAAAATAGATATCAATCAACACTGTCTCAAATGAATAGTTCAAAGAAAATTGGTGGCGTATGTGCGCAACTAGCACAACGTTTTGATATGCCAATTTGGTTAACGCGTTTACTAACGGTATTGCTGTTTTTTAAGTTTCCAATATTTGTAATGCTAGCGTATGGCGTCGCTTGGTTTGCAATGCCAAAAGCGCAATACGAAAACTAAGTAACGGCGACGAGGTAGGCACTATGAAAGTCGTGGCCGGTATATTATTAGCGCTGGTATTTTTATTGGCGCTATCTTGGGTGTCGCTGCCACTAATATGGTTAGACATCAGCGATCTGCAACTCGATATGGGATTTGACCTAGGTTGGTTTGGCTTTGAAATACTCACGTTGCTATTTGCAATTGTAGCGCTGGTGGTGCTAGGAGCACTCTTGAGCGCAGGTGTTTTAGGGTTGCTCCTTATTGTGTTCATTGGGCTAGTAATGACATTGCTATTTAATTCGCTGATAGTGCTATTTCCACTCATCTGTATTATTGCAATTGTGTGGTTAGTGGTAGACAAATCTGCTCAGGCAAAAGCTTGAGTAGTGGTTTTTGTTGGTGATAGGAGATAAAAAACACGCTAAATTGGGATCTGTGATATAGTTATTTGCAGTTATAAATCCAAGGAAAGCCAACATGAAATCAAGTGTAATCAAAACCTTAATTTTTGCTTTATCAACTTTTATCGGCTTTAACGCTTCAGCTCATCAAGGGCATGAGCATGGTGAACATCATCATGGTTCGGAGCAACTTTCTGTTCACAACGCAACCGTGCGTGCATTTTTACCGGCAGCACCTTCAACTGCAGGTTATCTCGTTATTGAAAATCCAACACAGCAAAATAAAGTGTTGGTTAAGGCTGCGCTCGAGGGTGTTAAGCGTGTTGAAATTCACGAGCATGTACATAAAGAAGACATGATGAAAATGCAACGCGTTGACGAGCTTGTTATTCCAGCGGGGAAATCAGTGACATTTCAGCCTGGTGGTTATCACTTAATGGTGTTTGAACCAATAGAAACATTAAAAGTCGGTGAGCAGCGTAAGCTTACGCTATATTTTGCTGATGGCGATAGGATCTTCACAATGGCTGAAGTCGTCGCACTTGCAGATATGTTTGGTGGCAAAGAAAAATCAAACGCAGGACATCACTCTCATCACTAAAAACAGTGAGGTATTAAATGGGAAATCATACGGGAAAAATCATCTCTGGCATTATCGCTGTCATACTTCTGGGTTATGTTATAGCCGTATATTGGAGTGTGGAACCAGAACAGTTTGACGTCGTCGCAGTTGCAAAAGCGGATGCGCAGAAAAATGGCAATACTTTGGTCACTGGATATGTAACGACACATACCTTGATTAAAGTGACGGATACATTGCTGAATAAGCCGGGCGGTTATTTGTCGAATGACATGATGCCACCAAGCGTAATGATGGATAACATGCCTGCTTGGGAGTACGGTGTGCTTGAGATGACACGAGATCTCACGCTTTCGATGCGTAAAGATTTTAGTCGTTCACAATCTCAATCGACAGAGCACCCGAGTTTAAAGCTAGCTCAGCCACAGTTTAATATCAGTTCAACAGCGTGGATGTGGCCAAGTGCTGAGGGTGAGTATCAAAAAGGTAATGATTTACTACGTCAGTATTTGACTCAAATTTCTGATAATAGTAACCGCGATAGCCAGTTTTATGCGCGTGCTGATAACTTGAGAGCTTGGTTAAAAGAGGCCGAAAAGCGCATGGGCAGCTTAAGCCAAAGATTAAGTGCGAGCGTAGGGCAAGACAGATTAAATACCGATTTAGCTGGGGATTCGGCAGCTGATCAAGCAACCATGACGCCAAGCCATAATATGGTGAAAACCTCTTGGTGGCAGATTGATGATGTATTTTATGAAGCCAGAGGCGCCACATGGGCGTTACTGCACTATATGAAAGCGGTAGAGCATGACTTTAGACCTGTGCTTGAAAAGAAAAATGCACTTGTCAGCCTACAGCAGATCATCAGAGAGTTAGAGGCGACTCAAGAGACGGTGTGGAGCCCTATGGTGTTAAACGGCAGTGGCTTTGGCTTGGTAGCGAACCATTCTCTGGTTATGGCAAATTATATTTCGCGAGCCAATGCGGCTCTCATCGAACTTAGTGAACTTTTAGCGCAAGGATAACATCATGAAAAAACACTTTTTAGCAACGGCATTATCTCTCGCTTGCTTAGCACCTGCTGCACACGCAGACACGGTACTCGGGCTTTATGTCGGTGCAGAAGGGTGGGATACCGAAACCGAAGGTAGCTTTGCTGAAAAAGGCAATATGCAAACCTTTAACTTTGACGATGAAACTTTTACGAGTTTCTATGCTGCACTTGAGCACCCAGTACCGCTGGTACCAAATATCAAGTTACGCTATACCGAGCTTGAGCTAAATGGTCAAACGACGTTAACAGAGTCTTTTGACTTTGGCGGCCAAGTTTATACGGTAGGTACTGATGCGACAACAAACGCAGATCTAAACCACATCGACTACACATTGTATTACGAAGTGCTAGACAATGACTTGTTGACGTTAGACTTTGGTGTGAACTTTAAGCAGTTTGACGGTTCTATCATGGTAACTGGTACTGCAAATGGTCAAACACGCACAGAAGAAGTTGAATTCTCAGGCTTTGTTCCTCTCGGTTATTTGCGCGGTGAAGTGGGTTTACCACTTACAGGGCTAAGTGTTTTTGCCGAAGGCAGCATGCTTGCAATTGATGACAGCAAAATCCAAGATTATCAAATTGGTATCGCTTATGAGTTTATCGACAATATGGCTGTTGATGTTGCGGTAAAAGTGGGTTACCGCTCTATGGTACTTGAGCTAGATGATATCGATGATATCTACACAGACCTGGATGTCTCTGGTCCATTTGCAGGGATCCAACTACACTTCTAAGATAGTGTAGTTTACTCCTTTAGCGGCTTGGTACGAGTGATCGACCAAGCTGTTTTTGTTTGGTAAATAGAATAGTTTCTTTATCTCTCTTCCCACTCGAGAGAAAATTCGCTTTCAAAGGCCTTTTCTACAAGTTGTTTGTATTGTTTATTTATCGGGCTTTGAAGTAATTTTTTTAGCTCGTCTCCGGTTTGCGTCAGCTTGTAATAGCTTAGCACCAAGTCATTGGATTTGGCCGTTAAGGTCATTTTTTTACGTAAATACACCAGCTGCATTGACTGTCCTTTTTGTAGTGAAGCGGACTCAATTTCTTGCCGGTAAAGGATATTAATGTCCATCAGCGTAAGTATATTCGGGAAGTTCAGCCCTGCTTGGCTTAAATTGATGGATTCAGTGCTGCCTTTACGTAGCAAATCAAAAATAGACGGCTTTTTATAGTAGCCATGAAGAATAAGGTAGCTGTCTTCTTTTTCTAAGTAGCCGCACAGCGGAGCGCATCTTTGTAACGCAGTTGCTTCACGTTGGGTCATCATCTTTAGGGTTTGCAGACTTTTAATTGAAAAAGTGCCAGGCGTAATGCTTTCACCTACTAATATCTTTGCCCACAATTTTTGCATGGAGTGATTGGCAATGTCTTCTGCAAGGGTGATGAAGTGCTCCAACCAATCGGGGTCTGGGCGACCTCGGGCGGTAACCTCGGGGCACAATGTAAGCGCCATGCCCATAATGGCCTCAAGATTTTGCTGGCGCTGGATTTTGATTAGTTGTTGGCGCTTGAGGGCGCGTTTTAGTGTGCCATGTTGAGTTCGCACCGTGTATTGGTTGTCTTTATTCTTATCAGACTGATAACGGTCATTTTGAGTGACAAGTGGTGTGATCCGTTTCACCATAGGGTAGCCGAGCTTTTCTTCAATCGAAAGCGCTAAGGCTGATTTTACTTGTGCATTTTTGACTGCCATATCAAGCTCGTAGTTTATATCGTGTGTGCATATGATTTACCGCGGAGTTAGTGAGTTGCTGTAAATACTGCTGCATAAAAAGTGCGATGAAACTGCCAATAAAGGGCGTATTGGCTCTTCCTTCAATTGTGATGGTCAGTTGTTTATCGGCTTGAATGGTAAATAAATTAAGGCTAATTTTGGCTAAATGTTCATCGTCTAAATGTAATGACAGCTCTAAACTCTGTTCGTCGATTTTGGTGATGGTTATTTCTGCTTCTCCCCAAGGATGCACTAACACTGCTGAGGCTCCTACTCGCTGTCTTTTTGGCAGTATGCGAAAGTGGATGTCTTCAGTTGTTTGCCAATTAAATAATGTCGGCCAATGGGATAACACTAATGGGGAAAGTGTTGTGTTATTTGCAGAAATATCGGTGCTTTTTACCACTTTATAATGGTGTGGCATCGCTAAACCAGCAATCACGATAACAAGTGCTAAAATCATCAGCATTCTAATAGGAGTAGATAAACGTTTGATACAGAATCCTCTTTGGTAAAAAGTATGCTAAATCATCTCTTTTGTTCTATGCTCGACTATAATATTTCATGTATGTTAATCAAACAGAACTGTAATAGTAAAAATGTACCATATTTTGTAAGATGGTAAACACTGGAGTGAATCAGTGCCTATAATTAAAGAGTAGTGCGGATTTAAAGGGTAAAACATGGCACCTGAGCAAGAAGATTATTTGTTTGCAGAGCACGAAGAAGTTACTCAAGAAGAAGAAACGACAAGTGCTTTTTGGGATGTCTTAGTCGTTGATGATGATCCAGAGATCCATTCTGTTACTAAACTTGCGCTGTCTAATTTAGAGTTTTGGGGTAAAAAGCTCAGGTTTTTTCACGCCTATTCTGGAAAAGAAGCCATTGAGATTTTAAAAGAACAAAATAATATCAGCATCCTATTACTTGATGTGGTGATGGAAACCGATGACGCAGGTCTTAATGTCGTTCGTCGAGTGCGCGAAGAAATAAAAAATATGGCAGTACGTATTATTATGCGCACAGGACAACCGGGTTATGCACCGGAAGAAAAGGTCATTCGTGAGTTCGACATTAACGATTATAAAATGAAGACAGAGCTTACCCGCAGCAAACTGGTTACCTCGTTGCTTACCGCTATCCGTTCTTATCAACAAATTTGTGAGCTCGAAGCGCAAAGCCACGCACTAGAGCAGATCCTTTCAGCTTCTCGTGCCATACTCGGACATACCGATATGGGCTCCTTTGCAGCGGCAGTTGTCGCTCAATTGGCAAATATTTTAGATGCGTCAGGCGAAGGCTTAGTGAGTGGCTACCTAGATGATGATATGCATTTAAGGGTGTTTGGCGGTAGTGAGCAGTACCGTGAATTTTTTGGTCATGGTATAGAGCAGCTTGATAATGGTCGTGTCATCATGCAAGTGCAAAACTGTATTGATACCGAATCCCACCAATCTACCGCGCATGACATTACCTTCTTACTTGAAAGCAAAAACAAAAAGGCAGCCATTTATTTAGAGCTAGAGGGCGAGCCGTCGGAAGCGCAATTGAAGTTTGCTGAAATATTTCTGACTAACGTTGGTGTTGGTCTTGATAATATCAAGCTATTCAATGAGTTGCGTGAGGTTGCTTACAAGGATAATCTAACCAAACTTCCCAATCGCGCTAACTTTATTGAGAAAATAGAGTCTTACTTTAACCAGCAGCAATCTCTCGTTTTTATTCTTGTTGATATTGCCCAATTTTCTGACATCAATAACGGTTTAGGCCAAGAAGTTGGAAACTTGTTGTTATTAGGGGTTGCCGAGCGAATTAGTATTGAGTTTCCAGAGGCCCAGTTAATTTCACGTATTGGTGCAGATGTGTTTGGCTTTTTAATGCCTGAGTCGCAGTTTGATGAAGAGTCTTTTATTGATAACTTGTGTGTTCCTTACCATGTTGGGGAGCATTTGTTGACCATGCACTTTCATATTGGAGTGTGTCGTCAAGAAGACTTCCAACCGCAAGGTATAGAAACCTTAAAACTCGCGTATATTGCACTTAACCAAGCAAAGCAGTCGAGTATTCCACTAGATTGGTATACCCCAGACTTAGAAGAAAAAATGGCTTGGAAGCTGGGATTAATAAGACAGCTCAGGCAAGATTTTGAGATGAAAAAACTAGAGGTCTGGTATCAGCCTCAGTTTTCCATTGTTGATCGCAAGGTGATTGGCTGTGAGGCTTTATTACGTTGGCCTTCTGGAAATGGGAATTATATTTCCCCTGCGATTTTTGTTCCGCTTGCGGAAAATGCAGGGCTTATTGTCGAAATTGGCCAATGGGTATTAGAACAAGCCTGTCAGTTGCAGGCAACTTTGCAGCAACAGGGATTCGGTGAGCTTAGCATTGCTGTTAACGTCTCTGTGCCGCAGTTTAAGGTGCCAAACTATGCACAGCAGGTTAAGGACACTATCTTGTCATTTGATGTAGAGCCTAAACATATAGAGCTCGAAGTGACAGAAAGTGTAGTCATGGACGAAGTAAACTCGGTGATCAATACACTTCAAGAACTCCAGGAATTTGGTGTTGAGGTGGCCATTGATGACTTTGGTACTGGATTTTCTTCTTTGAGCTATTTGCAAAAACTACCTTTAGCACGGCTTAAAATCGACCGTGCTTTTGTCAAAGATATCCCTCATGATGACAGCGGTGCAATTGCCGATCTTGTCATTTCTTTAGGTCAGCATCTCGGCCTAAAAACAATTGCGGAAGGCGTTGAGACAGAAGAGCAAATGACGGTGTTACAAAAGCTCGGCTGTGATGAAGTACAGGGTTTTTTACTCGCAAAGCCTATGCCTGAAAAGGAGTTACTTGAGTTTTTAGATAATCAGAACAGTGTATAGTAGTGACCTAAGACAAGTATATTACTTGTCTTATACGTTGATGAAGCAACCTTTAAAAAGTGCAGTGATGATCTGTTATGAGGGTCGCTTTTGGAAAGTTTTTCGATTTTAGCCTAAGGGTGCAGAGTGAAATATGTGTTTGTGATATCTACAACACAGGAAGTTAGTGCAGAAGCTCAACTCAGTCTAAATCCAAAATAGGGCGAATATTGCACAAACAAATTGATGCTCACATGAAAAAACAACGGTATTTTGATTAAGACACTGTTACATGGTTCCCATAGGTTAGTTTCCGATTACAGCTGAAATTCTCATTTATAAAGATTACCAAAATAACTTGTACCTGAAATGTGTTTTTTGCTAACGTTGCATAGAGGTTGATTAAATTTTGATCTCTTTAAACACATAGAAGGATATTTAAGTGAAAAAAATTATAATATTACTATGTACTTTTTCTGGAAGTGCATTTGCAGTTGGAGTTCCAAGCGGCTGTAAATATGAAGAGAGTACAATACACGAGCTTAATTTACTTGAATTACCAGCTACTATCGAAGCTGGTTGGAACTTGTATCGAGCCCCAAGTTTTTACACGGTCGTAGAATTTCTGAGATCTTTACCCGGTATAAATTCAAGCTCTTCTGCAAAATTATCAGGCCCTACTTATCTTCTACGTAATCAGAGCTACAGATTTAAAACAGATCTAGAGGTAGGTAATCCAAATGACATGCTTCGAGATGTCGCCTACTACAACTCTGAAAGGGGTCGTTTAGGTAATGACCGAAGTAATTGGGACTCAAATTCATACTTTAATCTGGCGTTTAATTCTACATATGGTGCAGGCTTAGTCTGGTCAACAGTGAGTGATGAGTGCTCTGCTAAAGGTGTAATTGTTCAAGATATGCCCAAAATGGAAGCCGTTAAAAATCCGTATGGTGATAAATACGAAGTAAAAATTGATTTTGAATTAGATCAATTCTCTGAAGCTGCTTTGGATCCTAGTGTACCTGTAATTGTTGGTGTTACGACAAAAAGTGATTATTTTAGCGGAGGCACTAAGCGCGTAACCAAAGCAATTTACAATGCGGAGAATCAACTTACTGGAAGTGCTGTGGTAAGAATGAGATTTTCGATGGGTGGTGGACCGTATTATGTGGAAGCATTTATGAATGATGGCAATTATGGTCAGACTAAAAAGCTAGGGATGGTTATGGTACCTGGAGAGCCAACTCGTCCACCTAGCTGCCCGACATGTAATAAAAACTGAGTGAAATGACATCTAAATAATAGTAAATGGCTAGCAATTAGCCATTTACTATTTAAAGTGCTTACATTCTAAATGTAAATCCTGCAAAGATGTAACGACCTAGGATATCGTGGAACCCCGGATAGGTGTTACCATTAGAGAAGGTTGTAGGGCCATCAGGAACGAGCGGTGGCGTGTTGTCAAACACGTTATTGATACCGGCTCTGAATGAGAGGTTTTCAGTTGCGTTCCATGTTGCAGCAATATCAACATAATCTCTTGCACTCAATGGTACTAGTATTGGTGATTTTGATGGGTCAGCCAATTCCGCAGCTGTAGGACGATAGAACTCTTCCACTTCACTCACGTAACGATAGGTCGCTGTAATATTCACATCCCATGGAGTTACCCAAGTTGTTTTAAAGTTATAACGCATATCGGGAACTGGGCTTTCGCATACATTTTTATCCCATTTCCCGGCACACTTATCAACAATCCCACCTGGTGCGTTTTGTGTATCAAACTTCTCCATCCATGTACCAATTAGAGAGAATCTTAAAAGACCCATATCCTCAGGTAACGTGTAACGGTATGATGCATCAAAATCAATACCTGAAGTCTCTACACTACCAATGTTGGTATCTGTAGCGGTTACGGCATCTTCTCCTAACCAAAGCGAACCGGTTTTTTCACCACGGTTTATTAGGCCACAGAGCTCTTCGTTATTGTCTATCGCACATTGCTCTACGATATACTGTACTGGGAAAGGTTGAATGGCGTCGTTAACGGTAATATCAAAGTAATCTACAGCGATATCTAAGCCTTCAACAAACTCAGGAGAGTAAAGAATACCAAATGAATAGGTATCAGACTTCTCAGGCTTGAGGTCTGGGTTTCCTGCTTCAATCGCATTGTATTGCCCCGCTGGATTTGAAGAAACAGAACCATATTGGTCTGCTGTAACACCGGTTCTCATACATTGCTCAAGTGTATAAGCTGGATTAGCTCCCGCACAAGGGTCGTCCCAGTTTACTAGGGCAAGTGAAGACGGTCTCGCCAAGTCTTGAATGTTACCGGCACGCACTGCTCGTTGATAGCTTGTACGTAAACCTAAACTATCGTTAATGCGTATATCAAACGCTGCTTTGTAGGTATCTGTTTGTTTATCTGTTGAGTAATCAGAATAGCGATAAGCGAGTTCTAATGTAATGTAATCCGCAAATGAGCTATCTTCAATTAATGGAATATTTAGCTCAGTAAAGAATTCATTTACATCAAACTGGTCTGAAACGGGTTTTCTTGGTCCACCTTGACCTGCGCCATCGTTAGAAATGAAGTTAATGTCCGGATTAAAATCAATAGCTTCTTTGCGGTGTTCCAGACCCAATACAATACCGACGCCTGTTGAAGTACCAGGCACGACTATGCCATATTCAGTTAAGTCCCCAGTGACGAAACCACTGATTTGTTTTGAACGTGTATCACCGCGAGCAAAGAGTGGAATGGTAAGATAATCAATTTGCTCTTGGGTAATATTTGCTGGGTCGAATATATTCCAAGGGATACAGTCGGGATCGCTACCATCAATAACTGACTCACAGACAATCTTGCCATTGTCATCAGTGGTTGCTTTTAAGGCTCTAACAATTTTACGTTTTGATAGGTCGTTTTGGTAGGTTTGTTCATAAGACACATTTCCGTAGTTAAAGAATGCATCATAAGTCCAGTTATCATCAATTTCGCCTCTCATACCTAATACAAAACGGGTAGAGGTGTGTCGTAAATCATCTTGGCGAGGGCCTCCTTCTACGTTTCGTTTTGCGATAAATGCGCCAGATACAACACCATCGACCGCAGGCCCATTGGCACCGCAAAGGACTTCTCGTTGTTTTGCTGAAAGAAGCGGGTTATCACATTTAATATCGACTTCATTGAAGAAAGAACCAGATGGCGCAATTTGTGCCACGGTACGGTTATCCATGTAGTTCAATTCAGCATAAAAGGTATGTTGATCGGTAAAATTGTAATGGCCAAGCAAACCAAATGTTTTACGCTTGTCCGGACGCTGGAAGTAATTAAGTGGGCCAAAGTTATAGACACTATTACCCGTTGGTACTAGATCATCTCCTGCGACTTTAAAGTCATAGCTAGCTTGGTCTGTGATCCTACCGTCAGGTATTGTGCCAGAGCCTCGACATATTCTTTGCCCTGGAGCTGAACTCGTTCTGCTACGATTGATATTCATTGAGCAGGCACTAAAATCACGGGAGTCCTGACGGATTTCATCAATTTCACGCCAAGTGAGGTAACCTGTAATATTGCCTTTATCGTTAGCTGAGTTGATACCAAAAATCATAGATATATCATGAGTATCACCGTCAGTAACTGAGGAATCAGGAATGTCGAAGCCTGAGGCAGTTAGTGCTCGTTGCATGTCTTTATGGTCATTTTTATGGTTGTAAACGCTTCCTTGATAGTCGACTTCAAAGCCTTCAAAGTCGTCTTTCATAATAAAGTTTACAACACCAGCAACAGCATCAGAGCCGTATGTTGCAGATGAACCACCGGTTAGCACATCTACGCGCTCAACCAAAGAGGCTGGGATTTGGTTTACGTCGGCACCAACACCCTCAATTCCAGCTGGTGAGCCTGAGGGTAATCGGCGGCCGTTGACTAAAACTAGTGTTCTAGAAGGGCCTAAATTTCGAAGGTCAACGGTTGCTGTACCAGTAGCACCGTTTGCTGTACCTGAAGTCTGATCTGCGAATACCGCAGGCATGTTGTTCAATAGGTCTTCAACTCGGGTAATGCCCGCGATTTCTATATCTTCAGCGGTTACACTCGTCACAGGACTCGCGCCAGTCATTGCTGCTCGCTTGATTCGTGTACCGGTTACTTCAATTCGTTCGACAGTATTCGCTGTTGTGGTGCCTGACTGTTCAGCATAAGCGATGCCAGATACACCCACTGTTAGCGTTGAACAGGCAAGTAAAGACAGCCTAATGTTCGCTGATAGGTTTGAAAGTTTCATCTTATTTCCTTATGTATTTTGTTAGCAGAATAGGAAAATTTCCCTGCAGCATAGAACTTACATTGCATTTACATAAACTTCAACACTTAGACTGTAAAGTAGCCAGGAGGAGCCGTGGGGTAGGTTTTTATAGCAAAATTATAAAGATATAAGTTGAAATAACCTATTTTTGAGAAATAAAAAGGGTACCTCAAAGGTACCCAGAATAATTACTATTCAGCAATGAATGCCTCGCCTGATTTGATCCACGCTGCTGGTGGCAACCCTTTCAGGTGGTAATCAAAGTACTCTTTCATGCGAATTGAATAGTCCAACTGATTAGGCAGCTTTTTCAGATGGTGAGGTTCACCTTCGTATTGTAAGAAAATGGCATCTTTATCATGTCTTCTTAGGGCTAAGTAGTATTGGATACCTTCTTGCCAAGGAACCGCCCCATCTTTATCACCAAACATGATCAAAATAGGTGTATTTACCTTATCCGCGTAAAATACCGGAGAGTTCTCTATGTATAATTCAGGCGCCTCCGTTAACGGTTTACCGATACGGCTTTGGCCTGTTTCGTACTGGAACTGTCTTGCAAGACCTGATTCTAAACGGATCCCACTGAAAGCAGAGGTCATATTGGATACTGGTGCGCCAGAGACAACCGCTTTAAACATATCCGTCTGTGTGATCATAAATGCACTTTGGTAACCAGCCCAAGAGTGGCCCTGCAAGCCAATTTTATCTGGATCAGCAACACCTCTATCAATAAGCGCTTGCGCTGCATTGAGCATTGTTTGTGTTGCGGAGCGCCCAGGGTGACCAATTTCAAAACGAATATCAGGCAAGAATATCGCATAACCATTTGAGGTATACATTGGCAGGTTTGGTCTGTGGTTTAGCACCATTTTCGGGAAGTCATACATGCGCTGGCTCATATAGCGGTAGAAGTAAATCACCACAGGCACTTTATCACCAGCTTTATAATCAGCAGGTTTGATTAACACGCCTTGAAGATCTTCGCCATCGTAGCCTTTGTACTTCACAAGTTCAGGTTTTTGGCCCCAAGCAAATGTCTGCTGCTGTGGATTTAAATCTGTGAGCTTTGTCGGGTTATTAAAGCTACTATCTGAGACCCAATAATCAGGAAATTCTTGATAAGACTGTCTTGTGAAAATATAAGTGTCCGCCTCTTTGGCTTTTCTCACTACACTATATTTAGCTTCGCCAGACAAAACAGTTTGCAACTTGTTATCTTGTAGGGAAAGCGTTGCAATATGCGTTTGTTTATTTTCGAGGTTGTGCGCACTTAACAGTAAGGTATCGTCTGGGTTAAAGCTTAGTTTGTCCTTATCTTTATACTCAATTCGGTATTGTGTTTGGGTCTTATAGCCGTCGGTTAGCCGAGTTGCTTTTGCTGTTTTGGTATCAAATGCCCAAATATCATATTTACTGTAGACGTAGAGCGTCGAGCCATTGAGCTGCCAACCAGCAAATCCAAACCCTTTATTTGGTTCTGGCTTATCATGTTTATCATCCGCGAATAGTGCGTTTTTAACCGCTTTGCTTACTGGGGTAAGCTGTTGAGTGGATAGCGACTTCAACCAGACTTGTTCACCGTCGAAATAGGCAGCATGTTTACCGTCAGGCGCGACAGTAGGGCGGTTTGAACTTTCTTTAACGATGAGTTGTTTATCACCATTATCGATATCAACGCTGTAGTAGTCGCGATAAAAGCCTTTGTACATAATTTGCTTTAGGTATGGTGTATCGTCACTGCCCAGCACAAAGTTTGCGTTTGTGTGAAGTGAAATAGAAGGCACCTGAAGGTTTTCAAGCTGTACTACACGCTCGCCATTTACGTGGTAAACCGCTTGATAATGTTGATCTCGGCGGCTTTCGTTCCATGTTTTTATTTCTCTAGTTTTGATTTCAGGATCGGCATTGTGCCAAACCTTTAAGCCTTTTTGTTGGCGAATGGTATCGTAATCAAAAAGCGAGCTTTCATCTGTGTATTTGAGTACTTTGGTTTTTTCTTCAAGCTGTGGACGATTTTCAAAAAACAGTCGTGAGCCGTCTTCAGACCATTTGATTGATGCTGTTTTGCCCGAAAACCAACCGCTTGGGTTGTGGATGTCGGTAATTTTATTGCTTGTTGGAGACCATAATTTGAGCTGGTAGTTGCGACGACGTTTGTCATCGTTGACATAATTACCCAAATAAAAAGCGACTTGTTGTGAGTTAGGTTGCCAAGCAATGTCTCCCAAAGTGACACCAGGCTCATCAATAAGACTCGTGATTTGATTGCTTGCTAAGTCAATAACAGCAACACGGTTTTTACTGCCGTCCTCACTGCGCTGATTGACCAGTATCGCGTTACTATTTGGTGCAACTTTGTATGCTGCGATATTGTCATAGCGAGTACTTTCATTGTGAGAAAGGTTCAGCACTACAAGCGTTAAGGCGTCATCACCCTTATCTGCACTGATTTTGAGTTCATCAGTTTGCTCGTCTGTATTCGCTTTTGCGTCTGACTTTTTGTCGCCTTTTTTTGCATCCTCACGATACACCAGCCACAGGCCATCATCTGAAAGTTGATAATCTTTAACTGAGCTAAAAGTTTGTTGTGCTTTGGTTGTGGTGTTCACCAACACTAAGTTGTTCTTTAGCGTTTTTTTCTTCTTTTTATCTGCAGTTTCTTTTTCAAGTAGGGTAGGGCGTTGGGTAAAACCAACCCATTGAGCGCCTTTATTGATAACTGGATTTGTACCACGGGGAACTGATGCAATCAGTGCTTTATTGTCGAGAGAATACACTTGGCCTTCGCTGTCACCACGGTAAGGCTTTGCACTTAGGCCGAGGAATGTACCTTGTTCGGAGATTACTGTACCTTGTGGGTAACGAAAATCAAAAACGTCTTTAAATTCAAGGCTGGGTTTAGCTGCTAAGCTGCTTACACTAAAAAGTGCCGCACTTAGAAGAGAGAGTTTTAGAGTCATATCTAGAGCATTTTAGTCTTTATTTATTGTGTTTTTATCACTTTTAACAGTGAAACTAAAATGCTCTGCGGTGTGCGGATGTATTTAAGCGGCTAGCCGCAGGTGTTTAAAGCCAGATTTTCTCAAGCTCAACCCACTGTTTATCGAATTGCGCGGTTGGTTTTGCTTTAAAGTCACTTCTTACAAACTGGTTCATCTTACCTTCAACAAAAGCTAAGAATAAGTTAGCCAGTACACTTTCTTCACTCGTGAATGCCTTACCTTCTCGCAGCTTGCGCTCTCTTAAAACTTGTTTGAATTGTGTCTCAAGCTTTTCAAATAAGCTTTGAACTCGTTCACGTAAACGTTCTTGCTCACCTTGTAGTGCATCTCCCGTTAAGATACGTGTGATGCCAGGATTTTTCTCTGCAAAGGCTAGGAGTAGAGTAAGAATGTTGTAGATCCGGTTACGAGTTTCTTTTTCGTTTTCTAGAATTAAATTAATGCGTGACAGCAACGTATCTTCGATGAACTCAATAAGCCCCTCAAACATTCTCGCTTTACTTGGAAAGTGACGATAAAGCGCAGCTTCTGAAACCCCGACTTCAGCAGCGAGTTTAGCTGTGGTGATACGTTGTCCTGGGCTGGTTTCCAACATTTGTGCGAGTGATTGAAGAATTTGCTCTTTGCGATTACTACGTTTTGTCGCTGGCATGAAATTTCCCTTATTTTTCTAATTGTTATATTATTTTTGTCGGGTTTATTAAGCACAGAGAGTGATGCGCAGAAGTGCAAACCCCGACTTGTTTACACATTATCGGGGTATCATGTTAATGTTTTATTCAGTTTCTTTCCAGTCTTTTACATGAAGGTTATTTTATCTTTTCGGCAATAGCTTGCATGACAGTAAGTGCTAACTCTTTTTTGCTAGAGTGAGGGAGTTCAAGTCGGTCTTTTTTCCAATATAGGGTCAATGTGTTGTTATCAGAATTAAAACCACCTGTGCTATCCGACACATCATTCGCACAGATCATATCCAACCCTTTATTGACCAATTTTCCTTGCGCATATTCGGCGACATTCTGCGTCTCAGCGGCAAAGCCAACGGTATAAGGACGAGACTGTTTTAGTGCTGCGACAGTGGCGATAATATCGGGGTTTTTGACCAGTGTAAGTGTGATTTCATCGCCTTGCTTTTTAATCTTTTGCTCGGCAACGGTGGCTGCACGGTAATCAGCGACCGCCGCGCAGCCGATAAAAATATCCGATTGTACGGCATATTCGAGTGCAGCTTGTTGCATCTGCTCAGCACTTTCTACATCAATTCGAGTAATTCCTGTGGGGGTATTCAGTGAAACCGGGCCTGCGATCAGATTTACGCTTGCACCTAAAGCCTTTGCCGCCTCAGCAAGGCTAAAGCCCATTTTTCCTGAACTGTGGTTAGTAATAAAACGCACCGGATCTAATGCTTCGCGCGTCGGTCCTGCGGTGATAGTTACCGTTTTTCCTGCTAATACTTGCTCAGTAGGGCGAAGTGCAGCTAAACACAGTTGCACCAACTCATGGGGTTCCAGCATGCGTCCTGCGCCTACATCTCCGCAGGCTTGCTCGCCTTTACCGGGTCCCCAGATTTGGACATGACGTGAAGCAAGGGTATTGAGGTTTGCTTGAGTCGATAGATGTGCATACATCTGTTGATTCATTGCCGGCGCTACGGCAACAGGCGCGGGCGTTGCGAGCAGTAATGTGGTCAGTAAATCATCCGCAATACCTGCTGCCATTTTGGCGAGGATATTTGAGGTCGCTGGAGCAACCAGCACTAGGTCTGCCCATTTTGCAAATTCGATATGCCCCATTGATGCTTCTGCTTGTGGGTCAAGCAAAGAGTCAGAAACGATTTCACCAGAGACCGCCTGCATTGTCAGTGGCGTGATAAAGTGCTTAGCAGACTCAGTCATCACCACTTTGACATCTATTTGCTGTTCTTTTAGGCGGCGAACGAGTTCTGCGCATTTGTAAGCAGCGATACCACCGCTGATCCCAAGTAAGAGGCGTTTATTTCTTTGCATGTTTGTTTTATACGATCACAGTATCAATAAACTAAAGATATCACAGTCTGTGTTTGCTTTTGAATAATCGTGATCACCCGCTAAGCTTAATTTAGTCAAGGAGACATACAAATATAAGGAATAGTAGGATGCAAATATCAGCCTTACCCAAATCCGCACGACCAAGGGAAAAGTTAATAGAGCAAGGCCCTGAGGCATTATCAAATGCCGAGTTATTGGCTATCTTTTTACGCACTGGGATCAAAGGATTAAATGCCATAGAGCTTGCCGAATCCCTGTTACAAGAACAGCAAACGTTACAGCGTTTATTCAATGCCTCATTAGAAGAGTTTTCAGCGTTAAAAGGCTTAGGCGTTGCCAAATACACCCAGTTACAGGCCGTTTTGGAGTTAAGCCGGCGTTATCTAAAAGAAGAGTGCTTAAGAGAAACGGTATTTCAAAACCCGACAGCGGTACGTGACTATTTGAGTGCTCAACTACGGGGGCTTGGGCATGAAGTGTTTATGGTGCTGTATCTAGACAACCAAAATCGCCTGATAAAAGATGAAGTGTTGTTTCACGGTACAATTAACGCGGCCTCGGTTTATCCAAGAGAAGTAGTAAAGGCGGCACTAAAATACCACTGTGCAGCCGTGATTTTTGCCCATAACCACCCATCGGGTGTAGCAGAGCCCAGCGAAGCGGATAAACTCATCACGAAAAAATTGCAGCAAGGTTTGGCACTGGTTGATATTAATGTACTTGACCATTTAATCGTCGCCGGAAGTCATTGTATTTCGTTTGCCGAACGAGGACTGATTTAAGCTGAGTTGCTGTTTTATCAGGTGGGTTTCGCTTTCTCAAGCTGTCCTTTTGAACTGAGCAAAATGGAATGGAGCTTGATCACTCAGCTTTTACTCGAAGTGTGAGGTAGCTGGTGGAGTGTTGCTGCCCAAATATACGTATAAGCACGAAAATTAAACAGTGAAAATTACGATGTAGAAAGGGCCAAAAAAGAAATTTGCTCGTTAAATCAGCATATTTGTATAAATTTTATAAATTAGTTCAATTTAAATGCAGTTTTTACTTTCCTAGTGGGCTTCGGATCATTATAATTGGCCGCTATCAAATTTACCCATGAGCTGATTTCAGTAGGATCAGATCCTTGATCTCTGCCTGTAGATACTGTATAAAGAGCGCCCTTTGATTTTACCTAGGGCACGCAGTTAAAAGGCCTTTAAGGGAAAATTAAGCTCGAGCGAAGTTATTGGAGATACATAGACATGTCTAAAGTCTGTCAAGTTACAGGTAAGCGCCCAGTGGTTGGTAACCACCGTTCGCACGCGCGCAACGCTACTAAGCGTCGCTTCCTACCTAACCTACAAACACACCGTTTTTGGGTTGAAAGTGAAAAGCGTTTCGTTTCTCTACGCACTACTACTAAAGGTATGCGTATTATCGATAAAAAAGGCATCGACGCGGTATTAGTAGATATCCGTGCTCGCGGCGAAAAAATTTAAGGAGCTTAAATCATGCGTGATAAGATCCGTTTAGTTTCAACTGCTGGTACTGGTTATTTCTACACTACCGACAAGAACAAGCGTAACATGCCTGAAAAAATGGAGATCAAAAAGTTCGACCCTAAGGTTCGTAAACACGTGATCTTCAAAGAAGCGAAAATCAAGTAATTCGTTTCAAGAATCAATAAAAACCCAGCCTCGGCTGGGTTTTTTGTGTTTGTGCTTTAATTTTTTACGGCTAATTGCCAAAGCTCTCCACTTGGTTGCTTCAGCTCACTGAAAACCACATCGCCGTTTTGCAATATATCAAACTGCCCAATAAATCGTTGTGGCGGGGTGAAATACAACTTTTCTTGTTTAGTCTTCAGGTCAAATCGCCAAATACTTTTGTCTTTTTCATAGTAAAGCGCATTATCTCTGAGCCGCCAATTCAGCCAATTTCTCACCGGTACATCCGTCACAACTACAGACTCTTTCCCGTCTTCCAGTTGCCAAATTCCGGGCTGTGTAAACTTGGTAAAATACAACACATTATTAAGCTTGTAGCCGCTGTAGCCACCTTGTGTTGTAAGTTGCTGATGTTGGTTTGTTATTAGATTTAGAGACCATAACTGCCAACTACCAGAGCGTTCACTGCTGTAAATGATTTCATGGTCATCTTGGCTGTAATTGGCAACGTAAGGCTTAAGCTCAGTACCTATAAGTTGTGTTGTTTTTTGACTGTTGATAGCAAACTGGTAAATGGCGTCTTGATATTCAAAAAGTATTTTAGAAGCGTCATTGTTGAGTTGATAACGTTGAAAGTTAAAAATGTGAGGCAAGTGAACTTGAGTGTGTTGTTGTGTTTCAGTGTTGATAGACCATAAAGCGGAACGCGCGCCGTGATCCGAAATATACCAAACTTGCGGCATTTGATTTGCGCGAGGTAAGCGATTCAACGCCTGATTATCAACAAGTGGTGAAAAGGTTTGCTCCGATACGTCGAAAAGGTGAATTAGACTAGTTAACTTATATTGATTAAAGAGCAGGGTCTCATTGTTATCTTGTAATACTAGGCTTTCGATTGGTGCTGTGAGCTTGTGAAGCAGTTTTACTTTGCTCGATTTTATATCAGCGCGATAAATGCTGCTGCCTGCGCTAAAGTAAATAGATTGTCCGCTAGCAGACCAAGTCAGTGCCGTGAGATTATAAGGTAACTTAACGGTGCTCTTAACTGACATGCTTGGGTAATCGTACACCGTCAGCTCGTGCTTATCTTCTCCAAGATAGCGTGCGGCGGCGAGTTGGTCTTTAGTTGTGGATAAGCTAAATAGGTGGTCGCCCCTGAGGTTTCCTGAGATTGGAGGAAGCGTTAACTGGATATGCTGCTTTGTATTCGAGTCGAAACGGTAAAGGCCGTATCCACTATGTATATTTGTGCGTTTTCGATAAATGATTTCGTGCGGATTTGCGCCCCATATTAGTTTAATGTTTTCGATAGGCTGGCAAGAGAATAGCGTCGTGTGCCGTGCCTGCGCGATATCAAATTGTTTTACGGTACAGCCATTATCATCGTCAATATAGGCGATGTGTTTGGCGTCTGAGCTTAAGGCTTGTGTGCTGATGTTGCCAGAAAACAGCTTTCTATTTTGCTTGCTGTGATTGAGCCATAACTCCGATTGCTGAGTGCCGGTAGGATGCAGGTAGCTAAAGCTTTTATATTGAGGCGCGCTACTTAACTGTAGCTCGATACCGCTCTGGCTCGTTAATTTTTGTGGTAGGAGTGGTTCGTTATTTTGCGCTGGCTGCATGAACTGATAGACAATAAACGCACATACGCTGGTAATAAGTAGAGAAACACCCAAAAGTGGCGCGATCCGGGAGCTGGTCTTATTTATTGTAGCCGGAGTATGACTTGTGGCCGCGGGAATCAGTCGATATCCAAGAGTAGGGATAGTCTCTATATACTCAGTTTTACCATCTAATTTATTCATATACTGGCGCAATGTCGACACGGCTTTATTGATTGCACTCTCTGTGACTACGCGACTTTGCCACACTTCTGCAATGAGTTTATCGCGCGAAACAACATTACCATTTGCTGCAATTAAGGTTTGTAGCAATAAGTATGGCTTAGGCTCAAGTCTGATGGAGTCTGTGCTACTCGTCAGCGTTCGATTAACAGTATCAAACCGAATGGCTGCAATCTCATAGCGCATTTATTATCCCTTTGATTATATTGTTTATATTTATTGGTAAGGAATTCCTCACAACGATTTCATGTGAATTCGTCGCGCCCTTTTTCAAAGTATTTAGAGTACATGAAAACAATAAAATAGGAATGGCCAACATGACAAGTCGAATGTTTTTAAAACAGGCGTTAGGTTTAACACTCGCAGCTTTAGTCGCGGGCTGTGGCAGCAGTAGCGACAGCAAAAAGGCGTTAAGCAATGACGATGGAGTGTTAAAGCCCGTAAATGGTCTGGAGGTTCATCAACTCAATGAGCGTTACTATTATATGAAGCCGATTGAAAAGCCACATAAAGCGTACAAGCTGATGTTAGCCTTTCATGGTTCTGGAGGCACTGCTTACGGTATGGCAGGTTTAACCAAGCTACATGAGCAAAGCGATGATTATATTGTTGTTTATCCCAAATCAAAAAACGAAGAGTGGAATGAAGGCTGTGGTTGTAACAAGGCACATCGTTTAGGTGTAGATGACTTAGGCTTTGTTGATCAGATGATTGCAGAAATAAAAGCCAAATATGATGTCATTGACGGTGAAATTTATGCGACCGGCTTTTCTCAAGGCGGGTTATTTGTACAAAACTTATTATGTAACCGCTCGGAGACGTTTAATGCGATAGTAACGGTTGCCGCACCTATGTCCTACCAATTAGGTGATAGCTGTAACTTTTCGACACCTACAAACTACCGAATTATGCACGGTAAAGCAGACTCAGTATTGCCCTATAATGGCAAAAGTCACGCAAATTTTGGGCTACTCTCGTCACCTCAAGCGATTAAAATTATTGCTAATCTAAACTATGAGGCTGCTTTATCTGTTGATGAAGAAATAGCGGAAGGCGTGACGTTAACTCACTATCCTAATCGCAATATTCAAACGCAGCTCATTAGTGTAGGCGGGGCTCGTCATAGTTGGAATTTACCACCTGTTCAAACCACCGAATCGATAATGGCATTTTTTGAGTCGACAAGCCGTTATGTGCTGCCCCAAGGCTCTGATCTTATCGCAGTAAACAACGATTATTACCATGTTCGGCAATTAAAGCAGCATGCAGATAAGCCAACCGTGGTCATGCTCTCGGGTGCGAATATGCATTTTCATAGTGATAGTGCTTGGTTCGCGTTACTACAGCCTTACTTGGCAGACAGTTTCAATGTTTACGTCATTGATAGGCTAGGGCAGGGATTAAGTAGTGTTGATGACACACCTTCCATGAATAAATTTGCACACGACCTCCCTGTACTATTTGAAAAGCTCAATCTCAGTGATGTGCATTTGTTGAGTTACGCAAATAGTAATTCAGTGCCGCTAATTGCGATGCAAAAATCACAGGAGTTTAAGCAAAAGATAGCAAGCATGTTGTGGTTAGACCCAGATATTTTACTGCCACATTCTATTGCTCAGTATCAAGGTTACCCAGTTGATGTTTATCGTCAATACGGACAAGACTTGATTGATCATGTTGCTGCTGGTAATTGGCAAGAAAAGATGGATAGCAAAATAGCTGAAGAGCAGGCGCATATTGAAACACTGCTTGAAGGAAGCGAGTTTGCAGACTACATGGATTGGCAATATTTCAATCACATAATGCAAACCCGCCACAGTGTTGCAGCTCAACTTACTCGAGTACACGAAATGATGAACTACCATGATGACTTGGAGTTAGTAAGAAACTGGCAGCCAGACAGCAGCATTCCTATTTCAGTGATAGATAGTGAGTTTGAAAAACTAGATATCGCCAATGCAGACTCTGAAGAAGCGAAAGCTAATCTCATTAAATGGGAGGCAGAGGGGAGAAAATGGTCTCAAGAAGTTGCTGAAACCAGTGGTGGGCAGTATTTACCAATATCATCAACTGAGCATCTGATCCCATTTACCCACCCTGAGCTTATTAAACAGGCATTGACTGAGCTGTCTAACCGATAACATCTGACATAGCGCTCAGCGCTAATCCCTACTAGTTGATGTTTATCGTCACTTCCCCCAAAGCCCAAATATCCTTATTTGGACTTTTTCGTATCACCACATGATATGCAATTAACTGTAATGCCTTGTAATTTTTAAAGGTTATAAAAGCTGTTAAATTAAAACGTCAGTAAGGTAATAAGGATAAAGGCTGTGGCTTCGCATTCTTTTGACGATTTTGTTCAAGCGATTGGTAATGCAGTTGTTGAAGTACGTAATAAGCTTGAAAGACAGCATTTGAATAGATGGATATGTATGGGCATAACAGCGGAGTCATTTGGTTTTGACGATGCGAAGCGGATTATCTAAAGTATTGAAAAATTGTTTAAAATACAATCATCAGAAAAACAAACCAAACATCAGTCTGATAAATTTATCTCAATGGTGAATAAAGGTTTTCACTAAAACACGCCAAATAAAGTTAAGCGCGCTAAGTTCTTACTAGAGATTACTTGTCTTAGCGAAAAAGCCCGTTGTTGTTAGCTTTGCAAAAGAGTGGAGCACTCGCGTGTGTCTAATATTGCACGAAGCTTTTAGCTGTGTTGAGTGGTGCTGTTCGACTCCTTCTCCAACATACGAACGAGTATTTGCGTTGAGGTCGTTTGGGAACTAAAAAGCGTGAGCTGGGGAATATTTAACTTTGATGCATATGTTTTTATTTTGATGTAATATGAAATAAATTTGTTTATATTTTGTTGTCATTTTGGTTTATTGGAGTTGTGTAATACATGCCTTTAGAATTTCATTCAGAACGTTCGATCATTAGACGTATAAAGAACCATAACAACGGAGCTACGTTTCTTTTCGGTGCCGCCTTGAGCCAAGCTAATAATGGTGGTGCAGGTATTCCTAATGTTGAAGAAGTGCTCGGATTCATTGAAGACTATGTACGAAAGCAAGACGATTTAGAAGGGCTAACTGATTATCAAGAGGCGCTAAGTGGAGTAAAACCACAAGATAAATATCAACAAGCTTTCAGTATTATTGCTGGCTCCTACGGTCAAGGTGTTGTCAATGAGATTATTCGAAATGTGGTAGAAAGTAATATTGATGCCAATGGAAATCACCTTGTCCCACAAGCGATTAAAGACTTTGTATCAGGTATTAAAAACAACAACTTTAAAGTTAATAATATTATCACAACAAATTTTGATACTTTGTTGGAAGAAGAGTTCGATAATCAAAGTATTCCATACAATTCATTCAGCGTCGTTGCTGATACGCAATTTCAAAATAAAGTTAACGACAATATCAATATTTACCATCTGCATGGGAGATGGGATCAAGGCGATACTATGCACACGACCAGTCAGCTGCAACTGAGTCGTTCACGAATTGAGATGTCTTTACAAAATCTTGTTGGTAGCGATTTAGTCGTTATTATGGCATATAGTGGCTGGGAGGATAGCTTCACCCGCTCATTAGCTACAGCTGTAACTAATACAGTGGCTAATTATGATATTCTTTGGAGCTTTTATGAGTCTGAAGCTGCGAGAATTGAGCATGCTCGACAGGATTTGTTCAGTACACTTGAAGATGCTATTTCTCGTGGTCGCATTCAGTTTTATTGTGGTGTAGATTGCAATACGACCTTTGCTCAATTGAGTCAGGTAAGTGAGTTTAAAAAAAAAAATCTAGAAAAACGTGAGCTTGTTCGTCAACGGCAAGAGGCGATTACTTTCTATGATATAGAGGACAGAGGCTACAATAGCAATGTTAGGAAACAAACGTTTTTAGATTCATTGGCATTTCTTAATCGTAATAACGCACTCTCTATTCGAGCAGCATTGGGTTATGGTGTTTATGACTTTATCTCATCTTATAGGCATGCCCTTGGGGAACGAAAAGCAAAGTTTTTGCGAATTGATTGCTCTGAAGTGCTAACAAGAGTACAAATAGAAAAGCAGATTAAGACAGAAACCAATCAGCCTTTATCCCAACTTATTTACCTTTTTGGCTTGAAAGCGAGAGAAGAGGTATATTTCATCATTTTTGACAACATTAAGAGCAAAATGAGCGCCGATGCTTTAATGTATTTGGCTAACTTACCAGATTCTCTACCTGATTTTGGAAAAAATATTTTTTTTATTTTTTCTTCGAGTATAGCGATAAAACAGTTTAGAAAATTTCATGTTGAGTTAAACGCACTTACTCTGCATGAAAGTCAATTAATTTTAAATGATAGATTTAACTCGGCCCAGTTTACCCAATCTCAAATAGTTCAAATTCATGATCGCTCTGAAGGCGTTGTAGATAAGCTTGAACAGATAATGGACTTTCTTGACAATAGCTCAGTAGAAGAAGTTTTAGCTCATGAAGATATTTTCGATGATGATTTCCATCTTGCTTATATTCCAAAAACTACGCTTGATCAAATAGATCTCCTAATGAGAGATAGTTCAAAAAGGTTAACTCTGAGGATGTTGAATATTCTGTCTATTCTAAAAAATGGAGAAACACTAACTAATCTAAAGCGAGATAAACTTGGAGCTGGTTTTAACCCTAAGCACGTTCAAGAGCTAGTTAAGTTTGAATTAGCGACGACAGTCAAAATTGACACTTCTACTACAGTCATCAAGATTAACCCGATCATCAAAGACTATGTTCTTAGCAAAATACCTAAAGCAGAAGTTTTCGATATATCCAATGCTTATTTGAAAGTTACGGTAATTCCAACAAAGACTGGAGTTAAGCTTAGTTCTCTCAATCGTAAAGTTTACCAAGCTGGGTACAGTACAGAAGAAGATAATACAGGGACTTTGCTTCTTTACGCAATTGATTCGTGTATACAGAGTATTAGCCATAATGAAATGAGCGGTGAGAGTAATGAAATGAACGGGAGGAGGCTAAACAAGCTATGTTATTATAGCAGAGCTTATGTGTACATTTTATGTAATACCTCTCGTTACGCTGAACTAATTTCCGCAATAGAGCTTTTACTAGATACTATCAAAGAGGTTGATAGTGATAATTTATACATGTACTACGAACATTTGGCATCAGCTTACAGAATGAGGTCTAATTACTCCGAAGCAAAAAAGTACCTAGATCTTTGTGATGAACTTTGTCCTGCAGAGGATAAAAGAATGCTCGAGTCTCTCTATGTTGAGCGCCTTCACCTTTTAGAGAAGACGAACAAAAGTGCAGCAATTGCCTTGGCTAGAGCGAGGAAAAAGGATTATCACAAAAATTCTAAAGCTTCTATTCTGTCTGATGTGGTTCTTGCTGAGGCTAAAACCGCCGAAGAACGTTTTAAAACGCTGGTTAGATTGGAGAAACGAGCAAGAAAGCTCGGCTATATCACTACTGCTAATAATATACTCTTCGAAATTAACAAAGAGCGTAGCCGTGTTGAAAAAATCAAGAATCTTGATAAGGCAATTGAGTCCGACAGAAGTGGTTATAATTTTTGTAGGGCAATGATTTATAAGTTCCAGACACTGTTAGATAGTGAAATGTATGACCGTATAAAAGAGCAAGATATTAATGACTTATCTAATATTTATAACTACTTATTTAGGCAAAAGTTCGATTCTTTGTTTAGCCAGTGCCATAAATTACTCTGGGACATTGCTGCCTACAGAGAGCGCTTAGATATTATCTATATGATTTTTTACAAAGGCACAATTGTGTGGCGACTTAATTCAGACCTTGAAAGTGAAGAAAAGTACCTTTCACTTTTCCAAGGTTTTCATAATGAGGTAATTTTTGAGAGTTTAGGGTACACGGCAGAATCATCTCCGTGATGTGGATGTAATTAACCTGAGATCTGTATAAGAACTAAAGCCGAGTAACCTTTATGCTCGGTTTCTTTGCTTGAAAAGTATAAGCGATGAGGCCTGCCATCAAGTTCACCATAAATGAAACACAGCTACGGTGTCTTGTGTGGTCTATGTGAGTTATGTTCTTGAGTTGATCAAACACCGTTTCAATAATGAACCGTTTTGACAGCATTGCCTTATCCCAATCTGAAATAGGTTGGCGCTTCATATTGCTTCGCTGGCCTGTAATAAAATCAATGTCTTGCTCAGCTAATTCAGCCTTTAAGCTTGCTGATACATAACCTTTGTCGCCATACAAACTACCTGTCACATTATCAACCATATCCAAAACAGGCTTTCTATCATCCACATTACCCTCCGTCACTTTAACCGCTAACAAACCACCTTCATCATTCATGATCAGGTGAAGTTTGAAGCCATAGAACCACCCCATAGACCCTTTGCCTCGCTTCGCAACATCTGAAAATACTTGATGACGAGGGATACGCATGTTGTGGCAAACTTTCAGCGATGTTGAGTCAATAAATGCGATCCCATAGCAAATCGCTGTTTTAGATAGCTGCATAGGGCAGGTAATACAGTTTGTATTAACTTCAGCATTCGGGTGTAGCTGACTAAATCAGGAAAATAACACCGCCAATATTGGCAAACGAACTTGGTGTAATAAGTTTTAAAATCTCTAAAGCCTGAATGGTGAAAGGCGATAAGAATAGTCATAACTTCGCTAGAACTCAGCCTTGATGGCTTAATACGCTGCTTTTCACCTGTTTCGAGCAAGTGTGCCAGCCACTGAGGTTCAAACAATACACAAAAGTCATCGACATCTACGAAAATTGCGTCTAAGTTATTCATGCCCTTGTCCTTGGTAATCTTATGTTTCTTGGTCGAAAGATCTGATCACCACAAGGGCTTTTAGTTCATTTTCTTATGCGCAGCTCAGGTTAATTATCTTTCTTATTTGAAGGTGCGATGCGAAGCTTTTACCTGTGTTGGGTGACGCTGCTTCACACTTTATCAAACCTACGGATAAGTGCTTGCGTTGAGATGTGTGGGAAATAAAAAACGCGAGCTTGTTTGAGGCTCGCGTTTTTTATTTAAAATATTATTTGATAATTAAATCAGTCTGTTACCTCATAGTAACAAATTCCTCGGAGCCGGTTGGGTGTATCGCGACTACCGAGTCAAAGTCTGCTTTGGTTGCGCCCATCTTCATTGCAACGGCGAAACCTTGGATCATCTCATCTACTGCGAAGCCGATGCCGTGTAGACCCACTACGGTTTCTTCTGGGCCTGCGCATACAAGTTTCATGCGACACGGTTGGCGGTGCTGAGTGACCGCGGTGTACATTGCGGCAAAGGTAGAGGTATAGACCTTGATGTTGTCTTTACCGTACTTTTCTTCCGCTTCTGGCTCTGTTAGACCAATTGTGCCAATCGGTGGGTGACTAAAGACGACGGTAGGGACTAGATCGTAATCCATTTTTGCGTTTGGTAATTCCGGATTGAATAGGCGCTCGGCTAGCATTCTACCTGCTTTTACGGCTACCGGAGTAAGCTCTATACCACCATCCATAATATCACCGAGCGCGTAGATACCTTTGGCTGAGGTGTTTTGCCATTCGTCGACTTTAATATGGCCGCTAGGCGTGGTTTCTACATCTGTCGCAGCGAGGTTGATAAGATCTGTCATTGGTTCACGACCAATTGCCCAGATCAGTTTGTCTACGGTGTAAGACTCACCATTCTCAAGATGTAAGGTGACTGAGCCATCCTCTTCTTTGGTCACTGACAGTGGTACTGCGTGAGTGTGCAGCGTTGGACCTTCTTTTTCCATTACCTCAGTTAAGGTTTCAACCAAGATAGGATCAAAATTACGAAGAGGGGCGTGCTTACGAACAAATAGATGGGTTTCTGTGCCCAAGCTGTGCAATACGCCCGCAAGCTCTACCGCGATATAACCCGCGCCCACAACCGCTACGCGGCGAGGTTGCTCTTTAAGCTCAAAGAAACCGTTTGAATCGATACCGTGCTCAGCGCCTGGAATATTAGGGATCGTTGGGCGGCCACCTACGGTAATATTGATATGATCGGCAGTGTAGTGCTCACCATTGACTTCAATGGTGTTGTTATCAACAAACTTAGCAAAGCCATTGATCACGGTGACGCCATTTTTCGCTAGGTAGCCGTTGTAACCTTGGTGAATACGGCCAATGTAGGCTTCGCGGCTCTCAACGAGTTTACCCCAATCGAAGTTCTTTAGTTCAACATCAAAACCATAATCTGGTGCGTATAGTTTAATGGCTTCAGCAACTTGAGCACCGTGCCACATCGCTTTTTTTGGAACGCAGCCCACGTTTACACAAGTACCGCCTAAGTGCTTTGCTTCTATTAATGCCACCTTGGCACCTCGCATCGCCGCTCGGTTTGCAGATGCGATCCCGCCGCTACCACCACCGATTGCGATATAGTCAAAATGTTGAGCCATAAAAATTCCTCGCCAATTATTTGTTTTGCTTAAACCCTACTACTTTAAATAGCACAAGTGCACAACCGAAGACCGATATTAAGCAAAAATCTGTTCAGATACTTGTAAATGCGGTCATTCACCCTTATTTCAACCTCAATATTAGATTAGAAAATAAAGAGCGTGCCCATGAGTAACCCATTAATCGGGCTAGAAGGATTGCCTCCTTTTTCGAAAATTAAGCCTGAACATATTGTTGAAGCATTAAAATCTGCCATTGCGCACTGTCGTGAAACTATCGACACTGTTTTAGCACAACCAAGCTATACGTGGGACAGTTTTGTACTGCCTTTAGAAGAGTCAGACGATAAATTGAATCGTATGTGGTCACCAGTCTCACATATGCACTCAGTAGTAAATTCAGAAGCGTTACGTAAAGCTTATGATGAGTGTCTGCCATTAATTTCTGAATATTCTACTTATGTTGGTCAGCACCAAGGGTTGTATGAAGCCTATAAAGCGGTAAAAGAATCGGTTGAATTTAGTAACTTAACGATTGCTCAACAGACCTCCGTAGATAATGCCCTACGTGATTTCCAATTGTCGGGCATTGCACTTGAGCCAGTTAAGCAAAAGCGTTATGGCGAAATAGTGGCACGGCTGTCGGAGCTGGCATCAAAGTTTGGCAATAATGTAATGGATGCCACTCAGGCATGGCAAAAGCATATTACTGACGAGTCAGAATTAGCAGGGCTACCAGAGTCGGCTTTAGCGCTTGCCGCTCATACTGCTGAAGCCAAAGGATTAGAAGGCTGGGTATTTACGCTAGATTTCCCTTCATATCTTCCTGTGATGACTTACGCAGATAACCAAATGCTCCGTGAAGAGGCTTATCGTGCGTTTGTAACCCGTGCTTCTGATCAAGGGCCTAATGCTGGAGAGTTTGATAACTCAGCGATTATGCATGAAGCACTTACACTTAGACACGAACTGGCTCAGTTGCTTGGCTTTTCTAGTTTTGCAGAAAAATCATTGGCAACCAAAATGGCTGAGACGCCAGAGCAAGTATTTACGTTTTTGAATGACCTGGCCGCTAAGTCAAAACCACAAGCCGAGCAAGAAGTGGCTGAACTACGTGACTTTGCGAATAAAGAACACGGTGTAACTGAGTTAAAACCTTGGGATTACGCATATTATGGCGAAAAATTAAAACAAGCTAAGTATGCGATTTCTGACGAAGCGCTGCGCCCTTACTTCCCTGAGCATAAGGTACTTGCCGGTTTGTTTGAAACCGTAAATCGCCTGTTTGGGATCCGTGTGAGTGAAGTCAAAGACGTTGATACTTATCATCCTGATGTACGCTTTTTTGCTATTCATGATGATAAAGGTGAGTTGCGTGGTCATTTCTATCTCGATCTATATGCTCGTGAACATAAGCGTGGTGGTGCCTGGATGGATGACTGCATGGGCCGAAAAGTACGCGCAAATGGTGAGTTGCAGACTCCTGTCGCTTATTTAGTGTGTAACTTTAATAAAGCTGTTGGCAATAAACCTGCGCTATTTACCCATAATGAAGTAACCACTTTATTCCATGAGTTTGGTCACGGTATTCATCACATGCTAACGCAAGTAGATGCCGCGCCGGTTGCTGGTATTAATGGTGTGGCATGGGATGCGGTTGAGCTGCCAAGTCAGTTTTTAGAAAACTGGTGCTATGAAGAAGAAGCGCTGAACTTCATTTCAGGACACTATGAAACGGGTGAGCCGTTACCAAAAGAAATGTTAGACAAGTTACTGGCGGCAAAGAACTTCCAATCAGCCATGCAAATGCTCCGTCAGTTGGAGTTTTCGTTGTTTGATTTTCATATTCACGCAGACTTTGAGCCAAACACGGATTGCCAAATTCAAGCAACGCTTAATGCGGTGCGTGAGCGTACTGCAGTTGTTAAAGCGCCTGAGTTTAATCGTTTCCAACATAGCTTTAGCCACATTTTTGCTGGTGGCTATAGCGCGGGTTACTACTCTTATAAGTGGGCAGAAGTGCTGTCTGCGGATGCGTTTTCTAAGTTTGAAGAAGAAGGGATATTCAACCCACAAACCGGGCGTGAATTTATGTATCACATTCTTGAAAAGGGTGGATCGGAAGCGCCAATGGTGCTGTTTACCCGCTTCCGTGGTCGAGAGCCAAAAGTGGATGCGTTACTACGCCACAGCGGGATCGCCGCCTAGTTATATTTCCACTCTAAGCGCCTTCTTCTGAAGGCGTTTTTTTTGTCTTAGAAAGTGTGACTTTTTGTTAGCAAATTCAATATCTCTGACTATTCTATAAAGATATGAATTAATAGGGAAAGCCACATGACGAAACTGGTTCTTGCCATTGATGATGACAAACTCGTCCATCACATTGTTGATGAGGCGCTATCGCGGACATGCAAAATATTACATGCGAAAAATGGTGAGGAAGGCTTGCGGTTGGCTAAAAAATATCGTCCGGATATTATCTTGCTTGATGTCGAGATGCCAGGGCTGTCGGGCTTTGAGGTATGTGAGCAACTCAAAAAACTAGAGGACACTACAGAGATCCCTGTTATGTTTTTGTCTTCTCGTGCCGATATTTCAGAGCGAATGCGGGGCTATAACGCTGGTGCCGCAGACTATATAGTCAAACCTTTTAACGCTGAAGAGTTGTTAGCGCGTATTAATGTCCTTGATGACTATCGAAAAATCTCGTCGCAGCTAAAACAAGATGTACAGCGCGCTCAAACCACTGCTGAAATAGCCATGACTGACTCTGGTGATATGGGCCGTATAATGCGCTACGTTGGGCAGTCGTATCACGCGCATGATCTCAATACGTTGAGCGCTCATTTTTTAGAGTTTTTTATGCCGATGGAGCTCGATGTTGCGGTGGCTTTTTGGTATCACCAAGACGCGATGTTTTACTCCAGCGAGGGAGCGATCCAACCGATAGAGCAAGAGCTATTTGAGAAACACAAAGATAGCAGTCGTTTTGTTGATTTTGGTCGCAGAACCATAATTAACTATCCTAAAGTCTCTTTACTGATTAAGAACATGCCAGTGGACGATGTTGCCGTTTATGGTCGTTATAAAGATTTATTTCCGCACATACTGGAAGCCACTGATGCCAAAATCAGAGACATGGAAGTCAGTGAAGATGCACTTAAGAAAGTGGAGCATATAGGGCAAGTATTTGCTGAGCTAAGCGATCATTTAAGCGGCGTTGGCGATCATTACAGTGGCAAAGTTGCTGAGTTTCAGACGGTGCTGGAAAGCGACAAGCTTGCAGTCTTAGAACCAAGTGAAAGAGAACGGTTGCAAGAACTCTATGAGCATTTCACTTATTTAAGCGATGAGCTAACCATAATTAAATATAAGTTAGGAGAAGTGACTGAGGTACGTCAGCAGCTTATAGAGAGTTTAAACAAAATAGCGAAACCTTGGGGTGAGGATGAAGTGGCGTCGCAGGCTGATATTGAACTGTTTTAAGCCACTGGATAATCAAAGACACTAGAAAGGGAAAGGGGTATACTGCCACGGTTGGTAACCCTTGGGAGCTTAGCTTGTATATTCACACCCCTTTTGAAGAAAACAGATCCTACCTAAATACGCTAACTAAGCTGTTTAATTTATCCGCGCTTAATATTAACGAGGCGGAGTTTCAATTGGTTTATGATGAGCTAGGCTTACAATTATTCAAAAAAGATGAACCGAAGCTCGGCGCTATCCGTGTTGATTTTGTGACTGGCGCAGTTGCTCATCGACG
Source organism: Pseudoalteromonas sp. OF5H-5 (assembly GCF_021530695.1). Lineage (NCBI taxonomy): Bacteria > Pseudomonadati > Pseudomonadota > Gammaproteobacteria > Alteromonadales > Pseudoalteromonadaceae > Pseudoalteromonas > Pseudoalteromonas sp. OF5H-5. Next base: position 119,108 of record NZ_JAKGBF010000002.1, read on the forward strand.
CAAATTTGGTGGTGGTAAAGGGCAAGCAATTGCAAAAGCGGTGGGCTTAAATAAAGGTGCTGTGCCTACGGTCTTGGATGCGACAGCAGGACTTGGACGCGATGCCTTTGTACTTGCGTCTATGGGTTGCAAAGTCGTGCTACACGAGCGTAACCCGGTAGTCGCAGCGTTGTTATACGATGGCTTGCAACGCGCCTATCAAGATGCTGAAATTGGCGAATGGGTACAGTCAACTATGCGACTGGAGTTTGGCTCCAGCCATGACTTGCTAGAGCAAGCGGGTTGGCGTCCAGATATAGTGTATCTTGATCCTATGTTCCCGCATCGTGAAAAATCGGCGCAAGTGAAAAAAGAAATGCGTGTATTCCAAGACTTAGTTGGCAATGACTTGGATGCGGACGCGCTTTTGCCTTTTGCTTTGCAGTTAGCCACAAAAAGGGTGGTGGTAAAACGTCCAGACTACGCTGGATTTTTAAATGATAAAACGCCAAGTATGCAAATAAAAACCAAGAAAAACCGCTTTGACGTTTATGTTAATTCTGCAATGAAATAGCACACCACTACCTGATTTAATTTTGTGCAGCAGATATCTAGATGGATATACGCAAAAAGTATGGTTTTGTACTATTGCTCAGGAAAGGTAACCAGATTTAATCAAGTTGTCATAAATCCTTAATACTCTTGCGGAGCATTTTGATAAAGGGGTTGTGATTCTATGCGCGTGTCTACTTTTACTCGGTTATTGGCAATATTATTGACGACAGCGAGTATTCTACTTGGGGTGAGTCTGTTTTGGGCGAGCCAAGTATTAACTGAACTTGATGCGCAAGACGCCGCTTACAATCAAGTTAAAAATGCGGTGATCATCGAGCTTGAGGGTACAGTAGAAGATTACTTGAGTGCGGGCGATAGCCAGTATTTAAATAAGGCCGATGAACAAATCAAAGCATTACAGCAAAGTGTAGAGCAGTTGCCACCTGCACTTGCTGAGCAACTTAAAACTAAACTCATACAACTACAACAAGATATTGCAGGCAAATACCGTGCACTCGGCAAGCTTTCTGGTAACGAACTTGCGTTGTTGGATAATGCGCTTAGGCAAATGTCAGGTTCAGCATCGAGTCTAGTTAAGTATGCAATTAAAGCACAATACAGTGCCGCCAAAGAATCCTACTTTAATCTTGCTTCAGACTACTTTAGCGAAGTCTCGAATTTGAGCTTATATACCTACCAATTAGTCATGGCTTACGAACAGCAGACCGAACAGAGTTTGATGTCGAGCTTAAGCCGGTTGCAGGATATTGCCGCGCGAATAGACCGACTCGAAAACTTAGGGGTAATGAGTGAGGTAGACGAAGACGAGCTATTTTTAGGTGCCGAAGCCGAAGATTTAGCGCTAGAAATAAAAGCGGAGCTTGTGAGCTGGCCTAAACGTTATGCCCGCGACTTAGAAAATACCTTACAGCAGTCGAAACAACGCCAAGCTGGCATGCTAGCACTGCGAGGTGATATTAAAGCAATCTCAGAGAATATCCTACAAGCAGAAACCAACTTAAAAACAGAGCAGGCTGACGTAAAAACCAATGTGTTTATGCTGTTTGGTGTGGCGATTGGGTTACTCGTACTCCTTGCGGGTGGTGTGTATTTTGTACAGTTCAATCAAGTGTTAACTCCGCTAAGACAACTACGCGATGGCTTTGCTCAGCTAATCGAAAGCAATGAGTTACGCAATATTGAAAGTAAAAACCAAGACACTGAAATTGGCGAAATTGCGAGTTACTTTAATCAGTTAATTGATAGGCAGCGAGCAGAAGCTGATGAACGCTCAGAAATGCTGAGTGTGATCAATACCTTTATGGAGGAGATGAACACCAACTTGGCGCAGATCTCTGCACAAGCTGGAGACACGTTTGAGCAGGTGGAGCAAAACCAAGCACAGCTTGACTCGCTTAGAGCGCTTGGGGCGGATGCCAATCAAATCAACGCGCAAGTTGCCGACAATGCCAATAACACCTTTGAAGCAATGACACAAAGTGTGTCCTATGCGGATGCTATGTTGAGCGCTTCATCGACCACGCAAAAGCGGGTAGAGCAGGGATTAGAGAGCTTAAATGAATTACTTAATGGTGTTTCAGATGTGAGTAAAGTGATTGATATGATCAGCTCCATCGCAGAACAAACGAACCTACTCGCGCTCAACGCAGCGATTGAGTCGGCGCGCGCAGGAGAGCATGGCCGTGGATTTGCGGTCGTTGCGGATGAAGTACGAAAGCTTGCACAGCAAACACAAGCCTCACTGACTGATATCCACCAGCAATTAAATGTTTTGAGTGATAATTCAAACAAAGTATCGACACAAATCTCGGCTTTGGCAGATGAGGCACAGCAGCAAACTGGTCATGCACAAGAGTTGAAACGCAATTCAGAAGGTGTGGCAGAGAGCGCACAGAGCGCCAACCAAGTTGCCGCCCATGCAATGGATCTTGCCAATCAACAATCGGATCTCTTAGATACCTTTGGCCACGCTATGGATAGTATGAAAGGTCAGGTTAATAGCTCACATGAGCAAGTGCAACAAATCCAGCAAAGCCTTAAAGAGAAAATGCGGGAGATTAGGGGTACCTTAGGCCTGCGGTAATCAGGATTGTGCCGTAGGTCGAGATTTATCTCGATAGCATAAGCCGAAACGTAGGAGCCGTTTCACGCGGCGAGCAGTTAAAAGCTCGCGAGGTAAACTCGCTCCCACCAGCGAGTTTTGTAGGTCGAGATTTATCTCGACTGCTGCAAGCTGAAACGTCGGAGCCGTTTCACGCGGCGAGCAGTTAAAAGATCGCGAGGTAAACTCGTTCCTACCAGCGAGTGTCGTAGGTCGAGATTTATCTCGACAGTATAAGCTGAAACGTCGGAGCCGCTTCACGCGGCGAGCAGTTACAAGATCGCGAGGTAAACTCGTTCCCACAAACTAAACTCGAAATAATTAAAAAAGGCCGCAAATGCGGCCTCTCGTTGGGGAAAGAAGACTCAATCAGAGCCTACTAAATTTTGCTTATGGCTTGTACTGCGCGTCTAACGTTAGGCCAGAGAACGTACGGTAAGCATTAACACTTAGGTGCCATGTACCCGCTTGCGGATTAGTGATTACACAAGTCTCGGTATTACCATTTTCATATGGACGACAGTCATAGCTGCTTGCTGTAGGTTGAGAGCCAAACTTAACGAATAAGTCAGCGTCACCTGAGCCACCAAATGTTTTCACGGTGAAGTCGCTCATACCCTCAGGCACTTCGATTGTGTAGTGCACCCACTGACCGCTTGACGCTGAAATATCTTCAACGGTACCGCCACCCGCTTGAGGGCCTCCTGTACTTGAGCCTGAAGTTGCAGCAACTAAGCTTACGCCTGAATAAGCTTTATAACCGTTAATCATTACATGGTATGTACCAGCTTGAGGTGCGTCAAAGCTACAAACTTCGGCATTACCGCCTTCATAAGGACGACAATCATAGCTGCTTGAAGTTGGTTGACTGCCAAGCTTTACATAAAGGTCAGCATCACCAGTACCACCGCTCATAGTGAAGGTAACATTGGTTTTACCTGCAGGTACATCAAAAGTGAAGAACTGATCACTACCAGCTGCACCACTTAAGCCTGTTTTCGCTACGCCATCTTCAAGCGTATTACCTGTAGGTGGCGTGACAACATCGCCTAAAGCTTCATTTACCGCAGCGGCTGCATCAACAACACCCGTACCACAGTTTGAACAGCTACCTGCGAAGCTACGTGTAGTGTTTTTCAAGATAGTTTCTACTTCGTCAGGCGTAGCAGATGGTTTTGCTTGCTTGATTAGCGCTGCAACACCCGCAACGTGAGGTGCCGCCATAGACGTACCTTGTGAGTAGTGGTAGCTATCATTTGAAGGAGCACCAGAACCTGAGTTATGGGTAGATAGGATACCTTCAGGATCATTCGCAAAACTTTGTGCGCCACCCGGAGCGGCAACGTCGATGTTTGCACCATAGTTTGAGTAATAAGCTCGGCTACCATCACGACCTACAGATGCTACGTTTACTACGCCATTACAGTTACCTGGGTTGTAGTTTGCTGAGTTATCGTTGTCGTTACCTGCCGCAATAACAATGACTGTACCGTTGTTACGTGCTTGGTTGATTGCATTTTGTGTAGTTGCGCTACATGCACCGCCACCACCTAAACTCATGTTGATAACATCAGCTGGGTTAGCATTTGCAGGCACACCAGATACCGAGCCGCCAGATGCCCATATGATGCCGTCAGCGATGTCAGAAGTTAAGCCACCGCATTTACCAAGAACACGTACAGGCACTACTTTAGCGTCGTAAGCAACACCAGCTACACCTTCGCCATTATTTGTTACTGCAGCAACCGTTCCCGCTACGTGCGTACCATGCCAGCTTGAGTCTTGATCTGCGCGTGGCACAGGTTGACCTGAAGAGTCAGTTCCACACTCACCGCGAGTGACCGCATCACCAGGGTCACGAGCATCGTTGTCACGTGCGCCACCATCGTTAGCAACAAAGGTATTAGAGATCATGTCATAGCCAGGCAGAATGTTGGCATCTAAGTCTAAATGTGGGCGATAACCTGTATCTAGTACCGCAACTACCACACCTTGACCTGTCGCTTTATCCCACGCAGCTGGGGCATTAATACCAGCAGCAGCTTCGTAGTAATGCCATTGATCGTTATAACGCGGATCGTTAGGCGTTGCGAATGGCTTTAACATTTGGTCAATTTCGATGTATTCAACATTACCAGAAGCGATCACTTCGTTCATGAACGCCTGTGCTTCTTTTGCTGAAAGCTTTTTGTCAGCACGCATAACGTGGTGATTGCTAAGTGCCATTGGGCGTACGTACTTAGCGCGAGCACTCGCTTTGCTGCTCTTAAAGCCTTGTACAAAGCTTTCTGCACGCTGTTGCATTTTTGCTGGAGCAAGATCCGCAGCTGAAAGGCTAATCATTTGTGAACTAGCATCTTTGTACTTGATGATGAACTGTGTACCAAGCGTGCTTTGTGATGATAGTTTTTGTGCCGTTGCTGCAAGTGCTGCATCTTGACCGATTGATTGTGTTGGTGCGGCTGTAACTGCTGTTGCAGTGAATAATGTACTCACTGCGATGCTTAGTGCAGCGCGCTTAAAGTTTTTATTGATTGTCATAATGTTTCCCTAGTTTCTAACTTGTTGTTCAGCTGTTAATAAAAAGCTGATGGTCAGTGAAAGTAAACTCATGGTTAAAAAAAAGAAAGCGCTGTTTTGTTATTTGCACTAATTTTTTAGTTATATGTGGACGGATAAATGGCTATAAAAAATTCTTATTGTATTGTTTTTAATCGATATTTTTCATTTTTGTGAGAGAGCGAATAAATTTCAGTTACATTGTAAATGACTGTAAACAAAATAGTGTTTTTAACTTTGTGAAGCATTTGTAGCCAGTAGAGTGGGAGTTTGGTTGGTGCTAAAGGTTGGTTTTATTTTATTATTCTAATCTTATTTTCTTGTTTTTTAAGGTTTGAGAAATGATAGCGCTGACATAATGTTTACAAGTGTTTGAAAGGTATGCGAGTTGCTTCTTCTATTCGTCGCTGTGATTAGATAAAGAATCTAGGTATAATTTTCGCTTGGTCGCGATTTTGCCGTTTAAAGCTAAACTGTTGGCAAAACGGTAAGTGTAGAAATCTTAGATAAAAAGTTGAGTGAGTTTATGCAACAAATAGAGGTAGTCGTTATCGGCGCAGGTGCTGCTGGATTGATGTGTGCTGCACAGGCTGGATACCGAGGGCGACAAGTTGCAGTGGTTGATATGGGGAAAAAGCCTGGCCGTAAAATTTTGATCAGTGGTGGTGGCCGCTGTAACTTTACCAACGAAAATGCTTCACCTGCTAACTATCTATGTAAAAATCCACACTTTGTAAAGTCGTGTTTGAGCCGCTATACCCAACATGATTTTATTGAATTGGTAGACCGCCATGGCCTTGCTTATCACCATAAAACGCTTGGACAATTGTTTTGCGACAATAGCGCGCAAGAGATCGTAGATATTCTTCTTACCGAATGTGACTGGGCGGGCGTGTCACTCCATTTACGTCAAGAAGTATTAGCGGTTGAGCATCAAAGCGATGGCCGCTACTTAGTCAAAACCACAACTCAAACCTTCAACTGCGAGTCAGTGGTGATCGCCGCTGGTGGCCTAACCATGCCAAAACTTGGCGCAACGCCAATCGGCTACAAAATAGCGGAGCAATTTGGCTTAACGGTATTACCAACCACGGCAGCGCTTGTACCATTTACACTCCATGATCACGACAAAGCACGCTTTGATGGTTTGTCTGGTATTAGCGTAGATAGCCTAGTGACCAGCGAAAGCGGTATCCAATTTAGAGAAAATATTCTCTTTACCCACAGAGGCTTATCTGGCCCCGCAATTTTGCAGATCAGCTCATTTTGGAAAGCAGGAGAGTTTGTTAGCATCAATTTATTACCTGACTTAGATGTGCAAGCACAACTCCATGACTGGCGTAGTGAGCAAGGGCAAAAGAGCCTGAAGAACTTGCTTTCGACCATCTTACCAAAGCGCTTTATTGAGGCCTTAATCAGCGACGGCAGCATCCCAGATAAAAACGCCAACCAACTCAGCCACACAGAGATTGAAAAACTGACAGAAACCCTCACTAGCTGGAAAATAAAACCAAATGGCACAGAGGGTTATCGCACCGCAGAGGTTACGTTAGGTGGTGTAGATACCGACGAATTAAGCTCAAAAACTTTCGAAGCTAAAAAACAAAAAGGCCTGTACTTTATCGGCGAAGTAACCGATGTCACCGGATGGCTCGGGGGCTATAATTTCCAATACGCATGGAGCTCCGGCTGGGCATGCGGACAGGCTTGTTAGCTATTGTGAAAAGACAATAAAGTTTGCCCGTTAGCAATAAAGTTTGCCCGTAAATATTAAAAAGATAATAAAGTTTGCCCGTAGTGAGAGCTAGAGCTATATTTGATAATGAAAACTAGAGTAGTAGGCAGAGTTAATGGCGAGAGGCAGACGGCTAGCGAGTATTGAAGATTTTAATCGCTCGCTCAAGAAAAAGTATGGTATTGGCACGCAAGAAGCCTATAAGCCATGGCTACGAATACAAGACGTTAATTCTAAAGGAAAAAAATCAACAGCTTTTGGAAGAAAAATAAAGCGATATCATCATTTTTTATCAGGAAGAGAATCTGAATTTTTTTATATTGCTGAATTTAGTGATTCAGTCATTGATATCCGAGAGCAGTTCCCCCTACTTCCGCTTACGTTATCACAGAAAGTTGCGTCTGCAATTGGTGTTCCTCACCCAATAGTAACGGGAACGGATGTGCCTAACATAATGACGACAGACTTTTTGTTGACCCGTCAATGTGCTGGCGATACATCTTTTCACGCTATATCAGTTAAACCAGACGAAAAACTAACCCAAAGAATATCAGAAAAATTGGATATTGAGAGAGTCATATGGGAGCTTTTGGGGATAAAATTTTCTTTCTTCACTGGTAATGAGATTACTAAAGCTCAGGCTGCTAATATCAAGTGGGCAACAAGTCCTTTTCGCTCTGGTGCGGTAGATATTACACAAGCAGATATTGAAATAGCACTAGGAGCTCTATCCAAAGGAAAGTACTTGCTTTCTCAATTATGCAGCGAATTGAACTTGAGCTTGAAAGGAAGAGGTGTTGATGGATTATATGTATTGCGATACCTCATTGCTGAAAAGTATATTCATGTTGATTTGGATTACTCTATTGTTACATCTAACACTATAGAAATATTATCATTGGCTCAGAGTCAAAGTGGGTCTTTATATGGTGCTTGAAATAAATAGTACATGGAAAATAGAAACCTCTGAGAGTGACTTAAATGGAGTATTTCGCATCATAGAGGTGAGAGCTGATTTAGACTGTCTCATTCTTTTTGAGTTAAACGAAACTGTTGGTACGTGTAGACCTATAACGGTTCACCTGCCTACCTTTATTACATGGAACAAAGAAGGTAGAGCAATTCAAATTGACATTACTCCACCTGCATTTTTGCTCGTTTCAGACGAAGAAATCGAACCTAAAAACCTTGAAAGGCGAAATTCGAACTATGAAAAGATAAGAAGCTTAGTGTCTGACAAGCAGTTCATATTAGACTATGCATGTTCAAAAAGAACATCGAAACTGGCACAACATGCAAAGCAAATTGGCTATGACAGAAAAAGCTTGTCCCGTTTGTTAAGTCGTTACTGGCATTTCGGGCAAAGTAAAAATGCGCTGTTGCCTGCGTATGCAAACAGTGGTGGCTATGGCAAGCCAAGAATAGCTAAAGAAACCCCACTTGGTGCACCACGCACTTCTAGAACATTGATGTTTGAACGAGCACCAAAATACATTATTCGAGAAGCAGATAAAAAGAACATTCTAAAGACTTTAAAGAAATACTATTTAAAGCCAAATGGAAAGTATCTTACTGAATGCTACAGGGATTATCTACGGCAATTTCATGCAGATGAAGTTAAAATCGCAGATGCATGTGATAGAGCTCCTCATATACCTTCTTATAAGCAATTTAAATATTGGAAAGGTAAGTTGGTCGAGAAAAATATGGAAGTTCGGCTACGCAATACCGATCACAATTATAATCTTAAAAAAAGAGCATTGTTAGAGAGCCCGTTACAGGATGGTCTCGTGCCGGGTAGCTGCTTTGAAGTAGATGCTACGGTGGCTGATATAAATATTATATCTGAATTCAGTCCAAGGTACGTCTTAGGGCGGCCTACAGTGTATTATATTATTGATTGCGCAACTCGAATGATAACGGGAATGCACGTTTCTCTTTATCATGCTTCTTGGCGTGCTGCGCGACAAGCTTTTGTTAATTGTTTTACTCCTAAAGCTGAGTTTTGTGCTCAATACGGTGTCAACATTTATGAATCCGAGTGGCCATGCTCGCATGTACCTGCTTACTTTACATGTGACAATGGCGAAATGATTGGGCTAGAGCCAGGGGAAAAGATCACGCCGTTCGCTGAGTTAAGTTTCGCTCCTGCATATAGGCCCGATTACAAGAGCTTTGTGGAGCGACGGTTTAAAACCATCAATGATAAGCTACTTCATCAATTAATTGGTACAACACGCGGAGGAAAGGTCGTACGCGGTGATGTCGACCCTCGTAAAGAGTCAATATATACCTTATATGAAGTGACGAGCATGTTGATAGAAGCTGTGCTAGAACATAACCGTGATATTTTGAGTAAACTTGTTTTTGACAACCCAATCCTTGTCGAAAAAAATATAAAACCCACACCAATCAATACATGGAAAGTATATTTAGCCAATCATCGACATAGCCTTCACCAAGTCTCATTTAGTGAGGCAATAGCTAAGTTGTTACCTCCGGAAACTGCCAGTATGACTCGAAGCGGGATTCAGTTCAAAGAAATGTACTATACGTGCAAAAAAATAGAAGATGAAAACCTAGCTGCTATAGCCCGAGAAGGCGGCCGTTGGTCGCTCGATGCACGAATAGATGACAACACTCTAAATTATATTTATGTGAGAATGAATAATAATGAGGGTTTTACTAAATGTACTTTATTGAAGCGCAACTCCATATTCAAAGATATGCCAATGGCTGAAGTAGATTTTGTGCAAGATTGGATAACAAAGTTTGAAGAGCTTTCTCCCGTAACCGTCGAATCGATTGATATGAAAACCAGACATGAGGCGTTAGAAACTCAAGCTAAGAAAAGGGCTAAACAAAGCACGTTAACGCGCTCAGAAAGAATTCGTAATATCCGTGAAAATCGCCGTGAAGAATTGCGTAAAACGACTCACAGTGAAATAGATGCAGAGATTAGCAATACCAGCGACGATGTAGATACAAAGAGTATGCAGCAGAATGTTGTTATGTTGCCAAGGCGGAATAGGAAATAGGGGGACAATACGTGAGAAAAGTTGATGCTGAATATCATGAAGCTATTTTACCAGAGTACCGAGGCAACCCTTTTATTGAAGCGCTACCTCCAAAGCTTGGGGCTGAAGATTTGTTGGAGAAGTTCTCCAACTATGTTGATCTTGATGAACATATTAGAGACAACCCTGATCCACTGATACGTGAAGAATATACGATCCGATTAAAGCAATTAAGACAACCATTTTTTATATATTATGAATGCTTCAGAGCAATCGAAACTGCAATAAAAGATGGCTACTCAAGGAAAAATCCATTCAGCCCTACCACTTCACAGTTTTTACATTACCCCGTTGATAAGCCTCCTGAAGTTGCCCCATCTTCAGGCTTTTTTGTGCCAAAGGCTGAGACTATAACTATCATTGGAGAAAGTGGGGTAGGTAAAACCTGTATGCTTGAGCAAATTTTAAATTATCTTCCACATGTGATTAAACATGATGTTTATCATGGACAAAAGCTAGAGTATACAAAACAAGTCGTATGGGTGAAGGTAGAATGCTCTCGAAACTCAAGTGTTAGAGAGCTATGTGAAGATATAATTTTTAGCCTTGATCTAGCAATGAACCAACCAAAAGAGCCTCTAGCAGCAACGATATCTGGTCTTTTGTGGCAAATTGAACAAAGGATTAAATCAAGTTTTCTCGGGGTACTTGTTATAGATGAAATGCAGCGGCTGGAGCTTAAGAAAACTGGTGGTGAAAATAACTTGTTGAATTTCCTTCATAAGTTGGTAAATAAACTGGGTGTTCCACTCGTTTTTTGTGCTAATCCGCCTTTTGATAAAACTTTATCGAAACAACTCAAAGCGGCGCGTCGAGCTGAAAGTGCTGGATACTTTGAGTTTGAGCCGTTAACAAGAGAAAGCGGTGAATGGGACGTTTTTATTGGAGAGCTGTGGGAAATACAGTGGACCAAGGTATACAACGAACTTACTCCTGAGTTGAGTGACAAGATGTATAAGCTTTCTTTGGGCAATTTGGATATTGCTCATCGCATATATCGAGAAGCCCAAAGAATGGTTATTTTAGATCCCTTAGCGGATGAGAGAATAACGCCAGCCGTGTTAGATATTGCCTATGCAAGAGCTTGTAAGTTATCTCGCAATACACCTGAAATTCAGACTCTTAGAGAGTCTGTATCATTGCCAACTGGGAATCGCAACCAGAACTCCCCCAAAGAGCTGGAGTTATCTACACCAACCAGAACGCCAATTGCTGACGTTACTCGACCCCAACATCCAGAGTTTGAATCAAGTATAGTTGAACTTTTGGGGGCTGTAGACCTCCCAGATCGGATAGCCAACCCTTGTTTGTTCCAAGACATTGCAGAGCAAGATGAAGGGTTTTCTCTATTAAAAGGCACAAATACGGTACTTGATGACCCTTTAGGTGAGCTAAAGTGATAAATAGGCTTATCAATGAGCTTCAGACATTGCTCTTTTGTAGAGAAAGGCAATTGGAATAAATATAATCTATCTTATTACTCTGATCTTACAACTATTTTGAACTTGATAACCAAAAAATTGCACTTTGAGCGTAGCAATGGTGCCAAAGCTAACCACGCAAACATCACAAAATGACTAGTCTCAAATTGAACTCATTGATTGGCGGCGTTTATGTCACCTTATGGGAAACATTGAGAATGATTGAAAATATCACTGACAAGGGACTCTATCGCTGTTTTGTAGATCAAGGTTAACGAAGGCACTTTGCTGTGCGCTATGATGTGGCAAAAGAGCGGAGTGGAACCTAGCATTAAGAAGAATCTTAAGCCATGTAATGCAATAGAGACAATCCTCGCCCGACACCAACTTTTTATGTATGAAATTTGGAGAAATGTGATTATTAATTTCACCGCCTTTAGTACAGGGATTAATAGTAGGTAGAATATAAGTGGGTGAGCCTAAGGCTTTGCTCTTCAACCAAAGAATATTGTTCTTCCAAACAACAAGGCATCATTAACGCCTGTGGAACACCACTCAGCCCCTACCGCATACCCTGTTACGTCCAGCTGTTTTGGCGTCATAGAGAGCTGAATCGGCGGTATCGATTAAATCTTTTAACTCGTGTATTTTAGTGTTACTTTCGTAGGTGGCTACTCCAGCACTTACTGTAACATATTCAAACGGTGAGTGCTTATGCTCTATTTTTTCATCCAAAAAGCACTGAGTGATACGCCGAGCAATCTCCATTGCAGCACCGTTAGGTGTATTTGGTAAAAGAATAGCGAACTCTTCTCCACCATAGCGATACAATGCATCCATTGGCCTCCTTATATGCCTTTGCGTCACTAAAGCAAAGGTCTTTAACACGTCATCGCCTTGTAAATGGCCATATTCGTCGTTGTATCGTTTAAAGTAATCTACGTCTATCATCACTAAACTAAGGTGGCTACTAGCTCGCTTTGCACCTCGAAAATGTTTCTCTAAGTCCGAGTCAAATAACCTCCGATTAAAAGCGCCGGTTAAACCATCTACATAAGAGTATTCACGAAGTTGATCTGCCTGCTTCTTGTATTTTAAGTGAGTTATCGCTCTATTAAATAACGTCCGCGCTACTATGGGTTTACTAATAAAGTCGACAGCGCCTGCATCCCAGCACATTTCCTGTTGGTTTTCTTTTATATTTGAGGTGACGAACATTACGGGAATTTGTGCAGTGATAGGATCTTTTTGTAGCTCTTTACATGCATCGATACCGGTTATACCATCTAGCATCCAATCCATTAGGATTAGGTCTGGTAGGGCTAATCTAATATAGTCTAGTGCTTTTTCGGCACTTTCAAATGCCACTATTTTGCAAATATCTTCCAAGCAGGCACATAGAACTTTTTGTGTTAATGGAGAGTCTTCGACGACGACGATCGTACAGTCACTAAGCTCTGCTACTTCCTCAAACATAGGTATTTCAATTCCGTGTTGTTAGGTATAACGCAATCGTGTATGCCGTGTAACCCAATAAAGTTGGGATATTATCCGCGGTTACTGTAATCATAAACTATATTTAATAACACGCTATGTAAACACAGTAATTCTATATGAAAGAGATTGGAAGAAGGGAATTTTTAAGCAAAGTTGGTCTTGGGGTAGCTTTATCGGCGGCTGCAATAAAAGCCCCCTATGTATTCGCAAAGAATAGAACAACTCTTCGTGTAATGGGAACACACGTTACGTTACAGGAACCTTTACGCAAGCGCGCCATGAAAGAGCTAGGAATAGATATCCAATTCTACCCCATGGGTAGCGCGGCGGTTCTTCAAAGGGCGGCGGCAAATCCTGCTACATTTGACCTTTATGAGCAATGGTCAGATTCCATCAATATACTTTGGCAAGCCGGTGCCATACAGCCTATTGATATTGAAAGGCTTATTTACTGGCCTGAAATAAATGCACTAACCAAGACTGGTAGGCTTATACCATCAGCTAAAGTTGGTGCAGGTGACGCTCCAAATAAATTACTGTATGTTCAAGAGGATGGAACTCTAGCTAACAATCCCACGAAAAAAATAAGCTTTCTTCCCTATGTGCACAATGTTGACTCCTTTGGTTACAACACTGACTTTATTCCACAAGGTAGCGCTTATGAAACTGAGTCATGGGGTTGGTTATTAGATGAATCAAATGCAGGAAAAACAGCTGTGGTTAATGCGCCAACTATCGGTATTTTTGATTTAGCGTTAGCAGCACAAGCTAAAGGCTTGGCTACTTTCAAAAATATAGGAAACATGACTATTGACGAAATAGATAAGCTTTTTGAGATTCTGCTGATAAGAAAGCGAAAAGGGCATTTTTCTGGTTTTTGGACTTCAGTTCCGCAGTCGGTGCAGTTCATGTTAGATAAAAGAGTGCATATTCAGAGTATGTTCTCGCCTGGAGTTAGCGCTTGTAGGGGCCAAGGGTTACCGATCACTTATGCGTCACCAAAAGAAGGATATAGGGCATGGCATGGTGTTATGTGTCTCTCATCTCATGTACACGGTCAGGTCAAAGACGCAGCGTATGACTACATGAACTGGTGGCTCTCAGGGTACCCTGGAGCATTTATCGCGAGACAAGGGTATTACATCTCAAATCCAGAGCGTAGCAGGCCCATGATGTCTGAACCTGAATGGAGTTATTGGTATGACGGCAAACCTGCAACAACACCTCTAAAAGGAACGGATGGAAAAGTCATCGTCAAGACAGGTGAATTGCGTGATGGTGGAAGTTACACTAAACGATTTTCGAACATTGCAGTATGGAATACAGTCATGGAAAACTACGATTACAGTCTAGATCGTTGGTATGAATTATTAAACGCATAAGGCGCTAATATGCCAGAACTTTCAATTAGATCGCTTTCTAGCAAGATACTGATGGTCTTACTCGCATTCACTGCAAGTCTAACCGCTGTGTACATAGTGTTAAGCTCGCGTGTAGAAGTTATTGATAATACTCTAATTAATACTTTGAATGTCTCAAAAAGCTCTGTATCGGTACTTAAGATTAACAAAGAAATCGTGGAGTTGCAGCGTGATATCTCAGTGTTTAGCAGCTCTGGCAGTCCTGCTATCTATGAAAAAGTGCAGGCCAACCAGAAGCTAATCAACACAAGACTTTTAGAAATAAAGTCAAAGGCACAAAGCGAAGTAGAAAAGCAGCTTATAGATTCATTGTTGGAAATTGTTAGCAGGTACGGTAGTAACTTAAGTGTGCTCATGCAGCGATATCAAGAAAGAAAATATTTGCTTCAAATCCAGCTACCAGAGGTGTTTAAAGAAGCGGAAGTTTACTTACGATTATTTCTCAATGACAGCGATTCTAGTCAGGATAAAATCACTATATATCAACTGCTAGATTTATGGTTGACGCTTTATCGAGATGCAAACCTGTATCTAACACAAAAAGACTACAAGAAGAAAAAAGCGGTTTTAGACGGGCTAGAAAAAATAGAAAGTAAGTTGCTTTTTAGCAATAAGGTGAGTGGTGACATTACTTCTAATTTGCAAGCCCAAGTTCATAAGTTTCGAGACGCATTTAATAAAAGTATTCAAGCAAATCGAAATTATTTAACTTTAGTCAATGTGGTAATGGCCGGTGATGCTGTGGAGTTCTCAAACTTAGTGGATAAGCTGAGAACAGACTCATTATCAAGGCTAGACTATATACGAAATACTGCTGAGGAAAAAGTTCTCGATTTTGAGAGAATAATCAAAATATCAATGGCTGTCGGTTTACTCTTTTTAGTGTTTTTCGTTTTATTTTTTCACTTCCATATAATCCGTTCAATTAAGCGGCTTACCGAGAATTTTCAGCACTGTATTGAAGGAAATTTATCTGACGAGATAAAAGGCCTTGAACGAAAAGATGAAATAGGCACGCTAGCCAACGCCGCAAATCAATTTAAATTGCTAAGCGAGGCACTTATTGAGGCAAAACAGGTCGCTGAGCATACATCAAAAATAAAATCTGACTTTTTAGCCAACATGAGTCATGAAATCCGAACACCTATGAATGGGATTTTAGGAATGGTAAGGCAGTTGAGGCAAACTGACTTAAACAAAGAGCAAATAAATATGCTTGAGCTTGTTGATTCATCTGGAAAAAGTTTGCTAGTTATTTTAAATGATATTCTCGATTTGAGTAAAATTGAAGCTGGAAAAATCGAGCTAGAATCGCAACCATTTGCACTTAATAAGCTATTGTATGAACTCGAACATACAGGAAAAACGCTTAATAAATCATCTTCAGCAAAGTTAATCATCGAGAATAATATACCTATAAAGTTAAACGTTCTTGCAGGAGATGTTGTTCGACTCAAGCAGGTTTTACTGAATTTACTTAGCAACGCAATAAAATTCACAGAGCAAGGCACAGTAAAATTACTAGTGGAAGTACAAGAGGAAAATGTAGATAAAGCACAGCTGAAGTTTAGTGTCATTGACACGGGAATTGGTATTCCACAAGACAGGATAGAAATGCTTTTTGAGGCTTTTTCCCAAGCCGATACCTCTATAACTCGCCGGTTTGGCGGTACAGGTCTGGGCTTAACTATCTCAAACAAATTATTAGACCTGATGAACTCTCGACTCGAAGTTGAGAGTCGCTTAGGGGAAGGCTCGACTTTCAGCTTTACTGTCACGTTTCCTATTTCCGAACTAGTCAATGAAGACATAGACTCACAATTCCAAGAAATTAAACTCACTATTAATCGTGACATTGAAATTCTGCTTGTAGAAGACAACAAAATCAATCAAATAGTCACGAAGTCAATGCTAAAGGATATGGGACTAGAAAATATTATTATTGCTGAAAATGGCCTAGAAGCCGTAGAGTTTTGTAAAGCTGAGAAGTTTGGATTGATCTTAATGGATATGCAAATGCCTGAAATGGATGGCCCTACGGCAGCACAACATATCCGTAAATATAGAGACTACCGTGATATACCGATTATTGCATTAACAGCTAACGTTCTTGAGCAGGATAAAAAGCGGTGTCTTGAAGTTGGAATGAGCGCTTTTATATCCAAACCAATAGATCACCATGAATTTGTACAGGTTGTATATAAAGCTTTAAAACAGCCTGATTCAAAGGCTTCTTCGAGCCAAATTAACTTAGCTTAAATTCAAGTAGTTTCCTTGCATTGTCTACACCAGAGTCTATAAAGATAAAATGCCCTTTTATAAGTAATAAGAAAATAAAGGAGATTGGCATGGATGAAAAAGCAGAGCAATTTGTTGGTGACGACTCATTGTCAGACCTCATTTTTGACAATATTCCAGACTATGCATTCATTAAGGACGATAAACTTAGGATCGTAAAAGCGAATAGCGCATTTCGCTCTATGTACCCCTCAGAAGCAAGGGAAAAGATAATAGGATTCACTACACTTGAGTCCTACAACCCTGAAGAGGTTCAAGAATTTATCAAAGATGATAAGAAAGCATTGGAATTGGGATATGCTGAATGCTTGGAAACAATTACGTTTCCTGATGGAGGTGTAAGAACTTTATACACTCGAAAAAAGAGATTCTTTAACTCAAAAGGGGCTGTATTTATTCTCGGGCTCTCAAGTGATGTGACTGAAAGAGAGCATTTGATGGCACAATTAAAAAGGTCCAATGATGCACTAGACGAGTTTGCTTATATTGCATCACATGATTTAAAAGCGCCGTTAAATGCGATTTCGAAGTTGGTTACTTGGATTGATGAGGATTTCGGCGATGAGCTTCCTGAAGGTGCTAAGGAAAACTTTGACTTAATTCAACAGCGAGTTGCTCGTATGAGCAAGTTACTACACGACTTGCTAATCTATTCCCGAGTAAATCGAAAGCACAGCGAAATAGAAACATTTGAGTTCGGTGAGTTTACCAAAGAGATATATGACTCTATTGATATTGAGTTGGTGTTGAAACTGGAGTGTACACCAATAAAAGTAACCCTTCCGAAGACAGCACTAGAAGTGATCACCCGCAATTTAATTAGCAATGCACTCAAGCATCATGACCGAAAAAGTGGATCACTAATTATTCAAGTAAAAGAAAGCTCTAATGAATATGAAATGCACTTTATTGATGATGGTCCAGGGATCCCTACTGAATATCGACAAAAAGTATTTGAAATGTTCCAAACGCTGAAGCCACGAGATCAGCAAGAAGGTAGTGGGATGGGCTTGGCGATAATAAAGAAAGTACTCAACCATTATGGCGGTTCAATAAATATTGTAGATAGTAATATTGGAACAGAGTTTGTCGTTAGGTGGCCAAAAGTAGACACCATAGTTAACCCCAATTAGGTATAATTTCAATGCAAGATAATGATATTACGGTATTAGTTGTTGAAGATGATGACATTGATTATATGACAGTAAAGCGAAGCTTTTCTAAACGAAAAATCATGAACCCAATGGTTAGAGCTATTGATGGTGTGGAGGCACTAGAGCTTCTGAAAGGTAAAAAAATTGGATATCCCTATATTATTTTACTAGACCTGAAAATGCCTCGAATGGGGGGGCTTGAATTCCTAGAAAAGCTGAGAGCCGACAGCGAGTTAAAAGACACGGTTGTGTTTGTGTTAACCACCTCAAAAGATGAAGATGATATTCACTATAGCTACGAAAAAAATGTGGCTGGATATTTCCTAAAAGAAGAAGCAAGCGACTCTATGATGAGCCTTGTTGATATGTTAGATGGATATTGGCGTATTGTACAATTCCCAACGAAGTAGCGAGGTGATGTATGAATATACTGCTTGTTGACGATGATATTGTTGATCGCAAGATGATCCGTCGCTCTCTAATAAAAGGAGGAATTGAACACCAATTGACAGAGGTTAGCACAGTAGAAGAGGGAATATTTGCACTAGAAGAGCTTTGCTTTGACTTGCTACTTCTTGACTACAATATGCCCTCAAAAAATGGCCTAGATTTGCTAATTGAACTAAAGCGTATCAATCATATAAAAGAGCTTACAATAGTGATGATTAGTAATTCACATTCAGAAGAGTTGATACTAAAATGCCTAGATCTAGGCGTGCAAGACTTTCTCCTCAAAGAAGAGGTTACAGCGTCACTTTTAACGCGCTCTATTCTGCAAGCAAAAAAGCGTTTTGAGTTAGAAAAGCAACTACATACAAGTTACCTTCAAGTAAAACAATTAGCTGAACTTGACTCGTTAACAGGTTTGTATAACCGCTATTATTTTGAGGAAACTTGTCAAAGGTTGATGCAGGCAGATAAAAAGCGCTATAAATGTGCAGGTGTTCTTGTAGCCGATATTGTTAACTTTAAAAAGATTAATGACCGTTTTGGTCATGAAGTGGCAGATCAGCTTCTTATTGAGCTTGGAGCAAGCTTCAAGAGACATACTAGACAAGAGGATATAGTAAGTCGCTTCGGTGGAGATGAATTTGCCTGTTTGATGGTCTCATGTGATAACCCTTTACAGATAAAAATTGAAGCTGAAAAACTCATTAGGGTACTAAGTCGAGTTTATTCAATCCAGTCTCAGGACGTTTACTGCCAAATTAGGATGGGAATTTCACTGTATCCTCTAAATGGTAGTGATTCCAATGACTTAATACGGTTTGCTGATATCGCGCTATTTAGAGCAAAATCAGCGCAAAGCTCTTCTGCTTGTATATTTGAAGATAACATGCAGACAGAGTTTCAAATGAAATACAATGTAGAACAAGATTTAAGAGGAGCAATTGAAAGGCAAGAATTGGAACTTGCATTTCAACCTATTGTAGATATTCAGTTACCCAAAGTTGTTTCACTCGAAGCTTTAATTAGGTGGCCTACTGCCAAATTCACTAGCAATCCTCAAGAGTTTATTACGATAGCAGAAGAATCCAAGCTGATAGAGCCGTTAGGCAAATGGATTATCGAACGTGCAATTACTACGCTAAAGGAAGTAAATACTAAGCTTGGGTATCCCGTTCGCTTAGCAATAAACCTCTCTCCACTGCAACTTGAAGATATTTCCCTACCTGCATATATAAATGATTGCCTTAAGCGTATAGACGTCGACGGCAGTTTGTTTACTTTTGAGCTAACTGAAACGGCGCTATTAACTGAAAGTAAGCGAGTAAGCTCGAGCCTTCAACGTATTAAAGAGCTTGGATGTAAGATTGCATTAGATGACTTTGGTACAGGCTACTCTTCAATTTCGCACTTACTTAATTATCCTATTGATATTGTTAAAGTAGATAAATCTTTGACAGATAGAATTGGAGTTGAGGAGCGCGGAAAGCGAATTTTTTTGGGTTTAGTGAACATGCTTAAGAGTTTGCAATTAAGCATTATTGTAGAGGGGGTAGAGAATTACCAGCAATATTATGTCTGTAAAGAAGTAAAAGTTGATAAAATTCAAGGTTACTACTTTTCAAGCCCTATATCCGAAAAGAACATTTTAAGGACAATTAAGTCATTGAATAAAGAGCTTGTAAGGTAAAGTTAAGGTTTATTCAGCTTAAGCCTCCTGATTTAGCATAATCGGCTAAAATACCGTATAGAACAGGGAGTTCAATTGGTTTTGCAATATGAGCATTAAAGCCTATTTCCATATAGTGTTTAACATCTTCAACCATAACGTTTGCAGTTAGAGCAATAGCAGGAATCAGGTTACCCTCCTTTCGTATTGCTTTTATTGCGCCGACTCCATCCATGAAAGGCATATGTATATCCATAAGTATTAAATCAAATGCTTTTTCTTTGAGTGCTTCTAATGCCAATATACCATTCTCAACGATCACATATGTAGCGTTTGTCTCTTTAAGCATGGTTTTGATTAAAATTTGGTTAATTTTATTATCCTCCGCAATCAAGATATGAGTGTTCTCTAGATTGGGCGGTGTGAACGATTTTTTGTGGGCAGGTTTTGATAAATTTTTCGCTCTCTCTAACGGTAAAATGATATCAACATTTGTGCCTTTACCTGCCTCACTAATTAAATTTATATTGCCATTCATTAGCTTAATGAGACTTACGGTTATTGACATACCTAAACCAGTACCACCATACTTCCTAGTTGTTGAGGTATCAGCTTGGGAAAAACGCTCAAAAATACGTTTTTGCGCATCTTCATTCATTCCAATACCAGAGTCTTGGACACTTAAATAAATTGCTTTTTTGTCATTATAAGTGCGACAGCTAATAACTATTTTGACCTCTCCACTGTTGGTAAACTTAACAGCGTTAGATGCCAAATTAAGTACAATCTGCTTTACTCGAACTAGGTCACCAAGCCACCCATCTTCGAAGCTATTATCTACTATTACGGCGAAATCTATACCTTTGTTACTGACCAAGGCATCTAAGTCATACTTAACCGATTCCAAAATTTCTAAAATTGAGATTTCAGTACTTTCCAGCTCAATTTTATTTGATTCAATTTTTGAATAATCCAAAATATCGTTAATGATGGTAAGTAAGCTTTTGGCAGAATATACAGCATTAGCTAATACTTTCTCTAAGTCGGGTTCTAAATTAGCATTTTCGAGTAGCTGTAGACCGCCTAGGATGGCGTTCATTGGCGTTCGGATTTCATGGCTCATATTAGCCAGAAAATCACTTTTTGCCTTAGATGAGTGTTCAGCTGCTTGTCTAGCCGTTTCAGAAGTTTCCATTGCTTCTATTTTTTCAGTAACGTCATAATTTACGCCAACAACTTTTATTGCCTTTCCATTCTCTCTAATAACTTCCGCACTTGCTTTGATTGTTCTGACCTCACCATTTGGGTGTATAACTCTGAATTCTGGCTCATAAACTCCGGTACCAGCTATTGCTGCTTGTAACTGTGCGCTTGCAAAATCTATATCATCAGGATGTACAGCATTAGCCCAAGCATCATAGACTTTTGTAAACTGCACTTCTGATATTCCATAGAGCTTGAACATTAGCTCATCCCAGATCAGTTCATTTGTGACTAAGTCCCACTCCCATACACCTATTTGAGCTGAATTGTTGGCTAATTGCATTCTAAGTGCCATAGAATCAGCTTTATTTCTTGCAATTCTAAGCTGTTCTTCAGCTTTTTTTTGCGGAGATATATCTTGAATGACTGACCAAATAGAGTTCTCGCCATTCTCATCAGTCACTCTTATACCAGATAATAGAACGGGAAAAGTGCGACCACTTTTATGAATATACTCCTTTTTATATGGTCCGTATCTCCCTTGTTCTTTCAAGTTAATTAGTTGCTTTTGCTCTTCCTCTTGGTATTTCGGAGGGGTAATTTGCCAATAGTCAGTATTATTCAACTCATCTACAGAGTATCCAGTCATTCGACTAAACTCATTGTTTACATAGTGAAATGTACCGTCTTTTAGTGTATTAACAGCAATACCAATCGGTGCTAAGTTGACAAAGCGTTCAAACTTCATCTTTTCCTTTTGGTAAGCTGTTTTATAACGTTTGATATTGGTGTTTGCTTTTTTTAGCTGTTCTTTAGCATCAATTAATTCAGATATATCCCTTCCGATTGCAAGAACTAACTGTTCGCCTTGGATCTGGACAGCTGTAAGTGATATCAAGCAGGGGAATGTTGAGCCATTTAAATTAGAGTGGATCCACTGAAAAAGCTGAGGCCCTTCGGTCAGAGAGTTTCTTATGTACTCCATCGCAAGTTCTTCGGAAGTACGGCCGCAAGGTTGATACTTTGGGGAAATATCCGCTGGTGATAATGACAAAAACTCACTTTTACTTTTGATACCGTGTAAATCCACAGCAGCTTGATTACATTCTATGAACTTACCTGTATTGAGGTCTAGAATAGATAATGCATCTCCTGAAGCCTCGAACAGCTTTTTATACTTGTCTCTTTCAAAAGAAGTCTCAGCTAGTTGAGATTTAAGACTGTGGATTTCTTTTTCTAATTCAAGTTGATTTTTACTTACCATGTCCTTCCTAGTATGCGGCGTTAAGTATGTTAAACAATTCGACCTGTTAGTAGTATAGAATGGGAATAAACATTGTTAGCAGAAAAATAAAAGAGTTTTCTCACTTCAATGAAATAACTGAGAATGCACCAACTGCTATCAACACTACCTTGCAAAATACGTGTTGAGCCGAATGCTTCATGTTTGGGCTCAGTCAGAACAAGCCTTTAGCCGTCCGCAGAAAAGTAGCATCTCCATCTGTTATTGGCCCTATAACGATGATGTCGAGCAATAGATTCAGGTGCATTCAGAATGTGACGTAGTTGGAAATTGGTCACCAGCTTGCGGATTAAACTACAAAGCAAATGGACCTAGAAAAATGCAAGTATAAGAAGTTGTCGAACGGGGGATTTTCAACCTGTTTCTAATAACAAGAACATAAGTAACATTCGCAGTACAAGTCATAGACCAAAAGGAACAGCGAGTGATGCTGACGCTAATGCTATTAAATATGCATGTGATGTCTGTAAGTTCAAACAATGGAAATCGAATACTGTTGTTAATTAACATTTTACTCAACAATAGATTCTGTCTTTATCTTGAAACTTGAGTCTATAATAATATTAATCAAGAGTGAGTTTAGACTTTGTTTTGCGATTACCTTCAGTCCTTCCTAGTGAAACATTATTTAGCCGCTTAATCCGGGGCCTGACAATCTCGGGGAGCAGTCGCCCTCATTATTATTTCTGGCTACTTGGAAGCTCAAGAGCTAGTTTCCATCCATATCTTACGTCAAATCTTATCAAAATAGCGAGTAAAGCGGAGGAGTCAGCAAATAGCTTATACTTTTCTCAGACACTATTCCCGCTTTTTGCCCATTATTTACCTTCGCATAGTAATGAAATTTACTACTCAGCGTTATCTACACCTTATGGTTTCAGAAGCTGCCAGCTGGCGAACTTTAGGGAACACGAATGTTTAACATTAAAATATTGCCCTTTATGTGCAATGAGCGATATTAAGCACTTTGGGGTGGCCTATTGGCATATTGAGCATCAGATACCTGGAATTGAATGTTGCTGTAGTCATCCAGTATGGCTTCTCCACAAACCTTTGCATAAAGCTAGTCAAGTCCACGAAGGGTTGTTACCTTGTGAAAGTAGCAATACTTTCAACTGTAATGATAAAGCCTTTAGTTTTGCTAAGTACACATCAAAAATATTACAATCAATACAAGCAGGTAAGCAGCTTAAAAATGATTACTTACCTATTTTGGCAGATAAAGGGTATGTGACAAAAGGTGGGTGTATTCGAAGGCGGTTACTAGCGACTGAACTTGCGAGATTAGTTGAAGAGTTGGGTTTCCCTTATACCGAGCTAATGCCTGAGTCAGAGCGTGATTATAAATATTTCTCTAATCTTTTGAAACCTAATGTTAATCAGCATCCCTTCAAACACCTTTTATTAGCTTACTGCCTGTCGGATTTAAATGTAGCTCAATTTTTGGCAGTTAAGCCTGTGTTGAATAGAAGCCTAAAGCCAGACCCTACTATTATTGAAGCGCAATGCTTGAAGCTTTTAAAGGAAGGTCATTCTATGGCTGAGATTAGTCGGAGGACTGGTAGAAGCAGGTGTTACATTAAAACGTTAGCACTAAAAGAAAATGTTGAATTTGAATCAAAGCCGAAAATCATAACCAAAAAAGTTAAATTATATATTATAAATTTAGCTAAGAAAGGATTTCACCGACGCGAGATTGCTAATCGCTATGGCATATCAAGTGGAAGTGTTGAGCAACTTATTTCTAGTTGTCCTGACCTAGTGATTTGGCGAAGGAAGTGTAAATCTGACTCAAAGCGTCGTAGATATAAATATACAATAATGAATTTTATTAAGACACACCCGCTTGCATCTAGGCAAGATTGTAAGAGAAGTAATTATGCAGCTTTTTATTGGTTATATAATCACGAACATGATTGGTTGAGCACCATTTTGCCAACGGCGATTAAGGGCTGTAGGAATCAAAGGGTTGATTGGAAAGAAAGAGATAGAAAGCTTTCAAAACAACTCGGTGATCTTTTGTCTAAGAATACAGAATCCGTAACTTTAACTAAGTTAGAACAGTTATTAGGTGCTCATGGGTGGTTGACGAGATATAGACATAAACTACCAACAGCTATGACGATTATTGAAAACTATAAGTTAAGAAATAAATGAATATACCTTTGGATGAATCACTGCAAAGCTTTCTATTTCGGCAGCAGATGTTATTTGCGGGGAAACTAGACCCTAAGAAAGTGATAACAAGAAATGGAATGTGGTACTTATCTCCTTATGCCCATCAAGAAGTACAACATATTTTTCATCGACTTGATGATAGCATTTTGCTTGAAGCGGCAGAGGTAGGTGAGCCTATACGAGCTTGCCAAGATGGCATTTTTACCTCTTCCGATGACTATTGTATGTCTCTATGGAGTATATTTTTTAACAACGGTAAGCAGGATAGTCGGATGATAAATAAAACGAAAATTCGATTTTGTCAGACATGTGTTAATGAGGCCATTTTCGAGTATGGACACGGTTATTTTAAACATCAATGGGTTCGAAACACTTGGTGCTATTTGCATGAATTGCCCTTACGGCACTTAACAAGAGCTTCATATAAACATGCTATTGAAGATGTAAAAGAAATTTTAGCTGGCGGCATACCGATTAACGAAGTGTGTACACAAACTAGACCTTCGGGTGCTGTCGAATCATTATCGGTCAATAATTCAAAGGAACTTGAGCTCTTATTTGCAGTTCATGCACCATATTGCTTAGGGCGCTTATTGGCGAATTGGCTAACGTTAAATTTCAGCAAACTGAGTGAGGTTGCTGAGTTTTTAACGAAAGTTGAATGGGCCTTTCTCCCGTGGAATTTATTGAATCTACCAATAGATTCAAATGATTACTCACAAGCTCTTAGGAAGCTAAATGCATTGATTGTGTCTTTTAGACGAAACTCCAGTTTAAACGAATATATAAGCGAACATGTTGAATATGTTAAAGTGTTTGTTTCGCCAAGAGGTCAGCTATCTGAAGTTATGATGCTTCCTAAGCTGCGCGATTGCCAGTCATGTGCTAAGAATAAAAGTTGCTCCTTTTTGAAGTTTGAGTATAACGAGATCAAAGAGGAAATTGACCTGCAGTTTTTGTTTCATCACTCAAGCTCATTTAAGAGGTATGCTATTGACCAAGGACAGATCTCCTTGACTGGCGATTACATGTGGATGCCTTTTCGAATTAACTCTTTTCTGTCGGAGGAAGATTTGGAGAGTGGGGAGCTAATGGAGTTTGTGTTATAGCTTCCAAATTTACTCTACGGTAACTTGAAAGGACAATTATGTTGCAACAGAAAAGCTATTGGTTTGAAAAATACGCTAGAAAATACTCATACAGTGTTGGTATATGAGAGCAGAGCGAAGCACAGTTCTAACGTGTAGGAGCATAATTTTAAGTTACTAATGCATCTTGCGGGCAAACTTTATTGTCCATATCATTCCTTGCGGGCAAACTTTATTGTCCTTTCACAGCTATGTAGCGATAATAGAGTTTGCCCGTAGCAAATCCGGAGCTATATTTCATAATTAAGGCTATTGAAGTAGGCAAAACGAATGGCGCAAAGTAGGCGGCTTGCGAGTATTGAAGATTTTAATCACTCCCTTAAAAATAAGTATGGGATTGGTAAATGAAGAAAGCTATAAGCCATGGATCCGAATACAAGACC
Organism: Pseudoalteromonas sp. OF5H-5; assembly: GCF_021530695.1. Taxonomy (NCBI): domain Bacteria; kingdom Pseudomonadati; phylum Pseudomonadota; class Gammaproteobacteria; order Alteromonadales; family Pseudoalteromonadaceae; genus Pseudoalteromonas; species Pseudoalteromonas sp. OF5H-5. The sequence goes on from NZ_JAKGBF010000002.1 coordinate 145,257, forward strand.
TCAGTTCAGATGGAACAAATCAACAGCATTTGGAAGAAAAGTAAAGCGATATCATTATTTTTATAAGGTATAGAATCTGAATCTTTCATATTGCTGAATTTGGTAAGTTAGGTATTTCACAGAAAGTAGTGTCTGCAATTTGTGTTACTCATCTAGTTGTAAGAGAACTGATATGCCTGAGTTAATGACAACAGGCTTTTTTTGTTCTGCTCAAGTTAAACCGGAGACTCTCCTAAAGGAATTTTCATAGTTGTTTGGCGACATATTGTTGTTGGCAGTATGAAGCCGATCTAAGTTGTAATATCGCATATATGCAAAGACATCATTTGTGTAATGTCTAGAGAAGCTGCTGTCTTAGATACTCTATAGCTATACTCCGTTACCGATACCACAGTTTTTTGTTTGAACTCATTGACATAAATTCTATTTTTTCTTTTTGTCATATACATACACCTTAATAGTAGGATTATATTCCCTTCTCAAAGTGTCTGCTTTTTGATTAAAGCAGATCACTTAATGCGGCTTTGTGAGTTTTGACTGTAATATCTTACTATTTTCATTGAAGTTGAAATATTTGATTGTTATATTCCGCGACAAAGGATAGTCCCTATTTAGGGGAAGCGGGAATTTCAAATTGACCATTAAAAAATTTAATACACAAATCAGCCCGGAAGCGCGTTTTGAACAGGCGCTCATTTGTCTGTCACTGATAGGTAAATTTCACCAAAAACCGATTAATATGACCGAGCTTAGTCATGAGTTTCCGTTAGAACAGCGAAATGATCATGAATTTATTGATATTCAGATCATTAGAGCTGCCCGTTCGGTAGGCTATAAAGCCAAATTCAGAAATGTAAGGTTAGAAAACCTCAATGATAAGCTGCTGCCAGCCATGGCCGAGACATCTGATGGCCAGTTTGTCGTGATTGCAAAAGTAGCCGCTGAAGGGGCTGTTATTCAACATTTTGATCTACAGCGGCCACCTGAGTTGATTCCATATGCTCAGTTTGCGAAGTTATTTAGATCGCGGCTGCTGATGCTGACTCCACGCGCTTTAGATCGCGTTAGTAAAGTGGCATTTGGCTTTAAGTGGTTTATACCAGCACTGGCCAAGTACAAAGTGTATTTTACCGATGTCTTACTGGCTTCATTTTTTATCCAGTTGCTGGCACTGGCCTCGCCTATATTTTTTCAAGTTGCGATAGATAAAGTGATGGTGCATAAAGGGATGACAACACTTGATGTGTTGGCGATCGGTTTTTTGTTTGTCATTACCTTTGAAGTGGTGTTAACCGGTCTGCGCTCCTATTTGTTTAGTCATACCACCAACCGGGTGGATGTCAGCCTCGGTAGTAAGTTGTATCAGCACATGCTAGCGCTGCCGCTGGCCTATTTCAAATCCCGTCGGGTCGGTGATACTGTTGCGCGGATCAAAGAGCTTGATACCATTCGCGAGTTTATGACCGGCTCCGCTTTGACCGTGGTACTCGACATGTTCTTTACCGTGGTATTTTTTGCCATCATGTTTTACTACGCTCCCGCGCTAGCATGGATAGTGGTCGCCAGCCTGCCATGCTATTTTGTGATAGCGTTATTGATGGGGCCCGCCCTGAGAACCCAGCTGGAAGCTAAGTTTCAGCGCAGTGCAGAAAACCATTCGTTTTTGGTTGAATCAGTCAATGGTATCGAAACCATTAAGTCACTGGCGGTTGAACCTCAGCTCAGGCAACGCTGGGATGAAAAGCTGGCAAATTACGTCCGTGTGTCATTTCAGGCATTTCAGCTTAATAATATTTATGGTCAGTTGTCGGGCTATGTGACTAAAGTAACGGGTTTACTGATCCTCTATTTTGGTGCCATTAGTGTTACAAGTGGCGCGCTGACGATAGGCCAGTTCATTGCATTTAACATCTTAGCACAGCGCGTGGCCGCACCGATCATGCGTTTTGCAAACTTATGGCAGGACTTTCAGCAGGCAAAAATATCTTTGGCTCGTCTTGGGGATGTACTCAATACTCCCACTGAAACACAGGGGTCAAGCAATATGATGCTGCCAAAACTGCGTGGTGAGGTGAGGTTTGAAGATGTTGAATTTCGTTATGCACCAAACAGACCTCCTGTTTTGAATAACATAAACCTGACCATTAAAGCGGGCGAGGTGGTTGGTATTGTGGGGCGATCTGGATCTGGAAAAAGCTCACTAACTCGATTGATCCAGCGGTTGTACTTACCCCACCAAGGTCGTGTATTTATCGACGGAATTGATATCAGCTTATTGCCGCCGGCCTGGTTAAGGACCCGAATTGGTGTAGTGTTGCAGGAAAACTTTTTGTTTAATGCCTCCGTGCGCGACAATATTGCACTGAGCGATCCGTCGATGCCGTTGGAGCGAGTAATAGAAGCGGCCCGTATGGCTGGCGCCGAAGAGTTTATCTTACAACTACCAGAAGCGTATGACACCCAGATAGGTGAACAAGGCGGTATGCTTTCAGGGGGCCAGCGGCAGCGTCTGGCAATTGCGAGGGCATTGGTGAGCGATCCACCCATCCTTATTTTTGACGAAGCGACCAGCGCATTGGATTATGAATCTGAGCAGATCATTGCCAACAATATGGCACGCATCGCCCAAAATCGCACTGTCTTTATTATCGCACACCGTCTGAGCGCTGTACAAAATGCCGACCGTATTTTGGTAATTGATAAAGGAGAGGTCGTTGAGCAGGGGAGTCATTTTGAATTGCTCAGGTTAGGCGGACATTATGCCCGTTTGTCGCATATTCAGCATCGGGGACAAGTGCAGTACGCTTCTTTGGAGCCGGAGGTGACGCCATGAGCCGCAAGCAGGATACTCGGTTATATGAATTCTTGGCTCCCGCGCTTGAGATCGAGGCAGCTCCGCCGCCACAAGGTGCGCGGGCTATTGTGTGGACTTTATTGGTGTGCATAATCATCGCAATTGCTTGGGCCTACATTGGCCGGGTAGACATTGTTGCTGTGGCACAGGGCCAGCTGATCCCGAAGCAAAAGGTCAAAGTGATCCAGCCACTGGAAACGGCGGTGGTACGGGGGATCCATGTGCATGAAGGGCAGCGGGTTGAGCAAGGCCAACTATTGGTGTCTTTTGATCCGGCCATTACCGAGTCAAATTTTCAGCGTATCAGATTGTCAACACAAGACTTTTCTCAGCAGATCCGTCGTAAACAGCTACTCATTGCGCGCCTTAATCAGATTAAGCCATCTAGCACCGGATTACTCAACCCTGCACAGCAAGCGCTGTTGGAAGCAGAACTGGCCGAGTATCGTAGTGAACGGGCTTCGCTGTCATCGCAATTACTCAGATTTGAAGCCGAACTGGCTGGTGCGCGGGCGAAGCTAACTCAGCTGGATAAGGTGCTGCCTTTGGTTGAGGAACGGGCGCAAGCGCTGGAGCAGCTACAAGTTAACAAACTGGTTTCGCGAGAAGAGTATCTTGAAATTAAACAAACGGCGATTCACAACCGTGAACAGCGTCATATTGAGCTGGCAACCATAGAAACCTTGCAGGCCACCATAAAAGCAACACGGCAAGAACAGGAAACGTTAAAAGCGACTTTAATACGCACAGCTCAGGCCGAGCTCAACCAGCTGGAGCAGGAGTTAGTGAATGCGCAGCAAGAACTGGCAAAGTCTCAGTATTTGTTAAACCAAAATAAACTGTATGCACCTGTGTCCGGCACTGTGGAGGCGCTGGCACTAAGCACACTAGGTGAAGTGGTAACCCCAGCTCAACAATTACTGACTATAGTACCGGCAGAAGATGAACTGATAGTAGAAGCACGGCTATTAAACAAAGACATCGGTTTTACTTACCAAGGACAGATTGTTGAGGTGAAAATCGACAGCTTTCCGTTTACCCGTTATGGGATCATCGAAGGTGAAGTACTCGACGTGTCTACAGATGCGGTAGAGGATGAGCAGCTTGGCCTGTATTTTCCTGTCAAGGTAGCGATTAATCAACAAACTATCCAAATCGATGGCCGCGTTGTTCCGCTTAGTGCAGGTATGAGTGTGTCTGCTGAAGTAAAAACTGGTCAGCGTCGGATCATCGAATTTCTGTTATCGCCCGTTGTACAACACCTAGACGAAGGTGCCCGCGAGCGTTAAGGCACAACACTTAACTTAAATAAGGAAGCATTATGTCTGGTTTCACTAAACTGGCTGTACTCAGCAGTACCTTGTTGCTACTGACCCCCTGCGTCTGGGCGGTGGGGGCGGATTGTAAAAAACCGACGTCTGAGCTGGATAAACGAATATGTCAGTCAGCTAGTTTAACAGCGGCTAATGAAGCGTTGAATGTGGCGTTTCATAACCAGCGTGCCTGGTTATGCCAGAGTGCTGAGATTCTGCGCCGTGAAGATGGCTGGGATTGTATGGCCGCCAAGGAAGACTTTTGGGCTGAGCAGCGGCAGTGGGATAAAGCTGTGCTGGCACAATGCAAGACGAACGACTGCTTTACCCAAGCCTATCAGGCTCGGATAGCCCAGATCAACGGCCAGGATACGCCGCTACCCAACTTCAGGCTGACGACCTACGGCTGGGGCGATAAAGAATGCCAGGCTTACCTCAAGGTGCTTAACCGCACGCCCAGAGAAGAGTTCCGGGGTTGCAAACTTCCGGACTTATCCGGTTCGGGGTTTACAACGTTGCCGTTTAAACCGGTTACGGGGGAGTTACTTAAAAAGCTGGATAAGCAAATAGCGCTACGTAATCACGAGAAGCAGGCTAACTGGCAGGCGCAGCTAAAAAAATATCAAAGTGGGTATTTAAAGCTGGAAATAGCCGAAGTTGATTTGGATAAAGATGGGAAGATGGAGAAGGTAGTTAAGTACTCGAGACCTAGTTTTCTATGCGACTTGCTTGATGCCGACATGGAAGCTAGCGAAAAAGAGGCTGTTTGGCAGGAATTAAGTGACAAAGAGATTGTGAGAAAAAATGAAAGGAATGGGTATTTAAACTTGTTTTTCAATCTTGATTCGAAAGGCGTTTTGGGAGCTGTTGAATATTGGCAGGAGAATGATTTAGTTGTATTTGAAGGTAAGTTTTTGACTTTTGAAGGGAATCGTATGGTGACAAGTAGAAATTATGAAAACTGGGGGGGGAAGGAATATATCCAGATGGATTACTTTAGATTTGAAAGTGGTAAGGGGGAAAAAGAAAGGTGGTGTGGTTTTTGGTATAATTACTAGTTTTTTAATTGCGAAAGGAGAGTGAGTTTTGACTAGTGGGAATAATATTTTTGACTTTATATCAGAGCATGAGGGTGTTAGGAAAAATATCTACTTTGATCATAAAGGGATACCAACAATTGGTGTGGGCTATAACCTAAATAATGATGATGTTTTAAAGTTGGTGGTGGATAAGCTGGGTTATAATGCGTCCAACTTAAGTGTGACACACTATGATGGGTTTTTCAGAGAAATAAAAGACATCTTCAATGACTCAGAATGGAACAAAAGTACCCTCAGTGCTAACACCAAAAAAATCAACGATATCCTAAAAAAGTATAAGGATAAAATCACGGATCCGGAATTAAAAGCCAAAGCGAAGGATACCTTTAGTTTTAGTGAGTTTGGCGTTTTTATATTGGAAAGTCGAAAGCCAAAGAGGCCATGCAGTCATTTTTGATACGGCTATAAAGAGCTTTAAATTTTTTATTAATGTATTGAAAAATTTCGAGGGAGTTATCGAGCCGATAAATCAGTGAGGTGTGTTGTTTGAATGAATCTATATTTTATTGGTTTTTCAGAAGGTTTAATAGATTTTGGTAGCTAAGGAGCTACGCCACTTAAATAAAGGTTATTAAAGGTCTTATAAAGACTAATTTGATTAAAATATTTAAGGATAGCAATGAAAAAAGAATTATTTTTGAGCAGGCTCAGTCTGTGCTTGCTGATTATATCACCCTCAGTCTGGGCGGTGGGAGCAAATTGTAAACAACCGACGTCTGAGCTGGATAAACGAATATGCAAGTCGGCAATGCTCAAAATAGAAAACAACGCGTTGCAAGTTGCTTATTACAACCAACGAGCATGGCTGTGTGAGTTAGCGAGTGAGTTACAGCATGACGATGACTGGGACTGTGTAGAAGCTAAAAAGACATTAGAGGTTGAGCAGCAGCAGTGGGATAAAGCTGTGCTGGCACAATGCAAGACGAACGACTGCTTTACCCGTGCCTATCAGGCTCGGGTCGCCCAGATCAACGGCCAGGACACGCCGCTACCCAACTTCAGGCTGACGACCTACGGCTGGGGAGATAAAGAATGTCAGGCTTACCTCAAGGTGCTTAACCGCACACCCAGGGAAGATTTTCGAAGCTGTAAGCTTCCAGATTTGACCGGTTCTGGTTTTACGACACTGCCCTTTAAACCGGTTGAGGGAGAGCTGCTCAAGCAGCTGGATCAGCAAATAGCACTGATTTACCACAGGAAACAGAACAACTGGCAGGATCAATTGCAAAAATATCAAAGTGGGTATTTAAAGTTGGAGATTGCTGACGTTGATCTTAATAACGATGGAAAGAACGAAAGTATCGTTAAATATTCTTACCCTAACTACCATTGTGAAATGTGGGAATATGATGCAAGCCCGTTGGATAAAGCAGCTGAATGGGAACTTCTTCCTGATGAAGAAGTTTTAAATAAGACAAGGAGCAATGGTTACAATAATGCGTATTTTACACTGGGTGTGGATGGAGTTATTAGTTATTTTAACATTAAAGGTAGGAACGAAATTATTAGAATGAATAATGATTTCTATGCTGTTTCAAAAGGTTACTTCATGAATAGTATTAACCCAGGCCCTGTAGGAAGTAAGCAAGACATTAAAGTTTCAATGTTTGATTTCAGTAAATCACGTCTAGAACTGAGCTCATGGTGTGGTTTTTGGTATAATTATTAATGATGATTTTTAAAAAAGGAGTGTTTGTTTTGTCTAGTGAAGAGAGTGTATTTGATTTCATATCAAAATATGAAGGTGTGGAAAATTCTATCTATCCTGATCATAAGGGGATACCGACAATAGGCGTTGGGTATAATCTTAGGAATAGTGATGTTCTAAATTTGGTTCTCGATGCTCTTGGTTATAGAGAATCTGTTTTAAATGATAATTATAACAATCTTGAGCAAGATGTAAGAACTGTTTTTAATGACTCAGAATGGAACAAAAGTACCCTCAGTGCTAACACCAAAAAAATCAACGATATCCTAAAAAAGTATAAGGATAAAATCACGGATCCGGAATTAAAGGCCAAAGCGAAGGATACCTTTAGTTTTAGTGAGTTTGGCGATGATACTGCAGCCAAAGAGGCCATGAAGCCTATTTTCGAAACGGCTATGCAGGACTATGAGAAGCAAATTATTAACACCTTGGCGAGCCGTCAGAAAATAAGCCGCGCTGATGCCAAAGCCCACTGGGATGGGCTGAGTGAGTCGCAGCGTACCACAGTGTTATCTTTGGCTTTTAATGGCGGTACCGAGGCCATGGTAGGCAAAAATCTGTCGGCTGCGATTGTCAGCGGTAACATTCATAATGCTTTTTTTGAAGTGCTGTTTGGCAGTAATAGATCCAAGGACTTCAACGATGATGGCAAGGCCGATGGCAGGTCATATGGGTTGCAGGAGCGCCGTTTTGCGGAAGCGTTCAAAGTGCTGGAATCAATGACACTGGCGCAAAAAAAACAATTGTACGCGTTGCTCAGTGAGCAAAAGGGCAAGATTAATGACTATCTCAATAATGTTGTCGATGTCAATAACAAGGGGGAGCACAGTCTGCTGGCGGACGATCGTAAAACAGCCATGTTCGCCAAATTTAATAACCTGGTTAAAGAGCTGAAAACCGAGCTGGATGCGGCCGACTTTCCGGTCGGTGAGTTTGAATGTAAAATTGACACTACCTTTCCAACAGAGCCCTATCTTATTTATATGGGCCAGGATATTCACCCCAGCGATCAGCTCTGGGTGAATCCAGATGGCTCTATTACTAAAGGCGGCTACAAAGACCCAGCTACCAATTTACTTCCTCCTAGTGTTGAGCTGATAGAGAGTCACACCGGGGAATTTGTGGAATATTTTACTTTGGTACTGCGGGATGTGATCACCGGTAAGCTTACTCACCCCGATGGTACCACCTATGTGCCATACAGACCAAGAACAGGTAGTGGCAATGGTAACAACAAGGACGATGATGATGATGATGATGGTGGTTCAGGCAGTAAAAAGAAACCTAAGTATAAACCTAAACCACCACCGCCGCCGCCAAGAGTCCCCAGAGACCCGCTTGCGGTGGACTTAGATGGTGATGGTATAGAGACCAAATCATTAGAAAATGGGGTGCACTTTGATCTAGACAACAGTGGTTTTGCAGAGAAAGTCAGTTGGCTGGCACCCGACGATGGTTTTGTATTTCTTGACCGAAATCATGATGGGATTGTAAATGGTGGTGGAGAGCTTTTCGGTACTGAGACCATGTTAGCGAGTGGCGATTTCGCCAGAGATGGTTACGAGGCACTGGCAGAGCTGGACAGCAACGAAGATGGTATTATTGATGCGCAAGATACGCAGTTTGCAGCACTTAAAGTATGGCAGGACCTGAACAGCGATGGAGTAAGCTCTGAAGGTGAACTGTTCTCTCTTGCAGAGCTGAGTATTACTGAGTTGTCACTACGCACGTCACGCGGGACAGGCATGGATCCCAATGGGGTTGATCACCGTGGTGCCGGCTATTTCACGCGCACGGATGGAAGTCAGGGGTTGACTGAAAGCCTCTGGTTTGAGCGGGATACGATAAATACTATTCCTGTTGAGATCCATCAGAGTAAAGATAAAAGCATCCCTCCTGAGTTGATGTTGCTGCCCGATGCAGACGGCTATGGCAACATGGCATCACTACGATACGCAATGCTGCTCGAAGAAGGTGACCAGTTAAAGTCTCTGGTGCGGGCATTTGCTGAGGAAAGAGAGCCAGTTGCTCAGCGCAATATGCTGATGGATATTATCTGGCAATGGGCTGGTATCCCCGCGGATGCGCCGAGCGAAGGGCTGGAATCGGGTTATGTTCAGTTTCTTGAAAAGCTTTGGGGTGAGGAAATCACATCATGGACTCTAGATAGGCTCGGTGACAGGATCAAAGCCACGTTCGATGAAATGGTTGACGGGTTCTACTTTCAGATGTTGTCAACTTCGACCTTAGCGCCTTACCTTGGCTTTTTATATGATGACACGGTAGACCTCGTAGTATCGACCTCTCGGCTGGTTGTTGATATAGAGCAAGGGTTGGTACATGGAGACTATTTGTTCCGATATATTGATATTCTGGATCATTACTCAGAACCTGGCGAGTCGATGTTAATTGAAATATATCCTCTGGTTAAGGATGAGCTGCGTATCTTACTACTTGACCCACAAAAACGACTAGAACTGGAAAATGGTGATTTTGGTAAGTTGCTATCTATTCTTGAAAGCTCTATGAGCGAGCTTGAGCTTTTCCCAGAAGTTGCACTGTTGCAAAGTAAAGGAAGAACGGACCAAGATGTCTTTGAGCACATATTCCCTCGCATTCAGGACGAGGTGATTGCTGCAGCACGCGACCCACATAAACGCGCGGTATTGTCAGAACTAAGTTTTGTACGACATGCTGCGCACTCCTATGGGCGAATATTGAAAGGAACTAGTAGCCATAACCTTTTAGTGGGAGATAAGATAGACAGCCAAAGCTATGGCGGTATGGGAAACGATATACTTCTTGGCGGCAAAGGGGCTGACAATCTGTACGGTGGTGCAGATAACGATATCTTGTTTGGCGATGCTGGAAATGATGTGCTAAATGGCGGCTTTGGCAATGACGAATTGCAAGGTGAGCTAGGAAATGATCGGCTAGAGGGCGGTGCCGGTGAAGATATACTGCAAGGTGGACAAGGTAATGATATTTTAACTGGTGGCGCCGATGATGATATTTACTTGTGGAATGTAGGAGATGGTAACGACATCATTATTAATGATATGTCCCGTTACTGGTCCAATGCTCATGATAAAATTGTTTTTGGCTCGGATGTGACTAAAGATCAGATCGAGGTGGCGCGGCAGGATAAAGATATCGTTCTAACTATCTTACCCAGCGGCGAAACCATCACTATTCGTGACTATTTTGTCAGTCAGCACCAGCAAATTGACGTGTTCGAGTTTCATGATGGGTCTGTCATGACGGCTAATGAAATCAAAACACGGTTATTGATCGTACATGGTAGCGAGCAAAACGACACCTTGACAGGTAATCGGGGCGAGCATGATGTGCTGTATGGTTTGGGTGGAGATGATGAGCTTAAGGGTGAATCAGGCAATGACGAGCTTTATGGTGGTCGAGGCAAAGATACGCTGCATGGCGACTCCGGCCACGATGCGCTATTAGGTGACGAAGGTAATGACACTCTGGATGGTGGTAGTGGTGATGATGTCATCTATGGCGGTGCGGGAGACGATACTATCTATGGTAGTAGTGGCGATGATTTTATATCCGGTGGTATCGGTAACGACACCATAGAAGATACTGATGGCGATAATGTGTTCTATTTTGAGCAGGGTTGGGGACAAGACACATTGCTTGCACCGCGAGAGTATTTTGAAGCTTATTTGGATGAAAATGGCGAGTTTGCCAATGCTGACTGGCGTTATGATCCACACAATGTTATAGCCTTTGGTCACGGCATATCACTCAGCGATATGACATTTAAGCGTGTTGAAGAATCACTGCTCATTGAGCATGATGATGACTCAATTCTCGTGAAACAGTTTTTTACGTCTGAGGTTGATTTTAATACACTAAGGATCTTTGCTCACATCGATGAAATTCATTTTGCTAATGGTGACGTGATCACCTACGAGCAGATAAAAGCGTTGACATTTGGCGCAACAGATGGAGATGACACGATCACAGGTCTAGCACAACCTGATCATATCGAAGGCGGCGCGGGTAACGATGACATTCGAGGATTGGATGGTAATGATCAGCTAAAGGGCGGGCTTGGTGATGACCGACTTGATGGGGGGAAAGGCAGAGACAAGCTTTATGGAGAAGCTGGCAATGATACTCTAGTGGGTGGAACCGGTTATGACGAGCTGTTTGGCGGTGCTGGTGATGACGTATTGGAAGGCGGTAAAGACGGTGACCTGTTAGTTGGTGGTTCTGGTAATGACCTACTCAATGGAGGCTCGGGCAACGACAAGTATATCTTTGCGAAAAGTTGGGGCCAGGACATCATTGAGGAGTATGGCTCAAAGGATGACTGGATCATTTTTGAAGATGGTATCACACTGGCTGACGTGCGATTTGAACGTAATGCCAACCACTTGACTATTATTGCTAAAGAAGATGATAGCCAGATACAACTAGATAAATATTTTTGGGGTGATGGCGTCAATGATTACACTATAGAAGTCATTGAGTTTTCCGACGGCCAGCAACTGCGCTTTGAAGATCTCTACCAGCTATTGAACACTGCAACCGAGGGTGATGACATGCTCTATGGGAAAGAGCAATCAGCCGTTGAAATCCATGGTTTGGGTGGCAATGACACCATTATTTCTTACGGCCAAATCTATTCCAAATTTTATGGCGGGGATGGCAATGACACCATTGAAGGTAATGGCTATTTAGATGGCGGTATTGGTAATGACGAACTGAGAGCTGGTTTTTTTGATGGGAATCACCTATTCGGTGGTGAAGGCGACGATACGCTGCATGCATATTTTCACGACTTTTACCGGGTTTCAGGTACTTTTGAGGGTGGTAAAGGAAATGACGAAATCTTCGGCAGCCTAGGAAATGATACCTACATTTTCAACAAAGGAGATGGTCAGGATACCATCATCGAGTGGGATCCACGCATGCGCAAACCGCAACATGAAGCCTCTTACGACGTGATCCAGTTCGGAGAAGGGATAGGCAAAGAAGACCTTGTGTTCCGTCAGGTTCACACAGATCTGGTGATTGAAATTGCCGGAGGTACCGACAAGATCACGGTGAAAAACTGGTTTATGGGTACTGAGTACTATAAAGTCAATGAGCTACAATTTACAGATGGCTCAGTGATCAGCATTGCTGATATTGAACAAAGCATCACAGCGGACTCTGGTGGGAACGATGGTGGTAAAACAAATGACAACAGCAGTGCCTCTGTGACCAATTCAGGAGGTACACAGGATGTACTAACGGGCAGTGACGGCGATGATGTGCTCAGCAGTGGCGCTGGATCGGATGAGCTGATTGGCGGGGCGGGTGACGACTTGTTACTGGGTGGCAGAGGGGATGACTACTACTTCTACGACAGTGGCCAGGACGTGATCCGTGATAGTGAAGGCGTTGACACTGTGATGTTCAGAAATGGCATTACCTTTTCCGATGTCGCATCTGGCCTTACACGATCTGGTGATGATCTGGTGTTGAGAGTACAAGGCAGCAATGAGAACACCCTAACGGTAGAAGGCTTTTTTGCCAGTGGCCACAACATGGTTGAAGTATTCCAGTTTGAAACCGGGGGGATGTTCAATGCGCAGCAAATTTATGGCGCTTTTGGCTTGCCATTACCGAACCCTGAAGCGCCAGCCGCAGCAATCAGTTACGGCACCGCAGGCAGCGATACCCTGAATGGCACAGACAACGATGAGATCATTGAGGGATTGTCCGGTGATGATACTGTGTCTGGTGGTAAAGGCAATGACTTACTTATTGGCGGCCGCGGTCATGACCGCTACCTGTTCAGGGCTGGCGATGGTCAGGATGTCATTGACAACACCCATGGTGGTGATGATGTTATTGAAATGCAGGGCATTGGGTTTTCTGATGTAGCACGCGGATTGCAAAAGTCCGGTAACAATCTGGTGCTGAATATCGGCTCTGGGGGTGACAAGCTGACGGTCAAAAACTGGTTTCTGGGTGGAGATTTTGTGGTTGAACAAATTCAACTATCTGATGGCTCGAGTATTTCAGCCGATCAGATCTTTTCCGCATTTGGTATGACAAACCCAAGCCGAGTGCGCTCAGTACAGTATGACAACTTGCCTGATGAAACGCGGTTTGAGTCACGTTTTTCTGGCGATGGCAGCCAAAATACCCTGCTCGGCGGCTCTAGTGCTGATCTGATCGATGGTAAGAACGGTGATGACTGGATCATCTCTGGCGGTGGAAATGACTATCTGATTGGTGGGGCGGGCAATGATACCTATGTGATCGGTGCTCAGGACGGGCATGTGGTGATTAACAATTTTGATGAATCAGTGGTGAGCACAGAGACGCTGATATTTACTCAGGCTAGCTCAACAGATGTCCAGTTCAGGCAATCTCAAGCGGATCTGATCATCGATATATCGCCAGACAGCAGTGTCACAGTGCTCAACTACTTTGTCGGTTCCGAGCAAACAAGTTATCAGCTGGAGCAATTCCAGTTTGCAGACTCTGTGCAGCTGACTCCCACGGATATTGCGGGCAGGTTGCTTGTGAGCAGTGAGCAAAGTGGTGTCTCAATCAGTTTTGAACGTCTGATGCAGGCTGTTCATGCTGCTGATACTGCGGACGATGATGCAGAGCTTGGCAGCGCTGTGCTGCTGGACAAAATGCTTGCAGTTACTCAGCATTAACTTCCCGATCAACCGCTACACTTTGGCTGTAGCGATTGAACTTACAGGCCACGTCATGTAAATGGCGCAGCCTGTGCGTTCTATTGCGACTTTTTCCGAGCGGACTAGCGCTTCGGCCTGTTCATCTAGTCGATTCTGAATAATGACGTATTAATACTCAGCTTGCTGAACTAAATCAGTTTGGACTGAGTATTATCTGTATTGAAAGCTCTGTTATCGCACAGTGCTTCATGCTGCTAATAACTGATATGAAATCAAAGCATAAAAAAGCAGCTGTTGGGCTAGAATTGTACGGCAGTTTTGGCCTACGCCTGCAAGCACTGCATTAAGCCTATCACCCAGCTTTCCTTTCAAACGGTTAAGACCTAAGTGACCGTCCTGTTTCATGTGCCCGAAGATTGGCTCTATCGCATTGCGTCGCCTGAGCTTTTTCTTAATGCTCTGCACCATTTTCCGTTATTGCCCAGCAATATACACATCATAACGTGCTGTAAAGTGCCCGCGCCAACGTCTATCTAAAAAACAGTTTTAAGGTCGCTCATCTTTGACATTTTCCACTATGCTCAACGTGTTCTATAACGCGTCACTATCATAGGGATTACTGTGTATCATATGAGAGTACACTACAAATTGCTCTTTCAATGTCGTTGCGGCACTCTCTTTGACACCAAACTCATACGGCCTTGCGCTTTTTCCCTTGGCGATATATTCAACACTCGGTTCATGTTGGCTATAGAGTTTGTTTTTACTCGTTTTTTCTTGCTTTAACAGTCGCTCGGCCCGCTTAGCGAAACCAGCCAGTTTATCGCAGTATTTTTCTAGTAGTTTACAACCTTTTGAATGGGTAACATTTTTCTCCATGGTTGTACTGTCTACGAGTACTTCTCGCAAGTTTGAAGGCTTAATGGTATTACTTTTAAGACCAGTATCAACAGGTAACGACAACATCGACTCAGCCCCATCTTCGTCAAATCGCTTTCGAAAGCGTGTCATTTAACTGGGCAGCAAGGCAGCTCATGGGTAAAAAGCTGTGTTCCACAAAAGTATTGGCCAATATGGGCTTTCGCCCCACATGGCCAGCCTATTCTCATCGGACAGTTTGTAAATTTGTTTCAGGAGCGACTAAGCATGGCACTTAGTGTCCTTTTGGTTATTAGCCAGTTATCACGTCATACTGACTTTGCCTACTAACGGTGCTTCAGGATAGGTTTCAATGGTTTCGGCTTCGCCACGGTGATCGCTGGCTAGCTTTTCATAAAGCAGCGGTAAGACAATCAAAGTGAAGAAAGTACCGATGAGCATGCCTGCGACTAAGATAATACCTATGCTGTTGCGCGCTTCTGCGCCTGCACCGGTTACCAATACCAACGGGAAGTGACCAAGCACGGTTGCACCTGTGGTCATCAGTATGGGTCTTAGACGTGTGGCCGCAGCCCCTTTTACCGCCTCAAATTTCGATTTACCTTCAAGCTGTAAATGGTTCGCAAATTCAACAATCAAGATGCCATTTTTGGCTATTAAACCGATAAGCGTAATTAGGCCGATTTGGCTGTAAATGTTGACGGTCGTGAGTGATAAAAACGGTAGCATCAATGCACCTGCGAGTGCCAAAGGTGCGCAGCCGAGTAGTACCACGAGCGGATCTCTAAAGCTGTTGAACTGGATCGTCAGCAAGAAAAACACCACTATCATGGCAAACAGGAGTACGCCAACCATGGTGTTGCCTTCTTTTCTTAGCTGTCTTGATTCACCAGCGTAGTCAATGGAGTAGTGACTAGGTAAGACCTCTGCTGCAATTTCTTCAACCTGTGTGAGCGCTTGCTCTTTGGTAATGTGTGGCAGTGTGCCTGCCAATATTCTAAACGAGTTTTGCTGATTGAATGAGCCAAGCACTCTAGGGCTTGTAAAGGTGCGCAAGGTAGCAAACGCTGAAATCGGAATAAGATCGCCAGCATCCGTTCTTACTTGCATATTAAGAATGTTCTCAGGATTGTACCTTTCGCCATCGCCGACAATGGGAATGACGCGGTAGGCTTTGCCTTCTTTGTTGAAGTAGTTGGCAAAATTATTCGACATATAAATGCTAAGTTGCTCGTTTACCGACGACAAGTTTAGACCTAAGTCAGCAACTAGCTCTCGGTCGATTTCAAGCTCGGCTTGCGGCAGGTCAATTTTTAGGTCGGTATTGACGAACATAAAGCTGCCACTGGCGGTTGCCCGTTGAATAATCTCATCGGCGTACTGCTTCATCGCGGTTGGATCGTCACTGGCACGGAATACTACTTCAACGTCAAACTGCCCTGCGGTAGGAAGCGATGCCGGTAGAATAGGGAATAAACTTAGCCCAGTCACGCTGCCTAACCGGCCGTATAGATCGTATAGCAAGTCGTGTACTGAGTTTTCTCGCTCATCAAATGGTGCAAGCTCTACACCGCCAAAACCCGCTGCTGCCGTAATAATCTGCCAAGTAAACTCAGCGCCTTCAGTGGCGTTCATGACCTCGGCAGTGTCATTCATTTTCGCTGAAGTATAAGCTTGAGAAGACTCAGGTGGAGCTTCCACTACGACTTGGATACTGCTTTGATCTTCGATGGGCGCTAGCTCCTTTTGTGATAACAGGTAAAACGGCACCGACAATAAAGAGAACACGATAGCGACAAAAAAGACCTGTGGACGCCACTTAAACAAGGTATCGAGTGCACGAAAATAGAACGTTTGTAATCGATCAAAATAGCCATTGACCTTTTGCGTTAATTTACCTTCTTTACCGCCTTCGGGATTAACGTAAGCACTCATGATGGGCGATAAGGTAATAGCAACCAGTCCAGAAATTAATACCGCAATGGCTAGGGTGAACGCGAACTCTCGGAATAAGAACCCCGTTAAACCTGTTAAAAATCCGATTGGCGCGTAGACCGCTGCAAGGGTCAGCGTCATGGCAATTATTGGGACGAGTAATTGACGTGAACTGATAAGCGCGGCTTGTAATCTGGGTTTGCCTTCGCGCATATGACGCGCAACGTTTTCAACTACCACTATGGCATCATCCACCACTAACCCAACAGAAAGTACGATAGCCAAAATAGTCAGTAAGTTGAGCGAAAAGCCCATTGCTGAGATCACCGCGATTGCGCCTAAAATCGAGATAGGAATGGTAACCAGCGGCACCATGGCGGTTCTAAACGAGCCCATCATCGCGAGTACAACAATCCCCACAAGTAGGACGGTTTCCCCAAGCGTGGTGAAGATTTCTTTTATGGAATCACGCATATAAAGCGTGCCATCGTAGCCAATTCTTAGATGCATGCCGTCGGGTAAGATGGTATTTATCTCATCAATCTTTTTATACAGCGCGTCACCAATATCGATTTCATTGGCACCTGGTAATGCCCACACCGCTAAGAATACGGTATCGTGGTCATCAAGGCGTGCGGTTACCATGCCCTCGGCTTCACCGAGTTCTACCGTGGCGATGTTACCGAGCTTGAGTTGCGTGCCATCGATTTCTTTTACCACTAGGTTGTTAAAATCAGCTACCGTTTTTAACGAGGTATTGGCCATCAGGTCGATGCGTTGTCTGTTATTTTCACTGTAACCTAAGGTGGCAATGGTGTTGTTTGCTTGTAGCGCGGTAAATACATCGCTAGCACTTACGCCATAGATAGCGAGCTTTTCGGTATCGAGCCAAACTCGCATTGCTGGATCGCGGCCACCTTCCAGTGTCACTTTTTGGACACCGGGAATATCAGACATTGAAGGGACAACATTACGGATCAAATAATCGCTCACGTTATTACGTGGCAGACCTTGAGATTCTACATCGAGATAGAATACCGCATATGGGCTGTCGGCACGTACGATTTGAATGGCTGGATCTTCCGCTCCGCTGGGTAACTCAAACTTGATCTGGTTTAATCGGGTGGTCAGCTCAGCCAAGGCGTCGGTGGTACTGTGATTAAGCTCAAGCCAAGCGGTGACTTTGCTAAGTCCCGAGGTAGTTATCGAGTCTACATAGTCTACACCCGGAACGGTAGAGGCCACTCGCTCGATAGGCTCGGTAACATAGCCTTTTACAACGTCTGCGGCAGCGCCCGTATAGACAGTGTTGATCACCAGTGAGGCACTTTCTATTTTTGGATATTGCTGAACCGATATATCTCGGGCGGCATTAAAACCCGCTAGTACAATAAGCAATGACACCACGATCGCCAGTACCGGCCGGTTAACAAAAATATCCATGATAGACGGCTTATTTTCGTGTAATGCGCTCATTACTGGCCTCCGTTATTGCCATCAACAGCGGCAATCTGATCGGTATAAACCAGTAAGTTTTCTTGTAGCTTAAATGCGCCTTCAGCAGCAATAAATTCACCACCGCTAAGGCCTGATAGCACAAGTTGCTGATCGTTGACCTTATCGCCTAATGTGATTTTTACCGGTTTTGCCCGCCAGTTTTGGCTGTCGTCTTTTTCAAGTACATAAACAAACTCGCCAAAGTGATTGCGCGTAATCGCATTGGTTGGCACAACTGCGGCGTTCACAATCTCGGTTGGTACATTGACTAACACCATTTGATTGTGGCTGAGTGTGCCATTGCTGTTTTGTAGCTCAGCACGATAACTTTGTTGACGCGATGCGACATCGACCATTGGCATTTTGGCTGATACGCGAGCAGGCATTTGGCCGCTAGCATTAGAAATTGCCACGCTAACGTCTTCGCCTATATTAGGTTGTGGTAAGGTTTGTGGAATTTTGAAATCCACCCAAATGCTGTCCTCTAACCCAACCAAGAAAGTGATTTCGCTATTGGCATCAAGTAATTGACCAACTTGATATTGTTCTAACCCCGTTTGACCCGGGTAAGGTGCACGAATGGTTTTTTTCTCGATTAATGTGGTTAGTCGTTTTACGTCTGCCTGATTAATTGCCACCTCGGCTTCGGCTTTGTCCACCTCATCTGGGCTGATCCGCTTTTGTTCTAGTAATTTGGCAACCCGTTGATAGGTTGATTTAGCAAGCTTTACTCGAGCTTTAGCCGCTAATAGATTTGCCTCATCAATGCTGCTATCTAAGCGCAACAATATTTGGTTCGCTTCCACTTGTTCACCGGGTTTAAAACCGACGTAAGTGATAAGACCAGGATACTCGTTACTAATGGTGACGGTGCGCTTGGCATGGAGCTGACCTACAACCTTAACCGATTTAATATGCTCAGTGGTTGATACATACGTGCTTTTTACCGAAGCCGAAGGCTCCGGAAAAGACTCCCCGAAGGCGATTGCTGCTTGGATTTGTGTAAACTTCACAAAACCAAGGCTGGTAATAACGATGAGAATGATGACAACGGCCATAAGCCAACGTTTGATGTTCATTGTGATTTCCTTAAGTTAACGAAGCTCGAGCGCTTGCAATTCTTTCTCTATGCGTACCAGAGAATCTTGAGTGATAGGTTGTTGCCATGGATAACTGTTAAGTAGCCTCACCGTGCTGCGAATAACAGGATCATTAAGCTCAAGTGGTGCGAGCAATGAAGCTGTGCCCTCAACAATTTGCTTAGTTTGTTGCAAGCGCAGTACTTGCTCATATCCCACGGTAAGCGCCCAGCCGGTGATGATAATTTCTTCTATCATGTCGTGTAGATCTGGTGTAGCTTGCAACTCACCTGCTTCAATGCCATCAATTAGCGCTTGTTTAAACACGTTTTCACAGCCACCACAGGATTCGATAATTTTATTGGTCCAAAACTCAGAAGCCCTTTTAATCACCGCCTCATTGGTAGAGTAGGACTGCAATTCATAATCAAAAGAGAAGCGTTTTAGCTTTTGTGGCGAGATAAGACACACCGCGAGCATGCGTTCTGGCGTGCTAAGTGGTAACGACAACACTTGCTTAAAAACACTGGATGTATGGGTAAAAGACTCATAGGCCAGCGCCATTACTAGGTCTTCTTTAGTCTGCACAAATTTATAGATTGAGCCCATAGACAATCCTGCAAGCAAAGAGACCTTTGCCATTGTAAAGTCAGTGACTGAAGACTCATTAATGCATTGTTCCGCAGCGTTTAAAATCATGCGTTGCTGGGTTTCTTTATCATATTTAGGTGCCGGTGCCATCGTTTCTCCTTAGAGTTTGAACCTTATTCGAATGTTATTCGAATAAGGTTCAATTATAGAGAGCATTTTTAAAAGTGCAATAAGTAATCAGGGGGCTTGCTTGAAAATGCGATTTAAAGATATCAAAGGGAGTAGAATGAATGCGCTGTACGGCGTTCCTCTGAAAGAACGCCACGCTAATTAACCAAACCTCAGGTTATTTAGTGATTTAAAATCCAGCTTTTAACTGGCTTTAACCACTCGTCTCTCGGGAGATAAAAAGCGCCGTGTTCCTTACCGGTTGAAATCGAAAGCTCTGTAAAGCTTTTGAGGTTTGCAGAGCGTGCTTTCACAAAATCGCAAGAACCTACTTGATCTGAGGTTTCGTAAACCGACAACACCTTGCCGTAGAGTTTAATCTCGGTTTTACTTTTGATAAGCCCAGCGCAGCCTGCTAGTACCACGTAGTGAATGGCATCATTTTTTAATGCATCACTTGCCATTATCGTTAACGCGCCACCGCGAGAAAACCCCACGAGTGTAATGTTGTTGGCGCTGACGCCCGCGTCCAGTAACTTGTGAACCTTGCTAACCAAGGTTTTTGTATACGCTTCTGGTGCGACGCCTTTAGGGCGATGCTCAGCAATTAGCGTATAGGCATCATCACTTAATGCCTGTTTGATGGCTGGAAAGTCATATTTACCCCAGCGCTTATGAATAGGCGTTTCATTATCACCTTCGACGATATAGCCATGAGAGTAAAAAACATATTTGGCAGATGGATTAATCTGCTCAGGTATATCTGGATAAACTGCTTTTGCTGAGGCGATCGACGCCATGCAAGCAGCAAATGAGGTGCATACAGCACGTAGTAAACGATTCATTTTTGAGTTTTTTTAGTTGATGTAGAGAGATGGTAGCCAAGCTTTGATAAAAGAAGCAAGCGTAGCGCGATGGGTTATTTTGTATGAGAGAGTTGTGAGAACGAGTTTATTTTGTGGGAGCGAGTTCACCTCGCGATCTTTTAATTGCTCGCCGCATGAAGCGGCTCCTACCAGAATGGCTTATTTTATGGGAGCAGGGTTATTTTGTGGGAGCGAGTTCACCTCGCGATCTCTATATCATTTGGCGCTTCAGGCTTACGCCATGGCTAGTTCGCTCTTATCACCCATCCAGCGCCAGATGATAGGGTCAACAATATCGCTGTGGTTTTTTAGCACGGTAAAAGCGAGGCTTCTCACTTGCGGTAATAAATGTTTATCACGGCTAAGATCGGCAATTTTTAGCTCCGCCAATCCAGTTTGTTTTGTACCAAGCACTTCACCGGGGCCGCGGATCTCAAGGTCGCGCTCGGCGATGACAAATCCGTCGTTACTTTCTCTCAGCACCCCCAAACGCTTTTGCGCAGTGACCGACAGTGGTGCATGGTAAAGCAGTAAACAATGTGATGCGATTTGTCCGCGACCAACACGGCCGCGCAATTGGTGAAGCTGCGCCAGACCCAAACGCTCAGGGTTTTCAATAATGATAAGGCTAGCGTTGGGTACATCCACGCCCACTTCAATCACGGTAGTTGCAACCAGCACATGGGTATGACCTTGTTTAAATTGGTCCATGATGGTCTGCTTTTCTTGGGCTTTCATGCGACCATGTACCAGCGCAATATTAAGTTCTGGCAAGGCTTCGGCAAGTGCTTTTGCGGTGTCTTCTGCGGCTTGGCATTGTAACGCCTCCGACTCATCTATCAGCGTACATACCCAGTAAACTTGGCGCTTATCTTCAACACAGGCCTTTTGTACTTTTTTGATCACTTCATTGCGTCTGGTGTCTGGCACGGCGACGGTTGTGATTGGTGTTCTGCCCGGTGGTAGCTCGTCGATGATTGAGGTTTCAAGATCTGCATAGGCCGTCATTGCCAAGGTTCTCGGGATTGGGGTTGCGGTCATCACTAACTGATGCGGATAGCAATCGCCAAACTTTCCCTTTTCTCTCAGCGCTAGGCGCTGATGCACGCCAAAACGATGTTGCTCGTCGATAATGATAAGCGCAAGGTTAGAAAACTGTACTTGCTCTTGGAACAAAGCATGGGTGCCGACCACCATCTGTGCTTGTCCTGAAGCAATACGCTCAAGCGCATGAGTGCGTTCCTTACCTTTGGTTTTACCACCCAGCCATACGGTTTCTATGCCCATAGGTTCAAACCAATTAAGGAAGTTGATGCCGTGTTGCTCAGATAGTATCTCAGTGGGTGCCATCAATGCTACTTGATAACCCTGCGCGATAGCCGTTAACGCACTAAGCGCTGCCACAAGCGTTTTTCCTGAGCCAACATCCCCTTGTACCAATCGCATCATGGGGTAGGGATGTTGTAAATCGCCTTTGATCTCTGCCACTACTCGGCTTTGGGCATTGGTGGGGGCAAATGGCAAGGATGACAAAAACTGAGCTTCAAGTGGGTTGGTGGGCGGTAGTGCAACCGCTTTTACCGCTTGACCTTTTTGTCTTAGCTTAAGCAAGCTGAGGTTTTGCGCCAATAACTCTTCAAACGCCAATCGTGCCTGTGCAGGATGTTGCCCGAGCTCTAATTGTGCTAAATCCACTTCCTGTGGTGGACGGTGCAGTAATAACAGCGCTTCTTTTAGGCTTTGCTGCGATGGTCGATATTGAGCTGGTAAATAGTCTGGTACATCATATTTGCGTAGTAACTCAACGGCTTGATCGGCAATTGCCCGAATGCTCAGTTGCTTTAATCCTTCGGTGGTAGGATAAACTGGGGTAAGCGTCGCAAGGCTCGGATCGCTCGGTGCAGAGCGCGTCTCTTTGATGCTGTATTCTGGATGCGCCATTTCAAAGCCATAGTGACCACGGCGAACTTCACCAAAACAGCGGATCACTTTGCCCGCTTGCATGGCATTTTTTTGTGCTGCATTAAAGTTGAAAAAGCGCAGCGCGATCCGCCCCGTCCCATCATTAACATAACACACCAACATGCGGCGTTTGCCTTGCGTGATTTCGCTGCGTTCAATCTCGGCTTCAATACTGACATGGCTATGCGCTTGCAGCTCGCAGATAGGATAGGTGCGCGCACGATCTTCGTAGCGTAGCGGAAGGTGAAATAACATGTCTTGCACCGATTGAATGCCAAGTTTGGCCAAACGCTCGGCCGCTTTTGGGCCTACGCCTTTTAATTCGGTGATTGGATAAGTGGCCAAATTTGGTGTCGACATGCTAATCCTCTAGCGTGATCCGCGTTATTTATTTCTTCTGCGTAAACTTAAGAATGTCCCAAAAAGCGTCGTCTGCAACGATTTCACCGTGCTCATCAAGTGCCGGGTAAGGTAGCCCTTTTTCGCGACAGCGGGTTGCAATGATTGGATGACATCCTTCAAATAGTAACTTATGTTTTACCACAGGATCCATCATATCTGTACGTTTGTACAGTCCTGCTGCATCTCTTTGGCGCTGCGCTTCGTATAAAATAAGCGCTGCAGCAACAGACACATTGAGTGATTGCACCATACCTTGCATTGGGATCACGATGTGCTGATCCGCATGCTCAAGTGCGCGCTCTGAGATCCCTAAACGCTCTTGCCCGACAATAATTGCGGTAGGTTTGGTGTAATCAATTTCACGAAAATCAACGGCGCTATCGCTAAGGTTGGTTGCTAATAATTGTACACCTGGGTTTTGTTCACGAATTGTCGCAACAGCTTGGTCTATATCCTCATGCATATGGGTTTCAACCCAATTTTTGCTGCCGCCTGAGGTATTGTTTGTTAACCGTCTTTGATCTTGTGGCCATACTGCGTGTACGTGGTGACAGCCAACCGCGTCGGCGGTACGTACTATCGCTGACAGATTATGGTGCTTATGCACTTCATCTAGGCACACTGTGAGGTCGGTTTGGCGTCTATCTAATACGCTTTTTACACGATGGAATCTATTCTCAGCCATCTACTTACTACTCTAATCAAAAAATTCCCGCGATTATAACAAAAAAGAAGCTAGGGCATAACGGTGCGCTGAATTGGGTTTTGCAGTGAGATTAGTGTTTCGGTTGACTGGATTGACTCAATGGTCTGCACTTTATTAATAAGCACATCTTGAAGGTGGTCGATGGAGCGCGCCATCACTTTGATAAAAATGCTGTAATTGCCCGTGGTGTAGTAGGCTTCAACAACTTCTTCAAATTCCTTTAAACGTGCGATGGCTCCTGGGTAGTCGCCAGCGTGTTTTAAGTTTATTCCGATAAAACAGCAGACATCATAACCAAGTCGTTTGGCATTAATGCTCACTTGAGTCCCTTCAATGATCCCCGCTTGCTTCATTTTTTCGACCCGAACATGGATGGTACCGGCGCTAACAGCAAATCTTTTTGCTAATTCCGCGTAGGGCGTTCGTGCATTTTCTTTTAAAGCGTGAAGGATGGATCTATCCAGATTGTCGATCTCATAATTTTCCATGTAAATATCCATTAACAATTATCGTTTATATAAAATTTATAGCATATTTTTGATGAAAATAATTACGTAAAGGTGTTTTTGTTGCGGGTTATTGATGTTTGTGTCGGTTTCTTTAAATATAGACTCAACAAAACGACAAATTCGGGAATGAGGACCTAACCATGTTGAGCAAGTATCAAGAGACACAAAAACAGATAGCACGAGTAAAACAAGTATTTTCAGCACAGCTAACCGAGCAATTGGGTTTAGTTGAAGTACAAGCGCCTATTTTGGCGCGTTTGGGCGACGGTATTCAAGACAACCTAAGTGGCCACGAGCAGGCGGTACAGGTAAAAGTGAAAACGCTACCGGATGCGCAGTTTGAGGTAGTGCATTCACTTGCTAAGTGGAAGCGTAAAACACTAGGCGATTATGGTTTTGCTAAAGGCGAAGGCCTCTATACGCACATGAAAGCGCTACGTCCAGACGAAGATAAGCTATCGCCAATCCATTCTGTCTATGTGGATCAGTGGGACTGGGAAAAGGTGATTTGCGAAAACAGTGAGCGTTCGCTGGCAAAACTAAAAGAAACGGTAGAAACCCTTTATCGCTCAATTAAAGCAACGGAAAAAGTGGTTGAGGATGAGTTTGGCATTGCGGCATTCCTTCCTGAGAAAATTACGTTTGTGCACAGCGAAGAATTACGCACTATGTATCCAGATTTTACTGCCAAGCAACGTGAAAAAGCGATTGCCCAAGAATATGGCGCGGTATTTTTAATTGGCATTGGTGGTGAGCTTGGTGATGGTAAGATTCATGACGTTCGCGCGCCGGATTATGACGACTGGTCAACGCCAACGTGCGACAAATACCAAGGGCTTAACGGTGATATTTTGGTGTGGAACCCAGTACTAGAAGACGCATTTGAGATCTCGTCAATGGGCATTCGTGTTTGCCCTGATTCGCTTGCAAGACAGCTTAAATTAACCGATGACGAAGCACGCTTGAGCTTAGATTGGCACCAACAGTTAGTTGCGGGTGAATTACCACAAACCATAGGAGGTGGTATTGGCCAATCGCGTTTAGTGATGTTGCTGTTGCAAAAGCAGCATATTGGTCAGGTACAAGTTGGGGTATGGCCTGAAGAAGTACGTAGCAGCGTAGCTGATTTGCTTTAAATAGATCGCGAGGTGAACTCGTTCTTACGGGGTGAATACCTTGGTAGGAGCCGCTTTACGCGGCGAGCAGTTAAAAGATCGCGAGGTGAACTCGCTCCTACTGGGTGAATATTTTGTTAGGAGATGCTTTACGCGGCGAGCAGTGAAAAGATCGCGAGATGAACTCGTTCCTACTGGGTGAATACCTTGGTAGGAGCCGCTTTACGCGGCGAGCGGTTAAAAGATCGCGAGGTGAACTCGTTCTTACGGGGTGAATACCTTGGTAGGAGATGCTTCACGCAGCGAGCAGTGAAAAGATCGCGAGGTGAACTCGCTCCTACTGGGTGAATATTTTGTTAGGAGATGCTTTACGCGGCGAGCAGTGAAAAGATCGCGAGATGAACTCGTTCCTACTGGGTGAATACCTTGGTAGGAGCCGCTTTACGCGGCGAGCGGTTAAAAGAGCGCGAGGTGAACTCGCTCCTACTGGGTGAATATTTTGTTAGGAGATGCTTTACACGCGAGCAGTTAAAAGAGCGCGAGATGAACTCGCTCCTACTGGGTGAATATCTTGGTAGGAGATGCTTTACGCGGCGAGCGGTTAAGAGATCGCGAGGTGAATTCGCTCCTGCGGGGTGAATGCCTTGGTAGGAGATGTTTTACGCGGCGAGCTGTGAAGAGATCGCGAGATGAACTCGCTCCTACTGGGTGGACACCTTGGTAGGCGCTGCTTTACACGGCAAAATAACATTCTGTTTTAGAGGAATAAATTTAGCACAGTGATAGGTTTCTGGGTTACTCACAACGCTGAATTTATTCCTCGACTTTTCCTTATTCTCATCCCTAGTGTATTCTTATACGTTACTCGGTATAATGCCCGCTTTTAGCTCTGCGGCAGACTTGAGTAAACCAATATTACTCGGCCGGTACTTATTGTTGAGAATGACTATGACATCACCTACACGCGGTAATCTGTTTATCCTTTCTGCGCCTTCTGGTGCGGGTAAATCAAGTTTAATCAAAGCGTTATTGGAAAAGCACGACGATATTAAAGTGTCGGTGTCTCACACTACGCGTGCTCCTCGTCCAGGCGAAGAAAACGGCGTACATTACCATTTTGTCTCGGTTGATGAATTTAAGCAGCTGATCGATAAAGGCGATTTCTTTGAGTGGGCGCAAGTATTCGAAAATTACTACGGCACTTCAAAACAAGCGATAGAAGATCAGCTTGCCGCTGGTATTGATGTGTTTTTAGATATCGACTGGCAGGGTGCGCGTCAGGTGCGTGAGTTGATGCCTGAAGTAAAGACCATCTTTATTTTACCTCCTTCAACTGCGGAGCTAGAAAAGCGCTTAAATGGTCGTGGTCAAGACTCTCAAGAAGTAATCGCAGGTCGCATGGCTGAAGCGAAATCAGAAAGCTCACACTACAACGAGTTTGACTATATTCTTGTCAATGATGACTTTGAGCAAACACGCGGTGAGCTTGAACATATTGTTATTGCCGCAAGACTTGAGCAACAAGCACAGTCTATCCGTCATCAAGCACTTATCGCCGACTTGCTAAAATAATTACTTTTAAACCTGAGGTTTTTTAACCATCAATACTTGGCGAAAGGCTAGACATACAGTAAACTAGCCTTTTGC
Source organism: Pseudoalteromonas sp. OF5H-5 (assembly GCF_021530695.1). NCBI lineage: Bacteria > Pseudomonadati > Pseudomonadota > Gammaproteobacteria > Alteromonadales > Pseudoalteromonadaceae > Pseudoalteromonas > Pseudoalteromonas sp. OF5H-5. The sequence continues at coordinate 172,259 of NZ_JAKGBF010000002.1, forward strand.
ATAATGAACTGAATTTGGAGTGCTTCGATGGCTCGCGTAACTGTAGAAGATGCAGTAGATAAAATTGGTAACCGCTTTGACTTGATTTTAGTAGCAGCGCGTCGCGCTCGCCAAATTTCTGTAGGCGGTAAAGATCCTATGGTTGATGCTGAAAACGACAAGCCAACCGTAATCGCGCTACGTGAAATTGAGCAAGGTTTTGTCACCACTGACTCGCTTGATATTATCGACCGTGAAGAGCAGCAGCATCAAGAAGCTGCAGAGCTTGCTGCAGTAGCTGCAATCGTTGGTGGCAATCGCTAATCCAACCACTGTCTAGATTCAATAATGCCAGCTTTTTTTGCTGGCATTATTGTTTTATAGCAATTGAAATTAAGCAAATTGGTATAAATCGCCAGCACATTACACAACGCGTAACGCCTTTAACTTCCTAACAAGTAGCATAAATTGTTCATTGGCATTGCTGGTGTTTCATCGTATATTCTTAAGTAACTAGCTTGTAACCCGTTTTATACTCGCCGAGTATAGCTTCTCTGAAACATTGGAGTGTGAATGTATCTGTTTGAAGGCCTCAAAAAGAAAATCTCAGAATATTTGTCACCAGAAGACGTCGATTTGGTGCAAAAAGCCTATGTCGTGGCCCGTGAGGCACACGAGGGACAGACGCGCTCTAGCGGTGAGCCCTATATCACTCACCCAGTAGAAGTAACCCAGATCCTTGCGAGCATGAGGCTTGATCATGAAACACTCATGGCTGCGCTTATGCACGATGTTATTGAAGATACTGACTTTAGCCAAGACGACTTAGCGGAGATCTTTGGCGATACGGTCGCTGAGTTGGTGGAAGGGGTGTCAAAGCTCGATAAACTGAGCTTCAAAGATAAAAAAGAGTTCCAAGCCGAAAACTATCGCAAGATGATCATGGCGATGACGCAGGATATTCGTGTCATCCTTATTAAACTTGCAGACAGAACGCACAATATGCGAACGCTAGGTGCTTTGCGTCCTGACAAGCGCCGTCGAATTGCCCGCGAAACACTAGAGATTTATGCACCAATTGCAAACCGCCTTGGTATTCATGATATTAAAAATGAGTTAGAAGATCTCGGGTTTCAGGCGTTATATCCAATGCGCTATCGTGCGTTACGTTCAGAAGTCGCCAAAGCACGCGGTAATCGTAAAGAAGTGATCAGCAATATTCAGTCTGAGATTGAATCTAGACTGGAAGAAGCGGGTATTCAAGGCTCAGTAAAAGGCCGTGAAAAGCACTTATACAGTATTTACCGCAAGATGCTGAATAAAGAGTTAATGTTTAACGAGGTGATGGACATTTACGCCTTTAGGATCAATGTCGACAACCTAGATACTTGCTACCGTGTGCTAGGCGTTGCACATAATTTATATAAGCCAATTGAAACTCGTTTTAAAGACTATATTGCCGTACCGAAAACCAACGGTTATCAGTCGCTTCATACGTCGCTGGTAGGCCCGCACGGTATTCCGGTAGAAATCCAAATTCGTACTCACGATATGGATCATATGGCGGATAAAGGGGTAGCAGCGCACTGGATGTATAAAAAGTCAGGTGATAATGCCGGCCATACCGCGCAGCAGCGTGCGCGTCAGTGGATGCAAAGCTTGCTTGAGCTACAGCAAAGCGCAGGCTCGTCTTTTGAATTTGTGGAAAACGTTAAAACCGAATTATTCCCAGAAGAAATTTACGTCTTTACGCCAGATGGACGTATTGTCGAGTTACCAATGGGGGCGACGGCAGTTGACTTTGCCTATGCCGTGCATACCGATGTGGGTAATACCTGTGTAGGTGCTCGTGTAAACCGTAAGCCTTATCCTTTGAGTAAAGCGCTCGATACCGGCCAAACGGTCGAGGTTATTACTAGCTCAGGTGCACACCCTAACGCTACTTGGCTGAACTTTGTGGTAACGGGTAAAGCACGCCTTGGGATCCGCAATTATCTCAAGAGCCAACAAGAAGAAGAAGCGATCCAACTAGGCCGCCGTTTACTCGACTCGGCACTGGGTGAGTATAAGCTAGATGATATTGCTCAAGAGCAAATCGACAACGTACTTGAAGAGCATAACCTCAATACCTTGTTGGAGCTGCTGGTTGAGATTGGCTGTGGCAATATTATGAGTGTATTGATAGCGAAGCGTTTACTGCAAGATGATAATGCGGTAGAAGATATTGCTAAACGTGCTAAAGCCGCGATAATCGGAACAGAAGGCATGTTGGTAACCTATGCTAAATGTTGTCGTCCTGTGCCGGGTGATGCTATCACAGCATATATGAGCCAAGGCAAAGGCCTAATGGTTCACCGCCAAGAATGTAAAAATATTAAGGGTTGGCGCAACGAGCGTTCGAAGTACTTCGTCGTGAAGTGGGAAGACAACCCAGAGAAAGAATATATAGCAGCGCTGCGTGTGGAAATTATTAACCACCAAGGTGCGTTGGCTAAATTAACCAATGTGGTTGCGACGACTCAAGCTAATATTGTCGAAATCGCAACGGACGAAAAAGAAAGTAATTTATACGTGATTGATTTAGGTATTACCGTGAAAAACCGAATTCATGTCGCTGATATTATGCGCCGAATTCGAGTGATGCCAGATGTACAACGCGTGTATCGTAAAAAATAAAGGAACATTAATGAACAAAGCTATTATTTCAACAGATAAAGCGCCAGCAGCAATTGGCACTTACAACCAAGCGGTAAAAGTTGGTACTGCGGTCTATTTATCTGGTCAAATTCCATTGGTACCAGAGACGATGGAATTTATTTCTGAAGATTTTGCAGAGCAAACGCACCAAGTGTTCAAAAACCTTATCGCAGTATGTGAAGAGGCTGGTGGCGAGTTACAGGATATGGTTAAGGTTAATATCTTCCTAACTGATCTGAGTAACTTTGCAACGGTCAACGAGATCATGGCTCAGTATTTTAGAAAGCCATATCCAGCTCGTGCTGCAATTGGTGTAAAAGAACTACCAAAAGGCGCACAAGTTGAGATTGATGGCATTATGGAGTTACCTTCAACTAACTAATTGTTAGATATATCTCTTCGCTCCAGTGTCAATCGCTGGAGCGGCTTTTCAAAAAGCCAACACAGTCCACTCATTTTCCCCTCGCTTTACATTACAGGAAGTCCCATGACCGCAGCCAGCGCACTTACTAGCCGTGCATTGAAATTAAAAGCAAGTACTGCTGATCTTCATGACAGTATAGATAGCAGCATTATGGCAAAAGACCCGTTCGCCAGCATTGAGCGTTATCTCCAGTTTTTGACTCTTCAGTACCTGTTTCTTAACGATGTCGCTGCATTATATGATCACCGTGAACTCTCTATGCATATTGACGATCTCAAATCGCGCCGACGGCTTGGGTTGTTGGAGCAGGACTTTGCTGACTTACAGCACACATTACCTGTGCCGTCTTTGTCGCCGTTTATCACAACTTCAACCGAGTTTGCGACTGCTTTGGGAGCGCTTTATGTCGTTGAAGGCTCTAAGGTTGGGGCCGCGATGCTTGGGCGTCAAGTGCAGGCGCGTTTGCCTGTCACAGGTGAGCATGGTGCGCGTTACTTAGCAGGCCCAGGTTCCGGGCGCGGCAGTGCGTGGCGTCACTTAATTCAATTTATCGATACGGTTGAGTTAACTAGTACGCAAGAAGATGCATTGATCACCGGCGCTCGTCAGGCCTTTATGCGTTTTCAGCAGTATCAAGCAGAGGTCTATACTTAATACAATTGGTATAAGTTGAACGGAGAATAGCACGGTTGTTGTCGCGACATAGTGTCGCGACAGGTTAGTGACTAACACATATTGGTTGGGCAATCACAATGTAATGTATTTGGCTCAGGAACACATGCTAACGCCTTTGATGGGCAGACCATCGTTGGGCCATCGGTGTCACAGTTTAAGTCGCGACTACAATAGTAGGAGCAACCACCGCCAATCTCACGGGTCTTGTTGTTATCCAAAATTAGCTTACTACCTGCTAATGACTTCAATTGCTTTTTGTTCAGTTTTAAATCCATCGTTTATTCCTTCAATTGATTTAGGGTAAAAGCAGCACAGATCACTATGACCTATGCTGTGGCTCGGATTTTTTAAGCGTTAAGTCTTCTTCACTTTCTTTAATTGGCGCAGGACGAAAGCGTTCAACGTAAACTGTTGCTAGGAGTACAGTTATGACACATGAAAGCAGAATCGATTTAATGTAGGGGTAAGCCTTATAAAACCAATTCCAGCTCCAAAATTGTTTTGCAAAACTTTCATCTACTCCAAAGTATTCTAGATTTCGAATAATGTTCTCAGCTAAAGTTGCCAGATCTACTAGCATAAACAAAAAGAATAAACCGACCAGCAGAATATCAGCATGTGTCATATAGATATATTCTTGCTTCTCCGGGGCAAATCTATTTACATAATAGGTGGATAAGCGAACTCTATTTTTGAGATAGAAAAATACCCCAAGATCCATCAAAAGTTGAAATGATAATGTTAGGGTGTTTTTTACATAGGCTGGATGCTCAGCGAACCATAGTTCTGCAATTAACTCATAGCCAACAAATTCAATAGCAATAAATAGGAGTAATCCGATAGTAATATGTATTATATTTTCTTGTTCTTTTGCTATGTAAGAGAAAGATAAAACTAGTAATAGCAAGGGGATATCAACGAAACGTTCAAAATAAATATGAAAGTACGAGATCAATCCCCAAAGGGTTAGCATGATGAGAGCAAAGCCCCATGTTCTGTTCATTAGATAACTCCAAACTTCATACGTGTTAACTTCCTAAATCGGCTGTTACATTTTCTGTTTCTACTTTTGGATCGTCGCCAATTTTTCCTGTACTACCACCACTCACCAATTTGGCAGAAGTAATATATATAGGTTGGGTGTAAATTAGCTTATTTTTTGGTTTTGTGAGTAATAACTTTTTTACGAAATGGCGATTCAAGAGTTTCATATTAGTGTTCCTTGCGGTCTTTGCAGTGGGTTAAACTTGTTAATACTGTACCCTGAAAATCACCTATTGAGAATCACTTGTAAAACTGAGAGGTTTTAAATGTGATCTCTTGTTCAGCTGTTTGCTTGCCTGTAATCCCACCCCTTCTGGGTTTACTTTAGTCTTGATTGCCTTACTCACCTTTTGTGATTTTGGGATCTATTTTTAATAAACCGTCACTACCCCCGATTACGGTATTTAACTGGTGAATATCGAGCACTTGGAGCTGCGTTGCCTTTTGAGCATGAAGGCTTAACTTCGGATCTTTTGCTGTTCCGCCATGACTTCCCCCAGTTACCTTCTTGATTTCATGAAAGTATATTTTTCTGGAGTTTAAATTTTTGGGTGTTGTACATTGCATTAATGAGTTCATTTATTTTTATCCTTTTACTACTTAAACCAGCTGAAAACATGATTACTTACTCTTCCACTTTCTTTGCATCAGGAGAGGTCGGGCTTTTGCGTCTTAATTGGGTATCACTAATTAAGCTTCGTAGCGCTTGAAACTGTTTAATAATGGGAGAAAGGTCAATATCACAGTACCTACACCAAACCTGAAAGTGATCCCAAGGTATACGGCTTACACCATTTTCATAGTTTTCGTAGGTTTGGCGGCTAATACCCACAAGGTCAGCCATTTGCTGCGTGGTTTTTTGGGCAGCAAGGCGCATTCTTCTAAGGTCGTCACCGTTATATTTAAAATAGGGATTGCCCACCAATTTAGTCCTTTCTTGCATGGGGAGTCTGCTCAGTGCCACCCAAGTTATTTTTATGTGTAATCTTTGTTAATTTGTAATTGTAATCAATAAAAATGTTTCTGCAAGAGGAAATTTAATTAGTAAGATCTGAATGTGGCGCTCAGAAATACACTTATACTTTTCACTTTATTTTCATCATTTTAATAGAAAAGTTGGTTCGACAAGATTTTTTAGCGAGGCTTTTGTTACTGTAGTGTGAAATGAAACAAGGGTAACAACTGACTGAGGGTGATATGGATTATCTACGTCAATATAACGACTTAAATATTCTCTATGAAGCACTTAAAAAATCGAGTCGCGGAGAGGTTGAGATAGCTGAGACGACCACTAAGTGGTTTTCTCTTGTAGAGAGTACTTTATTTGAGCTTCAGGAGCTGGCGTATATGGAAAAGGCGTATATGCAAAAGTCGCGAACCATGAATAATCTCATCGAACTGGTGTATGCCAGTGTTCCTGCCACTGAGTAGGATAAATAAAAGAAATAAAATTGTATGTTTTGCAGTGGTAAGAGTGCCAATCAAGCTCAATTAAGTATTGGCACTCTTTTTTAGTGATTTATATGACTTTTAGAGCTCAAATGGCGCGACGCCTTTGGCTTCCATCATATAACCTGTTTGCGCGATGTCGCCCTTCCAAGTAGAAACCTTAATCGTGCCACTGACTGTGATTGCATCATATAGGCTTTCAATCGGAACACCGCCTTTGATTTTGACATGAACAATTTGATTTGGTGGCGGAGGCGGCACGTGGATGCAAGCGCCAAAGTAGGGAACCAACAAAAATTCGGTGATCACTTCACTGTCACCTTCAAGTGGTACAACAAAGCCGGGTAAGCTGACTAGTTGACCATCTAACTCTTTGACGACTGGGGCGTCTAAGTCAGGTTGCACCCAATTTTGTTCGGCGCCATCATGGCTTGCTGCGTCTTGATTGCTGATCTGGACATGCCCTTTTGGAATTAAATCTTCCCAGAATATCTCTTTAGGTGGTGCCGCATTTGCAATACCACTGAATACCATCGCAGTGATGAATGCAATGAAGTAAAAAACGTGAGTTCGTGCGGTTAACTGCATCTTGATCCTCTTAGGTTTTAATTTGCATGCCATCGGCAAGCGAGTAAAAATAAGCACGGGCGGCAGGAATGGCGCCGATCAAAGTACCTGCACCTATAATAACGCTTAGTAGCGTGAGTTCATAGGTTGAGAGCGCTGAGATACTGAGGACTACGCCAAATTGACTTTGTAGGCCGGATTGGGCTGCAATGAGCAAGGTATAAAAAAGCGCTACACCGAAAGCACATCCTAACACGGTAATAAAAATTGCTTCGCTAATGAGAAGTGTAAAAATATGCCAAGGTCGCGCACCAACGGAGCGTAGAATAGCAAGTTCTCGACGCCTTTGATTCAGCGTGGCGAGCAATGAGGTTAGCATGCCAAGCAAGCTTATCAACACCACCGCGAGGGTGATAAGCAGCAGGATTTTTTCGACAATATCTAGCATTTCCCACAATTCTCTCAATGTCACCCCCGGCATAATTGCCAGTAAAGGCTCACCTTTATATTGATTAATATTTCTGCGCACTTGTAGGGTATAAAGTGGTGACTCAAAACCAAGTAAAAATGCAGTGATTTGCTTTGTCGAGCCAATTAAATCACCGGGTTTGGAGTCGAGGTTGTGAAGTAGAGCGCTATTGTTTTTACTGTCATGCTCATGCTCATGCTCATGCTCATGCTCATGCTCATGCTCATGCTCATGCTCATGCTCATGTTCATGTTCATGTTCATGCTCATGTTCATGTTCATGTTCATGCTCGTGGTGCGTTGCATCCTGCTTTCGTGCAACCATTCGAGATGGCTTGCTGTGGCCTGAGCTATGCATGCTCTCGATGGCACTTAACGGCACATGTAATGTTTTATCTACGGGCGTTCCCGTGGCTGCCAAAATGCCAGAAATAACCAGCGGATTGTCATCATGATGATGGAAACTGGTATTGCCCATGCCATGAGAAATGACGATTTTTTGTCCCAGTTGATAACCCAGCTTTTTTGCGACCATAGCCCCAAGCACCACTTCTTGGCCATTGTGAAATGGTCGACCAGCGGCAAAGGTGAGATGCTGTTTTTTAGCGTATTGATAATGGCTGAAGTAACTTGCATCTGTGCCCAGCACAGCAAAGCCTTTGTGGCTATCGCCTAAACTAATGGGAATGCTCCACGCAACACCGCGTTGTGCCTTGATATACTCGTAACTTTGCCATTGTACGGCATTATTGGCATGACCAATTCTAAATACGCTTGAAAGCAAAAGCTGAATATCACCAGTACGTGCGCCGACAATCAAATCAGTGCCAGAAATAGTGTTCGCAAAGCTGGATTTTGCGTCTTGGCGTACACGCTCAACCGACAGCAGTAACATGACACTAATTGCAATGGTCACTAGAGTTAGGGCAACGCTGGCTTTTCGGTTTAGCGTACTTTTCCACGCAAGTTTGATTAACATAGCGGTGCTCCTTGTTGTAAATCAGGTAAGCTTATTTGCCTATCAAATAACGAGGCTAAACTTTTATCGTGACTGACAAAGAGAATAGATGCACTGTAAACCGCGGCTTGGCTAAAGAGTAATTTAATAAATCCATCACGACTGTCGGCATCGAGGGCTGAGGTTGGCTCATCGGCCATAATGATTTCGGGCCTGCCAATAAATGCGCGAGCGGCGGCTACGCGCTGCTGTTGGCCAATACTTAACTCCGCGACACTGCGCTGCTGAGTGTGCTCGTCTATGCCAAGATCAGAGAGCAGAAGTTTGGCTTCCTGCTCAAGCGATTTATTCTGTGAGGAGATGTTTTGCCTGCGCTTTTTGGAAAATTCACAGCCAAGGGTAACGTTTTCAACTGGCGACAAATAGGGCAATAAATTAAAGTTCTGAAAAATAGTACCTATATGGTCGGCTCTAAACTTATCTCGTTGGCCACGGCTCAGTGCGCTCGCGTTTGTACCTGCAATTTCAATTTCTCCCTGCTGGCAATCCAAGGTGCCGGCAATCAATCCAAGCAAAGTCGATTTACCGCTGCCGCTTGGACCATGTAAAAACACGTGTTCACCTCGGGCGATATGTAGCTTAGGTATGGTTAGCACCGGGGTGCTCGACTTAGGCCATGTAAACTGTAATTGAGATATCGTAAGCATAACGCCTCAACGCTGGCAAATAATGTTGTGATGGTATAACAATAATGACTAAAGCAAAACTAAGTTAAGCTCAACAACAAGCGTGTAAGTTAAATTGTGATTTTTGTTCAGCTCGACTATTATAGCGACCCTAACCCCCTCATTATTTTGTGCCCTTTAGCAAGGCGCATCCTGTCATTGGAGTAACAATGAGTAGCTACAAAGTTTTAGACGTTAATGACGATCTTCCAATTCGCACTAAAGGTGCGGTTCACAGTGGTAAAGTACGTTCAGTTTATTGGTTAACCGACGCCGACAGTGCACGTTTAATTGAAGAAAAAGGCTATCAAGTCCCGGTTGGTACAGAGCTGGCAATTATGGTCATTTCAGACCGTATTTCAGCGTTTGATTGTATTTGGCAAGGTGAAAATGGTCTTAACGGTGTACCGGGTAAGGGCATTGCGCTTAACAGCGTTGCTTCACATTGGTTTTCACTTTTTGATAAAGCTGGCCTTGCAGGTAATCACATTGTTGATATTCCACATCCTTATGTTTGGATTGTGCGCAAAGCCAGTACGGTAAGAGTTGAAGCGATTGCGCGTCAATATATTACCGGCAGCATGTGGCGCGATTACGCAAAGGGCGTAAGGGAGTTTTGTGGCTTGCAATTACCAGAAGGTTTAGAGGCCAATCAAAAACTAGATAATGTCTTAATCACACCATCAACTAAAGGGATCGTCAAAGGTTTAGCAGACGTACCAGAAGTGGATGACGTAAACATCTCTCGTAAAAACATCGAAGATAACCTTGCAGCGTTCAACTTTAAATCTGCGGCAGATGTGGATAAGTACGAGCAGTTGCTAACCGAGGGCTTTGCCCTGATCAGTAAAGAGCTTGAAAAGCTTGATCAGATCTTTGTTGATACTAAATTTGAGTTTGGTTACGTTGAAGATAAAGACGGCCAAGAGCGCCTAATTTACATTGATGAAGTCGGTACGCCTGACTCGTCACGTATTTGGGATGGCCCTGCTTATCGTGATGGTAAGATTGTTGAAAACTCAAAAGAAGGTTTCCGCCAGCTATTGATAAACAACGTACCAGATAGCGATGTGCTGCTGAATAAAGACCGCATGCCTGAGCGAGAAGCGCTTGCTCGCGACTATCTATTGCCAGAAGCTGTGATGATGTCAGTAAGCGAAACTTACGTTGGGATCGCAAGTAAAATCGTTGGCCGTGAGCTAACGATCCCTGCGGATCCTCGCCAAGAAGTTATTGATATTCTTGATAAGCAGTACGGTTTAATAGATTAATTCCTTTTCAGTTGCCCTGATAGACAAGTTTATTAGGGCAATTTCCTCAATTCACTTGCTTTTCATTGCAAGGTCTCTTTTACTTAACCTAATTGTTGCAAAAAATAGAGTCAGATATGCGAACGTCTGTTCTACTCCTACTAAGTTTTTGTTTTTTATTCCTTTTAGATTCAAGCTGCGCAAATGCTGGGCAATTAACAGTGCTAGATGGCAGCGGCAAGCCCTTGCAGCACGCCGTTGTTGAATTGACGGACGAGCCTGTTGAGTCAGCAGCAAAAGCAGTGGCGGTTATGGATCAAATCAATAAACAGTTTGTTCCTTTCATCCTTACCATCCAAAAAGGACAGTTGGTTAATTTTCCCAATAGCGATGATATCCGTCATCACGTTTATTCGTTTTCTGCGGTAAAACCTTTTGAGCTAAAGCTATACGCTGGCACGCCAAATCAGCCGCTTAAGTTTGAAAACGCTGGTGTAGTGGTGTTAGGTTGTAACATTCACGACTCTATGGTGGGCTATATTTACATTGCAGATGACAAGCAAGTATTGGTATCTGATGCGAATGGACTGGTAACTTTGCCGAATTCTACGAAACAAGTAACGGTATGGCATCCTTATCAAGATAATGACATAGATAGTCGGCAAACCGTGCAAATAGTGAACACTATGGAGCCGATGTCCGTAACAATAAAAACAACTTATCCAGCGCCGCGTAATACCTTTGGCGAGCGCTTTGGACAACATGAATGAATAACAGCTTTAAAAATAAAATAATTAGTCTCTGTATTTTGCTTATCCTAGTCACGGCGGGGATGAGCTTGGCAAGTTTTTGGTGGTCCACAAGTAAATTCAATGAAGCGCAAGTGCAAAGAAAAATTCAAGTGGCACAAAATGTTTATCAACAATATTTAAAAGCGCGAGAGCAGCTATTGGTTACCGCGGCGACTGTACTGACCGCCGACTTTGGCTTTAAACAGGCGGTCGCGACAAGAGACGCACAAACCATCAGTAGTGTGTTGCTTAATCACTCTCGCCGTATTGATGCCGACTTAATGCTGCTGCTGGATGTGAAAGGCGACCTGATCTCCGCTAACAGAGAAGGACTCGACTTCCCGAGCGACACCAGAACTTGGATGCAAGCGTTGCAAAGCCACACCGACCACTCAGCTTTTGTGGTGCTTAGTGAGCAGTTGTATCAAGTGATTATTTTGCCTGTGCGAGCACCTAGGACGATTGCATACTCAATTATTGGCTTTGAGGTTGGATCTGCTGTGGCGCTAGAACTCAAAGAGCTGACAGGAATGGAAACAAGCTTTGTTGGTGCCGCTGATAACCTAAAAGCAAGCTCGCTGACTGCTCTTGCACTCGGTGGTGATTTATTTACTTTCTTAGCGGCGCAAAAAACGACACGGTGGCTTAGCCAGTATCCGGTATATGAAAGTGCTGAGGTGAGCTTACCTTCTCTTGAAAGTAACCCGGTGAGTTTGGTACTCAGTGCGGATTTAACTACTCAGTATCAAGAATTCGATAAAATGGTGTTGACCATTATTTTACTCTCCCTCGGTACTATCCTTATTGGTTTTATCACCAGTGGTATTGTTGCCAAGAATCTTACGACACCGCTTAGTAAGCTTACTGAGTTGGCAAAACGCTTTGCTAAAGGGGATTACTCAGCCAAACTGGAAGAGGCTCGACCGACCCAAGAAATTTGCCAGCTTGTTGACGCTTTTAATGATATGGGCGAAGACATTCAACAGCGTGAAGAGCAGATCCGTTTTCAAGCCAGTCATGACCATTTAACTGGGTTTTTTAATCGTAATGCGGCTTTGGATAAACTACATAGTATGCTCAGCAGTGGTGCAGAGTATTACTTTATTGCCATAGACATAAAGGGATTACGCCATATTAATGACAAGCTCGGCCCTCGGGTAGGGGATGATTGTATTAAGGCCGTGGCGAAACGGATAGCGGAGATCAATACAGCAGAAGGCGGATTGAATGTGAGGCTTGGCGGCGATGAGTTCTTAGTTGCACATCAAGCGAGTGCGTGTGCCGATCCGCAAAGTGCTGTGCTCGGTATTGTTGAATGCGCTGAGATGCTAAATCAAGGTCTGAGCAAGCCCTACACTGTGCAGGGGTTAGATATTTCGCTTCACTTTAGTATCGGCGTAGTGCATTACCCCAAACAAGCGCATACTCCCGAGGATGTTGTTCGCCGGGCTTTGATAGCAGTTGATACTGCAGCGCACGATGGTCATGATGTTTACTACTACCAATCTGGTGAAGATGAAGCCCACCTAGAGCGCCTGCAAATTATTGATGAACTAAAACACGCTATTGCCAACGACGATGGTCAGCTTTTTATGACCTACCAACCAAAGCTAAATATGAAAACCAATCGTATTGATAAGGTTGAGTCTCTTATTCGTTGGCAACGTAAAAATGGCGAATGGGTGTCGCCCGAACTATTTATCGATCTTGCCGAGCAATCAGGTTTAATTGTTGAGTTAACTCAGTGGGTAGTAAAAACCGTGGTGTCTCAAGTTGCTAATTGGGTACGCCAAGGTGAACGCATCAAGGCTGCCATTAATGTATCGGCACAAGACATCGCAGATAAAAACTTCTTGTCTCATCTTAAGACGCTACTAGACACATATAACGTCAAACCTGAGTTGATCACCATAGAGCTTACTGAGCGAGACATGATTGAGAATGAGGAAAAAGGCATTGCGGTTCTCCAAGCGCTCAAACAGCTTGGCGTGCAGGTCTCGCTTGATGATTATGGTGTGGGTCAAACTTCCCTTGGTCGATTAAAAATGTTACCTATTGATGAGCTGAAGCTCGACAAGGTATTTATTTTAAAGCTCGCCCAATCGGAAAAAGATCAGTTTATTGTGCGCTCAACCATCACGCTTGGTCACCAACTTGGTTTTAGCGTGGTCGCGGAAGGGGTTGAAGACAAAGCATCGCTTGAGCTACTTGAGTCAATGCAGTGTGATTATGCACAAGGTTACTATCTAAGTAAGCCACTCAAAGCCGCAGACTTTGACCTGTGGCTGGGGAGATATAATGAAGTGGGCTAATGTTTTTGCTGTGTGCTTAATAGTATGCGGACCAACTTACGCCGCAACAGGAAAGTTACTAGCGACTCCCGGGGTGTCACAGGTTGAGGGAAGTGCCGGTGGCGGTATTGTGCCATGGGCGCAGCTTGCCGGATATGCTTCGGAAGATGAATGGTCGGCGAGCGGGTTTTGTAGCCGAGCTAGCCTAAAAGACTACCAGCTCGATGTGTGTGGCGTTCAAGCCAACTTATTCAATCGCGTAGAGTTAAGTTTCGCTCGACAAAACTTCGATGTGGATGCGCTTAATCTTGATATTGAGCAAGATATTGTCGGTGCTAAGGTGCGGCTATATGGCGATATCGTCTACAGTAAATATCCACAATTGAGCTTTGGTATTCAGCATAAGTCCTTGGATGATGCAACGGTTGCCAATTTACTTGGCGCTGAAGAAGACTCAGGAACGGATTATTACTTAGCTGCAAGCAAACTGCATTTGGGTGCTGTAGGCGGTTATAACTGGTTCTGGAATATTACGATGAGGCACTCTAGAGCTAATCAACTTGGCATACTAGGTTATGGTGGGGCTAACGACAGTGCGCCTTGGCAACTAGAAGCCAGCAGCGCAGTATTTTTATCTAGGCATTGGGCTGTCGGTGCAGAATACCGCCAAAAATCCAATAACCTTGGACTTGGTGAATCAGATTGGAAAGATGTATTTGTCGCTTGGATCCCGAATAAGTCAGTAAGTGTGACGGCGGCATGGCTAGACCTTGGAAAAATCGCAGGGCAACCTTCTCAAACGGGTTGGTATCTATCTGTTACGGGGTACTTTTAAATGAAATGGCTATCACTAACGGCAATCTTGCTTTTCCTCGTGGCGTGTAGTGCTTCAACTCCACAAACCACCCTGTATGAGCAAATAGGGGGTAACGCCGGCGCAGAAAAGCTAGTAGACGCGTTTATTAAACAGATTGGCAATGATGACGTTATTTTACCGTATTTTAGAGAGTCCAATGTTAGGCACTTTCGTGAAGGGTTTATCACTCATTTGTGCGATACCTTAGATGGCCCTTGTGATTATGAAGGTGATAGCATGGTGCAGATCCACACCGGCATGGCTATTAGTGAGTCTGACTTTAATCGAGTGGTTGATCTCTTGATCAACGCAATGAATGAGGTTGGGATTGCTCACTCTCTACAAAATCAAGTTCTGGCCCGTCTAGCACCGATGCGAAGTGAGATAATCAAATTATAATCAATAGCTACAATTTTTAACTTTATTTACATTAAATTATCATGTTTTGAGTCGTAAAATTCCTAGGTATCAAATTGGTACTACACATTTATATATAAAAGGAGTTTTACATGAAGTTTAAATCTATCATGCTTATGTGCTCACTGGGCGTTAGCATATCTACTTTTGCGGCAGAGCAAATTGATTCAACTGTTAATTTAGCTGGTACAGGTTCGAATTACGATTTCCGTATAGGACTACAAGCTCTAGATGATCGTGGCAGAGACCCTGGTGCTGTAGAGTATACTAAGTATCTTTCTGCAGGTTCTAATGTTCAGTCTGATTGGGCTGTTGATCGAGATGCATATGACCCCGATGCATTACGTTTACACTTATCTGTACTTAACCAGATCCCGACAAACCGTGATTTCCGATTAGCTATCCAAGCTGCAGACCGAGGCGGCCGAGGTGATTTTGGATACTGGCAATACACTCCTTGGGCGAGTGAAGGTGGTGGTTGGTCTGGTATGGCATTTGATACAGACCGATTCGACCCTGATGCTTTTCGCATTCGCATTGAAACCAGAGCTTGGAACAGTAGCCGCTCTTTAAGCGATTTTCGTATCGGCTTGCGAGTATCTGATAGGGGTGGGCGAGAAGTTGGGAACTCGACGTTCACTCCATGGGCTTCCAATGGTGGTGGCTGGACTGATTTAGCGACAGATAATGACGCTTATGACTTTGATGGTTTTGAAGTAAACCTAGAAGTCAGACAGTACTAACAACACCGTATAACCAAGTTGTTTCGCAGAAGTGACTTGGTTATAACGTTTTCACACTTCTTTAAAAGCCAATCAAGTAAACGCCCAAAAGCGTCATATCGTTGTAAGAAAATCAATGAATGCTACAATCACATTCTACCTTCGGTACTTATAGTTCATAAGATTAGAAGGTGCTGTTGATACTTCATATAGTGTTTACACATAAACTTATTAACGAATGAAGAGAGCCAAGTTGAAAAAAGTTATCACATTTGGAACCTTTGATGTATTCCACGTTGGTCATGTCAATATTTTAGAGCGAGCGAAAGCACTGGGTGATTATCTCATTGTGGGGATCTCATCAGATGAACTTAACTTTTCGAAAAAAGGTAGAAATCCAATATACTCAATAGCAGATCGCCTAAAAATCATTAGCTCATTGCGATTTGTGGATGAAGTGTTTGTGGAAGAATCTCTGGAGCTAAAAGCGCAATATATTAAAGACTTTGATGCGGATGTTCTGTTGATGGGTGATGATTGGAAAGACAAGTTCGATATATATAAAGATATCTGTGATGTGGTTTATTTAGAGCGCACTCCATCAATTTCAACAACGGAAATAATAGAGGTCGTACGCAGACCCGAAGGAAAGTAATAGCATGAAGCATGTGGTCGATAGGGAATGGCTCTTTGCAAACCTTGGCAAAGTGAAAGTATTGGATGCTGGTATTGTGAAACCGGGTCAGTCAGGCCCTTATAACGCCCCAGCAATCATTCAAGGCGCGCTGCGTTTTGATATTAGTGGTGCGCTAGCTAATCCCCATGCTAAAACACCCAATATGTGCTGTAGTCCAGCTCAATTTCAAGCAGAAATGCGACAGCTTGGTATCAACCAACATGATGTGTTAGTCGCTTACGATGATAAGGGCATGTTTAGCGCTGCCAGAGCTTGGTATATGCTCAAAATGATGGGTCATAAACAAGTGTATGTACTGGATGGCGGGTTACCTGCTTGGTGTGAAAAACAATACCCTTTGAGTCAAGCATACGCGCAAGTCCAACAAGCAGGAAACTTTGTCGCTGCATATGACGAAACAGCATTTGTCGATAAAGCGGCTGTGCTTAGTAATATTGATGCTGAACTGAGTTATCTATTTGATGCTAGAGGTGCAAAGCGCTTTACTGGTGAAGAGCAAGAGCCTCGTGCAGATATGCGCAGCGGCCATGTGCCTAAAAGTAAAAACCTACCATATACGAGTTTGCTAAATGCTGATGGCTGCTTTAAACCACTCACCGAGCTTGAAGTGCTGTATAGCGACTTATCAAAGGACAAAACTAAGCCTCTGATATTCTCTTGTGGCTCAGGTGTTACAGCTTGTATTTTAGCGCTGGTGGCTGACGAGCTAGGTTATGAACATTTGACGGTATATGACGGCTCGTGGAGTGAATGGGGCGCTGATCCCGATGTGCCCGTTGAGACAAATTAATCCACTATTTAATGTGAAAAAGGTGCCAATGGCACCTTTTTCATTTGCGAAGCGAGCTATTTTCTCGCTTCAAAATAGATCACTTATGATAAGCAAGGCACGCTTCAACTTCGTGCTTTGAACCTAAGATAACACCAACGCGTTGATGTATTTCTTCAGGTTGAATATCCAAAATGCGTTCACGCCCAGTGTGGGCAATACCGCCTGCTTGTTCGATAAGCATCGCCATTGGATTGGCTTCGTAAAGTAGGCGAAGTTTAAATGGCTTGTTTGGATCTTTGCGATCTTCTGGATAAGTGAATAGTCCGCCACGGCATAATACGCGGTGAACATCGCCAACCATTGCCGCAATCCAGCGCATATTGAAGTTTTTACCACGCGGTCCGGTTTCACCTTCAAGTAAATCGGCAATGTAGTTTTGCATTGCTGGGGTCCAGTGGCGTTGGTTTGAAGCGTTGATGGCAAACTCTTTGGTGTCTTCAGGAATGGCAGCAAAGTCTTGCGTGAGTAGGAAGCTACCGTGTGTTTTGTCTAGGGTAAACAAGCGAGTTCCCTTGCCGGTTGATAGCGCTAACATGGTTGATGGGCCATATAACACATAGCCCGCTGCTACTTGTTTATGACCTGGCTGCATAAAGATTGCAGGATCGCTAGGATCTGAACCTTCAGGGGCTTCCATAATAGAGAAAATAGTACCAACTAGTGAGTTAATGTCAGTATTGGATGAACCATCCAACGGATCGAAAGCGACAATATAGTTCGCTTTTGGATTGCCGGCGACGGTGTAATCTTCTTCTTCAGAAGCGATGGCTTTGACATAGCCAGATTCAAGCAAAATATCTTTCAATAGCTGGTTTGAAAGTACATCGAGCTTCTTTTGCGTTTCACCTTGAATGTTCTCATCTAAGGTTGAACCTAATACACCTGAAAGTGCACCTTGGCCAACACGGAACGATATTTCTTTACATGCCGCGAGAATGGTTCGGATTAGAGAAACCAACTCACGAGAACAACCATCTTCAATTAACACCGGAGGGAGTCTACGCATTTTTTAAATCCTGATCACCTTGTGTTTATGGCAATAAATAGTGTGAGAGGTGCCATAAACAGCGCTGTAATTCGTCTTGAAAGACTGTAAATTGTATACGATTTCATATACAACTGGGGTTAAGCCTCAAAACCATAAATAACAAAGAGCAGCCATGAGAAAAATAACGTGCTTCACTCAAACTGTATCCGCTTTGCTACTGTGTATGATAACCCAAGCACACGCAGCAATTAAGTCTATTGATGAATTTACTGCCAGTTTTAATTATCATCCCGGTTTTTACGCCTTCTATAGCGATGATTCGAGCGGCAAACTGTACTTAGACATCGACAAACTAGACGCCCCTTTCTTGTTACAGCATAGTTTACCTTATGGTGTAGGTTCGAATGATATAGGTTTAGACCGCGGGCAGTTAGGTGGTACGCACTTAGTTCAGTTTGAACGTTTTGGTGATAAGGTCATGCTGCGTGCTATCAACACGTATTATCGCGCAAGTGCGAATAATATGGCCGAAAAGCAAAGCGTTAAAGAGGCTTTTGCTTCAAGCATTCTACACGGGTTCAACGTGGTCGCAGAAGATAAAGACAGTGTTTTGGTTGACTACACGCCTTATCTACTCAGCGATGTGCATGGTGTTTCTCGCACGTTGGCAAATCGTAATCAAGGTAGTTTTAGCTTAGACTCAAGCCGCAGTGCTGTGTTTATGTCGCGTTCAAAGGCATTTGTTAACAACACAGAACTTGAAGCTGTGTTGACATTCAAAGGAACAAAGCCTGGTGAATATGTACGCCAGGTGAGTGCAGATCCTTATGCGCTTACGGTACATCAGCACCATTCTTTAATTGAGCTGCCTGACGATAACTACCAGCCACGTGCATTTCATCCGCAATCGGGTTATTGGAGTATCGAGCATAAGGATTACTCAGCGCCGCTTGGACAGTCAATGTTTGTGCGTTATATCCCACGCCACCGTTTACAGAAAAAAGACCCAACTGCACAAGTCTCGGAGGCCGTAGAGCCAATTGTTTACTATCTTGATCCTGGCGTACCTGAGCCGGTCAAAACAGCATTACTTGATGGTGCTAAATGGTGGGATCAAGCATTTGAAGCTGCTGGCTACAAAAATGCGTTTCAAGTCAAAGTACTTCCTGATAATGCTGATCCTATGGATATTCGCTATAACGTGATCCAGTGGGTTCATCGTGCTACTCGTGGGTGGTCATACGGCGCGTCGGTGATTGACCCTCGTACCGGTGAAATTTTAAAAGGTCACGTGACGCTAGGTTCGTTGCGTGTCCGTCAAGATATTCTTATCGCCGAGGCACTTTCTGCGCCGTTTGTTGAGGGTAATGAGGTGACTGAGCGACTTCATGCTATGGCGCTAGACCGTATTCGTCAGTTGAGTGCACATGAAATTGGCCACACATTGGGCATTGCACACAACTTCTCAGCGTCGGTAAAGGATCGCGCGTCAGTCATGGACTATCCTCATCCGCTGGTGGGATTTGAAAATGGCCAACTTGATATTACCAAGGGCTACGCAAAAGGCATGGGCGTGTGGGATACACAAGTGATTAAATATGGTTATAGTGATTTCGCTGGCGCTGATGAAGCCACTGAGCTTGCAGCTATTCTTGCTGAAAATAAGGCGCAAGGGCTTGAATTTATCTCTGACTCTGACGCCAGAGCGCAGGGCGGGGCACATCCAACGGCGCACCTTTGGGATAATGGGGCTGATCCTGCTGCCGAATTACTGCGTGTGTTGGATGTCCGCAAGCAGGCGTTGAATAGCTTTGGTATTCACAGCATTCAAAAAGGAGTTGCTCTGTCGCAGCTAGAGGAGAAACTGGTACCACTGTATCTTTTCCATCGTTATCAGGTTGAAGCCGCAGTAAAATTGATTGGCGGCGTGGATTACGACTATGAAGTTCGCGGTGACGAGGTAATAAAAGGGGCGAAAGTTGTGGCTAAAGAGGCGCAGCAAAATGCGGCCAATGCGCTTTTGAGTACGCTGTCGCCTGCGGCGTTGACTATTCCTGACTCTATTTTGGCGTTAATACCTCCTAAGGCTTACGGTGAGTACAAAACTCGCGAAAGTATTAAAGGGAGAACTGGGCTAACCCTAGATGCGATGGCATTACCAGAAGTCGCCGTACAGCATAGCCTTAACTTGCTGCTTAACCCACAGCGATTAAATCGTCTTGCACAGCAGCACGCACGTGATACTCAATATTTTGGTACTCAAGCACTTTTAGATGCTTTATATCAGCAGGTATTTACCCAGTCAGGCAGCAAAGGTATGGCTCAAAAGCTACAGCAACGAGTGCAATACCTAAGTGCAACTCAGCTTGTAAAACTGAGTCACAACGATAAAGTCGCACCTGAAGTTCAGGCGCAATTAAAGTTTTATTTAGCAAAAGTTGCGAAAGACTTTAATCAGTCGTCGGTATTTAGCGATGTTGCTTTTGAGCAAGCGTTTAAACATATGCTCGCACAGCAAATCAATCGCTACCTAGATTCAGGAGAGTGGCCTGAAAGCTTTAAAGCGCTTGAAATGCCACCAGGCTCACCGATCTAAACGATCTTGGATTTAAAGAAGGGGTTGGCTACTTTAAGCTTATCTTTACCACTCTATAATAATGGCAAATTAACGCATAAGCGTTCGTTTGCCATGTTAAAAAATAATAAAAATCTTCAGCTACATTTGAACTTATACTAGTTTCTTTCTTAATTTGAAGGAGCAAGTTTGACGCAGCTGGTTTTAATATTTTATTATTTAAAACAATTGAGTAGAAAGTTTTTCTTATCTGTATGGATGTCGTTACCTTGGTGATAGCAGGATGCGGTAGCTGTGCTATTGACAAGACTTTCTCGCTTCAAAATAGAGAGCTTAATTAAGCAAGTTGGTATTAAAAACGTACAAAAATCCGTTGATACCTAGTTCCTATTTTGATAACTTTAATTAATGCTATTGAGTCATGTCTTATGAATAATCCACTGCACATTGTATTTTGTAGCAATGGTGACATTATCTTTAGTATTCAATCTAATAAAAATATCAGAATAATTAATTACTAATTCAACAGGAATATTGAAAATGAAACTACATCTAACTAAAAAAAGCATCAAAAACCTATCTCGTGATAATAAAACACTGCCAGTTAAGGCAACTCCGGCAATTGGTGGTGGTTTCGTCACACACAACTGCAACTTGAATTCAATCGACTGTGACAGACCTACGACTTATACATTATCGATTGAAATCTGTAACACTGATAGACCAGAGATGTAATCTCATATTCTTATCTAAAATATAGATAAATTAAAAAGTCACCTAGCTTGAACCGACCCCCAATAGTTGGAGACCAACATTGGGGGTTAATTCAGATGTTAGGTTTTTTATGTCTTTTTGTAGCACTTTGGAGCATTGAGAAGAGCAATTTCGCTGTTATCACTGTATAAAATTAACTCCATATCATGGCTATCATAGCTTTTCTCTGTAGCACCTTGCAGCTTTGCTTTATTCCCAAAAATCTAATTAAACGTCCCTATATCATCCAAATACCGTGGATGTGTAGCCCATAGCTGCCTATTTCTAAGAATCCTCATTAGCCCTTCAGCAGATGTGTAATGACAAATAAGGTTTTATTTTTTTGCATTATTTTTCTCAATTTAAATCATAAACTGCAAATTGGTAGCAGACATCCAGATTCCCAGCACCTAACTCCTAGCGCCTAACCCCTTTATCGGCCACTTTTTTGATTCCCTCTAATATGGCTTCTGTTGTCCACTCTACCTCATTAAATGGGATGTCAGGTTGATAAAAATCACCATTGCCACGGGCTCTATTTACATAGACTTTATTAGGAATAATGACCTTGCTCAAGCCTGATGGGGTATCAGCCAACCTTACATCCATATAGGTTGAATCTGAGCTACTTGGAGCGCCAAATAACACTGTATTTGAAAACAACTTAAAAGTATCGACAGCACCCAGACAGGCGCTGCCACATTGCCCCGGCACGATCACTATCGCTTTATTTTTAAAGTCACTTTCAGCTAGCTGCTTTAAAGCATTGTTTGCTTGTGGCTTATGCTCTACATAAAATGGCTTTCCAGCCTCTAAAGATGCACGCATACCTACAGACACTGCTTTCACCATTTCATGCATCTCAGGCTGGTCGCGTAATACAGTTATTAACGACTCTACATACTGAGTATTATCTTTTGATGCTCGCCACCACACCTGTGATTTTTCGTCATGTTTATCTTTTCGATAATTAACGATTTGCTGCCCCCATAATTGCTCGGCGATTTTCAAACTCCAATACGTTGAACCACCTTGATTATGACGAAGGTCTAATACCACGGCTGTAGCTGTGAGAAGTTGTTCGCGTTGCCTAGCTAAGTCAGCAAATAGTTGTTGGTAATTTGATTTTTCTGTTTCGTTAGGTGCAAAGGTGGGCATTGCTATCCAGGCTATATCTTCAACAGGCCAATGTAAACCGACCTCCAACTTATCGCCATTGTAAGCATTTACTAGGTGTTGACTAACGCTATCTGGTCGTTCTACCCACTGTAACTGTAGACTGTAAGCCACGCCATTCGATTGCATAAAGTCGCATGTTTTTAATGGTGGTAAAAATGGATTACCGTCGTCGATTAATAATCGCCACCCTTGATTCCACCAATGACCAGGTTGCTCAACTTGACCATGAAACTTAAACAACGTGTTACGCATCAAAGGCTTAATAGGCGTATCATTACAGCGTATGACCTTGTCGCCCTTAGTCACTTTATCATGCTCGCTGTAATACACTTTTAAACCATCACCACGCCAAACCACCGAGAACCCCGGCCAGCGCCTAGGTTGCTTCACCGCCTTTGGTAAAACCGCCACAGCGCCAGCATGACCATCTTGTAAAACAGTATTAAAACGGGCAATTGTGGCCTCATAGCCAGGGGCATCTTTGATCTTTTCAGCAAGCACTAACGCTTGTTGTTTTGCGTTTTCAAGTAACTGCGCAAAGCCAGGATTGTGGCTATCCAATATACCGGGGTGATTAGTAGCAGATTGCTGATAGGCGTAATGGATATCTTGTTTTGCTACGGCTTGCCATTGCAAAGCTGTGCTTGGCAGGTTGTCTGTTGAATTGTTGTCATTTCCAAGCGCATGAGAATTCGTTGCAAGCACAGAAAGGCAACTAGCTAAAGTACCAAGGGAGATGTTAATCGTTTTTTTCATATAAATTCTTTTAATTATTATAATCTGACTCGTGAACCTGAGGTTTGAATAAGGTATTAATTATCCGAAGCTCAGGTTATTTAATAGACCAGTAAACCAAACAAATCGGTAAAATGTAACCTGTTTTTTATGTGATTAGGTTTTAATGCAGCACAAACATTCGAGAAGTAGTGATTTCTTTCACAATGACAAGTGAGATATAGCAGGATAAATCCCGACCTAAAAAATCATCAAAACTGAAGGCTGGTTGCTCAGCTTAGTAACTCCCTTACTACTGCAAAAAAAATCACTCGGCAACATGTCGCGTTCACCATCGTGTTCTGCGGCTATGTCTCCAACTTTACCATGCAAACATACCTCAAGACGTAGCTTGTGGTGTACCTAAATTCTGAATGTCGCGGCTGTCATAAGGTCTGATCTAAGATCGATAATGTGGTTACATAGGAAATTTACGCGACACTTTTAGGACTGAAGTGATAGATATTAAGGGGGCATTAGCAACCATTGACTACACTTTATGCGATTAACCGCTGACGACAGAATAAATATTACCGATCTATTCACTGAGCAGGTAGAGGGTGTAGCGCAGATGAAAAATGAAAGTTATCGTTCATTTCATGGTGTTTATACCTGTTTGAGAACATTTACCAATAACTTCGGTCTTACTATTATATTGATGTAAATGTAGCCAAATGTCACACTGCGTAAAAGGGTGTGATCTTGCTTTACTTCGCATAATGAAGGAGTAAGGTGATGGTAGAGTTTGAAGGAGATCCAAAGATGAAAACACAAATTGCAATACTTGCTTTATTTATGACTCCCTTGTTTGTCAATGCAGGTGAAGTCGCTGTGACTTGGAAGGACTTTAAAGAGTATCGCGATGTTAGGCCAGGTAATGAAACGCGAGGTTCGTTTCATCAACGGGTTGAGAAGCAACTACAGAAACACCTAGAAGAATTAGCGACCAACTTACCCGAGGGTTACAAGCTTGCGATTACTTTTGATGATATAGATCTTGCAGGTGATGTTCATTATGGTACTACTGATATTCGGGTGATTAAACCAATCCATTTCCCCCGTTTTGAAATTAGTTATAAGTTAACTGATAAGTCTGGTAAAACCATCGCAGAGGAAAATGGTGTGACGTTAAAAGATATGTCATTCATGGATAGAATAAAAAGGGGAATGGACGAATCCTTTTATTACGAAAAGCGTCTTTTAACTGACTGGTTTGAAGATGACTTAATGAAGAAAGCTAGTTGAGTTGATCAACAGCTATGGTGATCTTGATGAGAGCGCCGAGACTGGGTGTTCTCATCTTCTTTTAGCTGAATATTAGTAAGTTAAATGAGTTGCTACTACTCGTACTCTATTGTAGTAATTTTTAGTTTTATACCTCAAAATATTTTGCCTACCTCAAATACATGTTACTGTTTCTTGGAGTTGTGAATAGTTCTAATCGTAACTCACTACTTATTTCGTACTTAGGTTGGATGCTTTTATAAGCACCTAAGCTGAACTAAAGTCATAACAATCCAATTGTTACGGTTTTATTATTTTGTTGTGATTTTGTTGACTTTTTTATTTCAGAATGTATATTCTGTTTTTTGAGGAGCCTATGGGAAGAACGCGAGAGTTTAATGTCGATAAAGCATTGGAACAAGCGACAATCCTGTTTTGGAAGCAAGGATATAGGAATACTTCCATGGAACAGTTAGTCACTTGTACTGGTGTCAGTCGGTACGGGTTTTACCAAGAATTTGGTAATAAAAAGGAATTGTTTCAACGCTGTTTGCAGGAGTATTCTCTGCGTAAAATTGGGCCTGGGCTTAAGCGTTTAAGTGCAAGCGATGGCAGCTTGGCAGACTTAACTGCATTTTTTAACTTGTATAGTCAAAACATTGCAGAGCATGGTGCTAATGGCTGCTTGATTTGTAATACGGCCACAGAAGTGGGTGAATCCGACTCTGATATGAATTCAGCGGTGCAACAGGTCTACAGTGCGCTGAGTGCGCAGTTTCGAGATTTCATTGAAAAAGCGCAAGCGCAAGGTGAGATTCGCAAAGAGATTGATGCAAACAGCTTGAGCTTTTGTTTACTTGGCGTGCTTCAAGGTGTAGCCGTGATGGCAAAAGGAGATTTCCATCGTGAAACTCTGAGACATTACTTAACTACGATTTTTGACATGATGGCGCAGAAGTAACGAAAGATAATACGTCGTGATAAAGATTTGAATTGAGTGATCAGTAAAGATTACCCAAAGCGTTTGCTTAATTGCTAGAAGTGATCGTGAAGAAAAGCTTTTAGCTATTTTTTTATTTTATATCAGAATGATTGTTCTGTTATTTAAGGAGAGACAATGGGATCATCGCTAGAAGGAGTTGCTAAGCGACTCGGTGAGTTTGTCACTAGATATAAATACTTGTGTTTACTCTTCAGTATCATGTCTTGTATTGCAATTGGTATTGGGGCAAAAGGGTTAACATTTTCTAATGATTATCGGGCATTTTTTAGTGCTTCAAACCCCGAACTACTGGCTTTTGAAGCTTTTCAGGATAAGTACACCAAGAACGATAATATTCTTATTGTTGTACATCAAAAGGCGGGTAACGGTTTATCCAAACAGCACGCAATGGTGGTTGAACAGCTGACAGAGGCTGCGTGGCAAACACCCTATGCTAGTCGAGTCGACTCTGTGACTAACTTTCAGCATAGTTACGCGGAGGGAGATGAGCTGATAGTTGCGGACTTGATGAAAAACGTCCAGTCATTAAGTGAAGAAGACATTTTACAAAAAGCGGAAATTGCACAACAAGAACCCTTATTAAAACAGCGCTTGATCGCAAATAATGGTAAGACGACAGGTATCAATATTACCGTTCAGTACCCAGGTGAATCACTGACTGAAGTACCGACAGCGGTAAAACATGTTCGCGAAATAGTTGCAAAAGCACAGCAAGAGAATCCTGATTTAGTGTTTGCGCTTTCTGGAATTTCGATGCTAAACAATGCGTTTAGTGAGTCAGGGCAGCAAGATGCCGAAACCCTTACGCCTATCATGTATTTGGTTTTGATCATTGTAATGTACTGTGGATTACGCAGTTTTCCAGGAACTATTGCAGCTGTATCTGTGGTGATTTTCTCAAGTGTTGTGGCTATGGGGGTCAGTGGCTACGCTGGTATTCAATTAACTCCTATTTCGATAACCGCACCAACTATTATTCTAACGCTAGCGATAGCTGACAGCATACACGTTTTGTTGTCTTACTATGCTGCAAGAAAAGCAGGACACGAAAAAAATCACGCGATAGTGGAAAGTTTACGAATTAACTTCGTTCCCGTATCTATAACTAGCTTGACTACAATTGTAGGCTTTTTAACTCTTAACATGTCGGATGCCCCTCCATTTGCAGATTTGGGCAACATTACAGCATTTGGTATTGCTGCTGCTTGGGTATTATCTCTAATTTTACTACCCAGCCTGATCGCCATTTTGCCAGACAAAAAGAGCTATGCAACTCGTACAAGCATGTTATCTCATTACCTAGGTCGTTTTGGTGGTGCTGTAGCGCAGAAGTATCGAGCTATTTTGCTATTTACTGTTGTTGCGATTGCGGCTAGTGCCTACGTGGTCCCCAATATTGATCTCAATGATGAGTTTGTGAAGTACTTCGATCATCGAGTGGAGTTTCGCCGTGATACCGATTTTACCATGGAAAACCTTACTGGTATTTATGTGGTTGAGTTTGATGTTGAAAGTGGCAAAGTAGGCGGGATCAGTGAACCTGAATATCTTACCAATCTGAATCAATTTACACAGTGGCTGAGAATGCAACCAGAGGTGGTTCATGTCTATAGTTACACGGATATTGTTAAGCGTCTCAACAAAAATATGCATCAAGATGATACCGGTATGTATCGTTTACCTGCAGATAGAGAGTTAGCAGCGCAGTATCTCCTGCTTTATGAAATGTCCTTGCCATTTGGGTTAGACCTGACGGACAGGATCAGTATGGATAAATCGGCAACTCGAGTAAGCTTGACTCTAGATAACCTCTCAACTGGCCAGATCCAATCTTTTATCGCTCGCACTGAGGCTTGGTTAGTCGACCATACACCAGATGCTATGCATGCTAAAGCAACTGGTGCGACCGTAATGTTCTCACATATTTTCCAGCGTAACGCAGAAAGCATGCTCAGCGGTAATTTAATTGCCGTTATCGTGATCACCTTGATTATGGTGATGACGCTGAGAAGTATTAAATATGGGATCGCAAGTATTCTACCCAACACAATTCCGATGCTATTCACTTTTGGTATTTGGGCTATATTGGTCGGTCAAGTTGGTGTGGCGGCGGCTACGGTAACTTCAACTTCTTTAGGGATCATTGTTGATAATACCGTGCATTTCCTATCCAAGTATTTACGGGCGAGGCGAGAGCAGGGATTGGACCCCGCAGGTGCGGTGAAGTATGCCTTTGAAACCGTCGGTGAAGCTATTTTACTGACCACATTTATTCTGGCTGGCGGCTTCGCAGTGTTGGCCTATTCAACCTTTATGATCAATGCGCAGATGGGGCTGCTAACTGCACTTGCCATTGTCATGGCACTCATCGTGGACTTTTTATTCTTACCCGCGCTGCTTATGTTACTGGCTAAAAGATCAAAGCAAGCGAGCAAAGCGCCTATTCAAGAAGGAACGAAAAATGAAATCTACAACGTCTAAGTTTTTATCGCATTTAGCAATCGGATTGCTGGTTATACCTTTTGCCAGCAACGCAACGCAAGACAATCTAGGCTACAACATAGCAGCTAAAGCAGATCGTTCAGATCGAGGTTTTGAAGTCAGTGCGGTTGATTTAAAAATGCGTTTGATAGACAAGAAAGGCCAAGAAACCGAACGTTTATTGACCATGAAAACCATGGAAGTGGCAGACGAAGACAAGGGTGACAAAAGCCTTATCATTTTTAACTCTCCTGCAGATGTAAAAGAAACCAAGCTGCTTTCACATGCGCAAATTATAGATGCTGATGATCAGTGGTTATATCTCCCAGCGCTTAAGCGTGTTAAACGGATCTCTTCTGCAAACAAATCGGGACCATTTGTTGGCAGCGAGTTTGCGTTTGAAGATTTTACGGCTCAAGAACTCAATAAGTATAGCTATGAATATGTAGCGGAAGAGGCGTGTGGTGAGCTGACATGTGCGGTGATAGATCGGTTTCCAAAATATGAAAACTCGGGATATACCAAACAACGTGCATTAATAGATACCAAGGATTATCAAGTTAGAAAAATAGACTTCTACGATAGAAAAGGCAGTCATTTAAAAACATTGAGCCTAGATAACTACAAGTTATATCAACAGGCGTACTGGCGTCCGCTTACCATGACAATGGAAAATCACCAGTCGGGCAAAAAGACGATATTAGAGTTTTCAGACTACCAATTTGATATTTCCTTGAGTGCTCGCGACTTTATTAAATCGTCGTTGAAATAGGGGGTGGTATGCGACTCAAGGCGATGCTTGCTGTTGTGCTATCTTGCATTCCGTATGCGAAAGCTGAGATGGAATGGCAAAGTAGTACCAGCATTGACCTTAGCACTCGGCAGTATAATGGCTCTCCGATGAGAGCCTCACAACTTGACCGAGAGTTCGATGCTAAATTGATGTGGGAGCTGGATTTTGAAAACCCAAAGACAGGCTTAAGCGGAGGGCTTAAACCTGTATTGAGTGCAGCGAAAAATGAGGGGGTAAGGGCATTCGACATTCAAGAAGCATATATCACTCGTTCTTTCTCTCAAGGACAGTTGAATGTTGGTGTAAATACTGTTTTTTGGGGAGTTGCAGAGTCTCGTCATTTGGTTGATATCGTCAATCAAAAGCAGCCGACACGAAATTTAGATAACGAGGCTAAGCTTGGAGAATTACTACTCCATTATCAGCATTTTACTGATAATGGTCATTGGTTTGCCATGTCTTTACCTTATTTTCGTGAGCGTGATTTCGGCCTTCCTGATGACCGCTTGTCGTTGCCACTAGCTGTGACCGATGAGCAATTTGTAGGTCGAGATGCTAATTATAGAGGTAGCTACTTATTAGGTTATCGCGGTGTACTTGGTGATTGGGATGTCGGAACCTACTACTTCGACGGCATCGACAGGGAGCCCGTTATACGCCCTAATGATAATCAAGAGTTCGATGCCATTTATCGGCGCCTTCAACAAACAGCATTGGACTTACAGTGGACGTCTGAGTACCTGCTTGGGAAGGTTGAAGCGGTACATCGCCATCACCAAATGGGAGGGAAAAGCTGGGCTTATGTAGTCGGTGCCGAATACTACTTTTACGGCATCGCCAATTCCAACAAAGATCTCAGTTTACTCATGGAGTTACATAGAGATACCGAAGAACAGGTGAATCTAAATCGTCTCTATCAAGATGCGACATTTATTGGCATGCGACTCGCGTGGAATGATGTTGATGATACGAGCATGATTACTGGGGTCTTAATCGATAACGATACTGGGGCTCACACCATTAAAACCGAATTTTCGACTAGGCTCTCCAGTCACTTGAGTCTAGCGCTTGAAGCAAACTTGTTTTTAGAGCAAACCCAGCGTGATGCGACCTACGGGTTTAAAGATGATGATTTTATAGAACTTAGGCTGACTTACTACCTTTAAGGAGAAATTATGGTAAGCCAATACGCAGATGTATTGATTATTGGTGGTTCAATGGCGGGGGCTTGCTTGGCAAGACAACTAAAATTGGCTCATCCAGATATGAAAATTACGGTTATAGAGAGAAAGCAGGCGTTTAATAGTTGGGTTGGAGAGTCGACACTGGAGTCTTTTTGGGACTACATGGCAAACGATTTAAAGCTTGGTTTTTATCTTGAAACAAACCACCTATACAAACATGGGCTGCGTTTTTACTTTGATAGTGATAACCGCGATTTAAGTGTGGAAGAACTGAGTGAGCTTGGGCGTAGTTGGTATCATGGCATCCCTGCGCATCAAATTGACCGCGAAAAGTTTGATAACGATATGGTGCAGTTCAATCGTGAACTAGGTGTCGATGTTGTAATGGGCACTACAGTTAATGAAATTAGTCTCGATGCGCAGCAAGGACACACTGTCGTTACCAGCAGTGGTAGCACTTATACTTGTCGTTATTTAGTTGATGCATCTGGCTTTAATTCACCGTTGGGTAAACAGCTTGGATTAATTGAATCACAAAATGATCGCCACCCTGTGAGTTCATACTGGGGAAGGTTTAAGCATATTGAGCTGATTGATCACCTTGGAAGTGATGAGTGGCGTGCTCGATCGAACTTTACGAGTAGAGCACTGGCTACCAATCACTTTATGTATAAAGGATATTGGATTTGGTTAATTCCATTGAATCAAGACACCTTTAGCATAGGGATTACTGCTAAAAATAATGAAGTGAATTTAAATATTCGTTCAGCTGAAGAATTTGAGCAGTTTTTACGCTCCCATCAAGCACTCAATGAAATTCTAGGACAGCACGCTGAATTATTAGATTACACCTCGATGAAGCGACTATCTAGAAAGGCAAAGCAATCCTTTTCTACAGAACGCTGGTTCTTAACTGGAATGTCATCAGCCTTTTTAGATCCCTTGTTATCACCAGGTTCTGCTTACCTAACCGATGCTAACCGCATGATTGGCGAGCTTATTGAGGCGGATATCGCCGAAGATGCAGAAGTGTTTGCTGGTAAAACAAAGGCATTCAATGCGTACCTTCTTTCTTGGTATGAGAGTTTTATGTTGCACATTACAGGTAACTACCATGGTAGTTATGAAGTACATAAAACGCATTTTGAAGCATTACTAATGCATTGGTTTGGTTTTATTTTACCGTCCTCTATGTCTCGTCGTTATGGTTATTGCCCAAGCCAGCATGGAATGAGTCAAGACGAAGTTAATCAAAAAGCTATCGCGATGATAGAAAATGCTGCGATTGCACGCATTCACGTATTAAAAGATGAGTTTATTCAATTAATCAAAGGGTATGAATACCGCTACAATCGTGGACACTTTTTCGATATTGAACTCACGCGACAACGTATGAAACACGCACATACAAGAGGTGCAATGTTAGACGATGCGGCGATTGCAGAGTTAGATCATGCACTTTTGGAAGTCACCTATCAGGGGTTTTTACGTAGCTTATGTGAAATTCAAAAGGTCGACTTTGACGAAGAAAAAATGCCGATGGTAGTTCAAGCTGCTATCGAAGATAAATTATCACTTACCCATGCTATGCAGCTTTTTCACATATAATAATTAGGCAAAGAAAATGGAAAATTTAGCTATTAAACACCGCATCCAGGATTGTCAAATACAGTCGTTAGCAGAAGATATTATTTCACTAATTTTTGAGCAACGCCGTTTGTTACCTATAGAAGATAACGCACCATTCACTGAGCAGATCGCGGGGCATGTGGAGAGAGTCGAGCAATTCATCGCAAATAACGAACCTATTAATATGGTATTGCCAGCTTTCCCTGCAAAGTCACCAAATAGAACGAAAACACTGGGTTTCTTGCCTGATAAAGGGGAGTTCTATGCATTTGAACGCTTAGTCAATCTCTGTAAACAGATTGAATCTATTTATGAACCAGGTGCAAAAGTAACAATTTGTTCTGATGGTCGTGTTTTTGCCGATATCATTCATGTCACGGATTCACATGTCAGTCAGTATGTAAATACGCTACGCCAATACGCGGCTCGTCATTACCCTAACTATTTTGAATTCTTTAATTTAGAAGATGTATTTGACAAAGTTGATGACTTTACTGTACTTCGTGAAGAGCTGATGATCCGCTACGGAGAGAGCTTGTCAGACTTACGTCAACGAGTGAAAAATGAAAAAGAAGCGTCCACGATGTATAAAGGCATAACACGCTTTATGTTGGAGGATTTCTCTGGCATTGAAAAGTTTTCGGATTATAGCCGCACAGCGTTGCAAAAAGTTGCTAAAACAGCTGCCTACCGAGTGATCCAAAGGAGTAATGCATGGAGTCGATTGTTGAAAGATCACTTACCTGAAGCGTTACGCCTATCAATTCACCCTCAATACTTAGTGTCTGAAAAAATTGGTATTTCTTTAGTTTCACAAACTGATGTCTGGACAACGCCATGGCATTCAGTATTGGTGAAAGATAATACAAGTTATCAACTCATGCCGCGTGAACAAGCTGAGAAGTTAGGTTGTGTATTGGTGTTTAACGAAGGCCGTGCAAGCCATTTTGAGCGTATTCATCGAGGAGCGGAGTGATGGATACAATTAAAGCCTTGGATAGCGTTGGAGTTGTCATTGATGCAACTTCTATGGCTTGTCAACGAGTTGAGCGTCTTAATATTGCGTCATTGATCGATGAAATATTTTCTCAAGGACTGGTTGTGCTCAAAGGATTTGAGCCCCTCAATGATACTGATATGGAGTTAGTAGCTAAAGAGATCGGTCCGCTTTTACAGTGGGACTTCGGTTATGTACTTGATTTAAAAATACAAGAGCAACCGCAAAATCATATTTTCAGTGAGGGTAAGGTAGAGCTGCACTGGGACGGAGCATTCGCCTCAGAAGAGCCAAGGTTTAACTTCTTTCAATGCTTGCAGAGTAGTTCCAGCTCCGGTGGTGGAGAGACTACATTTTTGAATACAACACGGTTACTAGAAAGTCTACCGAACGATACCATTGAGCAATGGAAGCAAATTCGGATCCGTTATGAAACGGAAAAGAAAGCCCACTATGGAGGGGTGATTGAAGTTCCTTTAATAAGCCGTCACCCTAAGACAGGCAAGCCTCGCATGCGTTATATTGAACCTTTCAATAAAGATAATATGGCAGTGAATCCAGTTGAGGCACAGGTGATAGGTTTTGATACTTATCAAAGTGACGTCTTTTTGAAAGAAATGAACTCGTTACTTTACTCGTCGAACTACTTTTATAAACATAGTTGGAGGAAAGGCGAGTTTGTGTTTGTGGATAATCTAGCTTTATTACATGGACGCAGTCGCTTTGAAGGAAGCGGCTTAAATCGTCATCTAAAACGGGTTCATATTCTATAGTAATGTATTTACTTTCTCATAGCTCACATGGATGTGAGCTTTTTTATCTAAGATTACTAATTGAATAGTGCTAATACTTCCGATAAATCACTGATAATGGCGTCAGGCTCACTTTGTGAAATTGGATTGCCATGATTATAGCCATAGTCAACGGTAACAACTTTACAACCTGCATTTCGTGCAGTTGTCACATCGTTGATGGAGTCACCGACATAAAACCCATCTTGTACTTCGCAATTCATATTATTTACAGAGGTGTATAAAGGCAGTGGATCTGGCTTTTTCTTTTTCAAAGTGTCAGCACACACAATTGTGTCAAACATAGCTTTAATTTCTAAGTGCTCTAATAACTTATGAGTATGTGAAGTATTCTTGTTGGTGACTAAAGCGAGTTTAATTCTTTGCTGATGTAAACTCTGCAGTGTAGCTTTTGCATTAGAGAATAAACTGGATGAGCGTGTAACACAGTCATCGTAAATGGTTTCAAGTAAACGAGTCGCTTCGGCTCTGTCAATATTGGTATTGTTATGGAAGTCTAACGCACGTTCAGTCAGCTTAGTTGTACCATTGCCAATCCAAGTTTTAACAAGGGCAAGTTCAATATCCGGCAAATAGTAATGGTTTAATGTCGTGTTTAAAGCGTAGGCGATATCTTCAGCGGTACTTACTAAAGTACCGTCTAAATCAAAGCCAACCCAAGTCGGGTATGTAAACATGATTTCATTCCTTGTACATTACAGAGGCCCCAAACAACAGAACCTGAATTGATAAATTATTTAAAGGTAGCGAGCAGTTGTAATAGGCTCTGTAGCTTTTTCACAACAAGTGCAAGTTTTTGCTCGTCAATCTCTTCAGTCGTCGATAGACCTTCAACGTCGGCTGCAACATCCAAAACATAAGGTTTAAAGCGCTTGGCTTCAAACGTAAACCCCGCTTCTTCTGTAAATAGTGCTTTAAACTTACCGTGACCTTGCTGCTGCAATTCATCGAGTTTTTTATCCGCATCTAGTGCTTGGCGGTATATGATCTTGAGATTTTCATTGAGTTTTTCGATAACGGCTTGCATGGTCAGTCCTAATCGCCCTACTAAAAGGGCTTATTTTAAGGGTTTCATTTACAAATGTCAGGTGTAAATCTACCCTTTTATAAGTAGTACAAAGGAATTGGAAACTTATCTCGTAATTTATCCTAAAGGTTTAAATTTATACGCCGATAACCAATTTGATCCATCAAAAAGTCAGGTAATCACTTATGAATATTTCCGGAAGTAACCTACCTGCTATGTCTGGAGCGAGCCAAAGTGGTGAAGTGTACAGCGCTGCATTGGCAAAGAAGCAACAGCAAGCAGATGGACAAGCCGCACTTGCTTTAATTGAATCTGCGGGCAGCAGTGCAGCAGCACAAACGCCAGCGAAATCAGTGACAGCAACGTTAGGCAACAACATCAATACATACGCGTAAGCTTATGTCTGATGGCACGTTGTCTTCGGCATGTCCGATAGATATGTGCAAAGCAATCGGTGCTAGGGTCATTAGCACCGATTTTTTGTTATTTTAGTCTAGTAAATTTAAGTCGATCAGCGTTTTACTTGGCTGACCACCAATTTCTCGCACCAATTTAGGCACCAAGAATCCTGGTAGCACTTCTAAAAGTTCAGCCATTATCGCCTTGGCTTCACGCTCTTCTACATCAAAATGACTAGCGCCTTCTACCTTATCGAGTAAATGCAAATAATAAGGCAGTATATCTGCATCGAATAGGGCTTCACTCAATTGGGCCTGAGCCGCAACATCGTTATTAATTCCTTTAAGTAGCACTGCTTGGTTTAGCAAGGTCACATTGGCTTGTTTAAGTTTTTGCATTGCCGCTTTAAAAGTATCATCGATTTCATTTGCATGATTAATGTGATTTACCAAAATCACCTTTAAATGACTGTTTGCTAAACGTTGGCACAATTCCTCGGTTACTCTCGCTGGGATCACTACCGGTAAGCGGCTGTGAATACGTAAACGTTTGATTTGTGGCATAGCCTCTAATTGTTTTAGCACCCAAGCTATCATGTCATCTTTGGCCATCAGCGGATCACCGCCACTTAAGATCACCTCATTGATTTCATGATGGGCGCGCAAATAATCAAATACAGGCTCTAAGGTGCGTTTGTTGACCTGATTATCCTGATAGGGGAAGTGGCGTCGAAAACAGTAGCGGCAGTTGACCGCACAACCGGTTTTGAGCATGAGTAATACCCTAGAACGGTACTTATGTAACAAACCAGGTACAGGTGCGTCTTGTTCTTCGAGTGGATCTTTACTAAATCCCGCTTCAGTTAAATATTCCTGATGTACAGGTAACACTTGTAATAGCAAGGGATCATGACGATCTCCGTGGCGCATTTTAGCGATAAATGGGCGAGGTACTCGCATAGGAAACAAGCGCTTAGCTGCAAAGTCTCGTGCATCAAATTGGTCATGCAACCCCAAGATGTTGAGTAGCTCTTGTGGGTCAGTGACAACATTTGCTAATTCTTTTTGCCAGTTAGTCTGCAAATTTACTTCATTTATTTGTATCATTAGCAGGTTAATTACTCGAATATACGTAGATTAGAGGATACGATGGCGAATTATAGCACCAACGAGTTCAAGGGCGGCCTAAAAATTATGATGGACGGCGAGCCTTGTTCTATCTTAGAAAATGAAATGGTCAAGCCTGGTAAAGGACAAGCGTTTAACCGCGTTAAAATCCGTAAGCTTATCTCAGGTAAAGTACTAGAGAAAACCTTTAAGTCTGGCGACTCAGTGGAAGGCGCAGACGTAATGGATACTGATCTAGCGTATTTATACACTGACGGTGAGTTCTGGCATTTCATGAACAACGAAACATTTGAGCAGATCGCAGCTGATGAAAAAGCAGTGGGTGATAGCGTAAAATGGTTGGTTGAAAATGACGTTTGTACTATCACACTGTGGAATGGTAACCCAATCGCAGTAACACCACCTAACTTTGTTGAACTTGAGATCACTGAAACCGATCCAGGCCTGAAAGGCGACACTGCGGGTACTGGTGGTAAGCCTGCAACCCTAAGCACAGGTGCTGTTGTTCGTGTTCCTTTGTTCGTTCAAATTGGTGAAGTGATCAAAGTTGATACGCGTAGTGGCGAATACGTAAGCCGCGTAAAATAATAGCGTAAAGCAATTTACGATGTTTTATAAATCCCAGCATGTTGCTGGGATTTTTTTGGAGTAAACAATGACGGTGAACAATTGGCAGCCGAGTGCAACGATAGACACGCTTAGGCAAAGGGCTGCAATTTTAGCGAAGATACGGCACTTTTTTGCGGCTCGTGACGTGATGGAAGTCGACACGCCGAGCCTTTCTCAAGCCTCAGTGACCGATCCTCACTTAGATACTTTCCATACTCGATTTGTTGGCCCAAATCACAGCCAAGGTTTGCCTTTATTTTTACAAACGTCACCTGAGTACGCGATGAAAAGGCTACTAGCCGCCGGCAGTGGTGCGATTTTTCAATTATGTAAGGCTTTTCGTAATGAAGAGTCAGGACGTCATCACAATCCAGAATTTACGATGTTAGAGTGGTATCGTCCGGGCTTTGACGAATTTGACTTAATGGCGGAAATCGATGAGTTGATGCAGATGTTATTGGACTGTCCTGCTAGTGATTCGATGACTTACCAACAAGCCTTTGAGACATACCTTGGATTTGACCCTTTAAGCGTGTCGCTGACGGAATTAAAAGCGCACGCCAACAAATATGGTTATGGTGATATTGCAGCTATCGAGAATAATCCAGATACTTTACTGCAATTGCTATTTTGCATGGAAATTGAGCCTAAAATAGGTCAGCAGAAACCTTGTTTTGTTTATCACTTTCCGGCATCGCAAGCGGCGCTGGCAAAACTTAACCCGAAAGACAATCGCGTTGCAGGGCGTTTTGAGCTCTATTATCGCAACATGGAACTGGCTAACGGATTTAATGAATTGACGGATGCGGTAGAGCAAAGAGCGCGTTTTGAGCAAGATAACCAACTCAGAGCTGAGATGGGATTGCATCCTGTGCCGGCCGATGAGCGGTTATTGGCTGCACTTGACGCAGGCATCCCTGATTGTGCTGGCGTTGCACTGGGAGTAGATAGGCTAGTCATGCTGGCGCTAAACAAAGCTAGCATAAGCGAAGTGCTCACATTTGATGTTTCGCGAGCTTAGCGCCGCGAAACAAAACGAGTAAGCTCTTTTTGAGTGGTTTCTGTGAGCTTTTGGGCACTTTGGCATTCAGCTAACGCGCCATCAATTTGTGATTTAGACTGCTGACCCAGTTCGACAATTTGTTGCACTGCTTGGTGGGTATGTTTTTGTGTTTCTTCAAGTTGGTGTACCGCACTAACGATTTCTTCTAATTGTGCTTGATTGCGTTCAAAGTCATCACTCATCGAAATAAAGCCTTGAGAGGTATCACTGATGGCTTTCTCTGCTGAGCTTGAATGAGAAATCAATTGTTCTGATTCTTGATTGGTTTCACCGACAAGCACGTTCATTTGATTGATAAAATCGCTGATCTGGCGGGTGGCCGCATTGACCTTGACCGACAGCGCACGAACTTCATCGGCAACCACTGCAAAGCCACGTCCGGCTTCACCTGCTCGAGCTGCTTCAATTGCCGCATTGAGCGCAAGCAAGTTGGTTTGGTCGGAAAACTCTTCAACCATTTTTAGAATGTTGCGAATATTCTCACTATTTTCTTTTAGGCCTGAAACCGTCGATGAAAAGTTACCTAGTAGCGTGGTGATTTGTTTTACTTCAGCGACAAGCTTAGTTAACGACTGTGATGAACCGCGAACAAAATGCAAGCTTTCGGTATTGGCCTGATAAACCTGATCGGTATTGTGCACAATACTTTGTAAACTGTGGCTGACCTGATCGGAAGCTGCAATAATTGTGTCACCTTGGCTCAGCTGCTGCTGTCCATACTTTGCGGTACTTTGCATGGAATTGGTGATATCGCGGTTGCTTTGTGTTGCCGCAGCAGCACTTTCATATGTTTTTTCCAAAAGGACACTAAGGTGGGTGGTAAAGGCGTTGTACTGCTCGCTTAAATCTCTAAATTCGTCATAAGTGAATTGTGGCAGCTTTGCATCTAGGTTACCGTCTTGGCGGTTAACACGTTCCAGTGACTCTTTCATCGCTTGTACAGGCCGCACGATTAAAAAGCGCATATAAAAGACGGTAAATGCAAACGCAGCAATAATCACAATAGTGATCAGCCAAAACAGCCCCATATTCGCGCCAGATTGGGATAGCTCCGAATACAGCCAAAATAAACTAATTGCTTGAAAGAGAAGTAAAAAACCTAAATTGCCAACGATTTTGCGTGTTAGGGTAAAGAAAAACGTCTCTTCTAAAAAATTATAAATGCGCATATATAAACTCATATTGGGCTCATCATTGTGCCACTTTATTTGTCTCAGTATAGATGAGCTAAATGGAATAACAATGCTAAAGCGATCAAGCAGTTACTCAATTGGGGTGGCGTAAGCGCCAATGCCCTGTAAATACATTTTGGTTTGGCATGGAAAGTTAGTGAAAATACCATCCACCCCGAAATTTAGCATCATATCTATGTCTTGTTGTTTATCGACCGTATAAGCAAATACCTTTAATCCGCGAGATTTTGCGTCCAACACATATTCATGATTAATAAAGTTTTTGTCCATATGAATGCTGTAGGCATGGAGCGATTCGGCAAATTGCGCATAATGAATTGGGATCGAAGCGGTTAACGCACCAATTCTTACCCAAGGTAATTTTTGCTTTAGCCACAATAGTTGATGATGGTCAAAAGAGGAGATGAGTAGCTGCTCTCTGGTGATCACGCCTTGCTGGATATGCTCTTCAATATAGGTAACGAATTTATCTAGGCCAAAGGTATGCTTCAGTTCTAAATTGATATCTGTCTGTTTGCCTATGGTGGCAAACACTTGCTGCAAGGTTGGAATTGATTGTCCTTTACCGGCATCAAGCGTGGCAAGGTAGGCTTGAGTTTGTTCATTAACTCTACCTACGCCATTGGTGGTCCTGTCTAGCCAAGTGTCGTGGATAATGGCGTAATCATCCGCGCAACTTTGCACATCCAACTCAATACCATCAACGCCAATATGGAGAGCTGCTTCTATTGCAGCAAGTGTGTTTTCCGGATAGCTGCCACTGGCTCCACGGTGCGCTAAGACTTGAATCATGCTTTTTTCCTTGTAATAGACCAAGTTTCAAAACAGGCTGCACTAACTACCAACAACCCGCCAAGTAATGTTGTAAGTGTCAACGTCTCGTGTAACAGAATATAAGCTAATAGCGTTCCATACAATGGTTGTAAACAAGAAATTAACCCTGCAGTGGTGGCAGATAAATAACGTAGGCTAGAGGCAAACAAAGCGTGTGGAATTGCTGTAAATATTGCTCCTGCAAGCAAGATTAACCAGAGGTTTTCTGTGGAAACTTGTTGAATTGGCACTTCCACAAATGCTAACAGCATGAGGCATGCAACAAGCGTTTGATAAAGCATCGTGTGTGGGCCGCTATAGTGAGAAAAGAAGCGCTTTTGGAGCAAGTTGCGTAGTGCAAAGAGTGCGCCCGAGAATACGCCCGTAATAATCCCTAAGGTAACTTGGTTGCCAAGGTTCGCTTCTGGTACTAACAGATAGATACCAAATAGCACCGCGCTCGCACTGATAAAATCTTTTAGCTGTACACGGTTGCGAGTGAAGAGCGGCTCTAAAAAAACGGTGATAACGGGGTAGGTGAAAAAGGCAATGATCCCAACTGCAATTCCCGCCATTTGCATGCCTGCAAAGTAAGTCACCCAATGAAGTCCCACGATGACACCGAGAACTAAAGCCGTTAGATAATCTTTTTTGTGTATTAATTTTATCGGCTGCCGTTGTATTTTGAGTAACAGTAGTAGCACAACGAAAGCAACGGCGGTACGGTAAACGGTGATATCCAATGCTGAGAGTGAAATTAATTTTGAAAATAATGCTGTTCCACCAAATAATAAAACGGCACTATGAAGCGAGAGCAAAGCGGATTGTTGTGGGCGCATATCGAATATTAGAACTGTTTTTTAGCAGTCTATCATTTAATCGCTTTGAGATGACAAGATTGTTGACACTTGTCACTCAACATTCTGCGCTTAAACGTAAATAATAATAAAAAGAGTGAACCAGAGAAGCTTGTGTCCATTACCACAGAATTTACCCTAGTAGAGAAACGGCGCTCATTTTGGAATGCTGGACCCCTTATATTTTCAACCTTTTACTTTTTCCCGTTAATATTTAGCTGGGCGCAATTGAGCGCAGTTAATATTGCGTTGCAAGTTGTTGTGTACCTTAGTTTTGTCTTGCTCTATTGGCAGAGTATTACAAAAACGGGCAATGCGTTGGTGATGAATTTAGTGCTGATGGCAGGGCTTTGTGTCGCAGGTAGTTGGGTGACGACCGGGACGAGTTCGTTATTTGGCTTTATTGCTTTTTTCTGCGGTTTTAATTTTCTGCCTCGCTATAAAATCATTGCGATGCTGGTCATCATAGCGTTGGTATTGCTAACGGCTAAATTTATCGCGACCCAGCAAACGGTTTATTTCTTGATGCCTGCACTGTGCGTGGCATGTGGACTCTTTATTTTTGGTTGGATGTCACACCGAGAGCGAGTACATCAAGAGTTGCAGAGGCAAAGTGAAGAAGAGATTAAGCGGCTAGGCGCCGTGGCTGAGCGTGAGCGTATTGCGCGCGACCTACATGATTTACTTGGTCATTCACTCAGCTCGATAGCATTAAAAGCAGAGTTGGCGAGTAAATTTGCTGCTGCAAATGCATTAGAGCAAGCGCAATCAGAAGCGCAGCAGGTTGCAGACTTAGCGAGAGAAGCACTAAGCGAAGTGCGCCAAGCCGTCACCGGCTACCATCAGCTAGCGCTTGATGCTCAGCTGCACATTTTGGCATCAAGGCTAAAAGATAAGGGCATTGCCGTAACGCTAGAATTGCAGGCGGTCACTTTAGATAAAGTAAGCGAAGCCTGTTTGTGCTTTTTTGCTAAAGAGATATGCACCAACATTATTCGTCACAGCGACGCAGATAAGGTTTGCTTCACACTACGACAAACTGACAATAATGTCTTTGTAGAAATTAAAGATAATGGCTCTATAAAGTCCATAAAAGAAGGAAATGGTTTAATGGGGATCCGTACCCGATTGAAAGAATGTGGTGGCCAATTATTTTATAACACCGAACAGGGCGGATACTTTAAGGCGGTACTAGGGGAAGTAGGATGATCAAAGTTTTTATTGTTGAAGACCAAGCATTAGTAAGAGGGGCTATTGCGGCATTATTGAGCTTAGATAGAGAGATTGAGGTGGTTGGCGAGGCTGAAAATGGTCAAGTTGCAAAGGAAAAGTTAGCAAAGTTAACGCCTGATATCGTGCTAACGGATATTGAAATGCCACAAGTCACTGGGCTTGAGCTTGCTCAGCACTTACAACAAAAAATGCCAGACACAAAAGTAGTTATCATGACGACCTTTTCTAAGGCAGGTTATATTCGTCGCGCGATCACTTTAGGGGTAAATGGCTTTGTATTAAAAGAAGCACCAAGTGAGTACTTGCTATCAACGCTGAAAAAGGTAATGAACGGATATAAGGTTATTGACCCAGAGCTTGCTCTGTACGCTTTGGAGGATGCTGACCCGCTTACTGATAAAGAGCGAAAAGCGTTGCGTTTGGCCAGTGAAGGACTAAAAACTGCTGAAATCGCAGGACAGCTATTTTTGAGCGAGGGAACGGTAAGGAATTATTTATCCGACGCTATCGCGAAATTACATGCGACAAATCGAGTAGATGCAGCAAGAATTGCTAAGCAAAAAGGATGGCTGTAACTCGGTGTAATAGCATATATCCAGTTAATACTTCAAAATAATGCAGTGCGGTAATATACTGCACCATCCGCCAAGTAATAATAATGTATTAATTTTGAGTGTAATGATGGATCCTAAATTACTTATTCAAGTTACCGCAATAACGACTGTGGTTTGTACAGTTTTTATGGCCGTAAACTGGTTTATTAATAAAGGCCTACCAGG
Organism: Pseudoalteromonas sp. OF5H-5; assembly: GCF_021530695.1. Taxonomy (NCBI): domain Bacteria; kingdom Pseudomonadati; phylum Pseudomonadota; class Gammaproteobacteria; order Alteromonadales; family Pseudoalteromonadaceae; genus Pseudoalteromonas; species Pseudoalteromonas sp. OF5H-5. Next base: position 214,593 of record NZ_JAKGBF010000002.1, read on the forward strand.
CACTCGAGATTGGCTTGTTTTCATTGCGCTTACCGCAATTGGGTGTGGCCTGTTGGCCGCCTATACACTTCCCATTACGTTCTCAATTTTTATTCCCAATCTTACTATCGCATTGGGACTTTTTTATCTGGCTCGTGGTGTTGATGCGTTTTTTAGTGTGAAAAGCAATTACATGCCTTGGTATGTATTAGCCGCATTGGGTATTCCCAGTTTTACTTACTTTTTGTACGTGGAGTTTAATTTTATAGCTCGTGTCGGGATCAACTACCTAGTCTGGGCGATGGCGATGATTTACTGCCTGCGAGCGTTAAATAAAGGCCATAAATTATTATCACAACAGTTTAGTGCGGCACATTGGGCGTTTGGCCTATCGTGCTTGAGCTTATTGGCCGTGTTTACTTTTAGAGTGGTCATGCTTGGCGGCTACTCGGTGACAGATAGCCTGGTTTCGGCAAATTGGGTTAACCAGTTTTTTGCAGTTTCAGTGAGTACGATGCCGCTGCTGTTGTGTTTTTCTTTATGCCTGTTATGTAGCAGCCGTCGTGAAAAAGAACTATGCCTGTTAAAAACTGCTGCTGAGCAGTCAGCGCAAGTAAAAGGACAGTTTTTAACGTTATTAAGTCATGAACTGAGAACACCACTAAACGCTATTGTTGGTCACGCAGAATCACTTAAAAAAGTGCCGCGTGAGCCCAATCGCCATGCTCAACTATGCGATGTTATCGTCCACGCCGCGATGTCGATGTCAGACTTAGCCAATCAAGTATTATTGCAAGCGAAAGGGGAATATGCCGCGCAAAATCGCGTGCCTGTCTCGCTTTATAGTCTTTCGCAAGAGTTAGTTCGCCTTTTACAGCCGCTGGCATTGGCTAAAGGGTTGAGTTTGAGGGTCGAGGTTAAAGGTCTGTATCCACAGGACGTTCATGTCGTCGAGCAAGATACATTGTCTTTGGTACTCAGAAATCTGCTTTCGAACGCGATTAAGTACACAGATAAAGGCATTATTACGCTGATCCTTGAAGGCACAAGTCGCGCTGAGGATAAGCAAACTATTCGTTTTGCAATTAAGGATACGGGCAAAGGACTGACTGAAGTACAAATGGAAAAGATCTTCGAGCCCTTTGTCACATTAAATACTGAACAATCCATCTCGCAAAGTTCAGGATTTGGGTTGGCGTTATGCAAGCAACTGCTGCAAGGGCTAGACTCTGAGCTTAACGTCGACAGCAAGCTTGGCAATGGCACTGTGTTTAGCTTTGAGTTAGATTGCCAGTGTAGTGATTCACCGTTACAGAGCACAGAGTTTAATACAGAGAAGCTAGCACTCAATGTGCTTGTTGTTGAAGATAACCTCATGAATATTGATGTGATCAGCACTTATTTAAACGATATGGTGAGCGAGTTTTCTATTGCTAAGTGCCTTGCAGAAGCGGAAGTCGCACTATTAGAACACAACTTCGATATTATTTTGTTAGACATGCGACTGCCAGATGGAAATGGTCTTGAGTGGTTTAAAGAGGGCTTCAACGAAATTGGCTTTACCTCCAGCGTTAAGGTGATAGCGTTAACGGGTGATGGCGATCCTGAATTGAAAAGACAATGCCTCCGAGCTGGCATGCAGGACTGTTTAACTAAGCCTATCATGCCAAGCCGTTTATATGCGGCACTGGAATGTGCGACTGTAAAAACAACATCTCGCTTGGAATGTAAGACTTTGATTGATCAATCAAGATTTATGGATCTCGCAAACCGTGAAAGTTCAGGCGTGTTGGCAACGAAGTTAATGTATTTAGCAGACAGGTTTGAATATGAGATTGCGCAAATTAAAGGACTCACAGAGTTAAATGTAACAGATTTAGCCATTGATAAACTAGCCTACATTGAAAATGAAGCTCTAGAGCTCGGCATGGTGAATTTTGCAGAGCTTGTTCAAGCAGCAACAGTACAGCTGAGTTACTCTGAAGAGCAAGTCGATTGGGACGGTCTTGCTATGGTTGCTAGACGCTCAGTTGAGCGTTTATTAGAGCTTCACGCCCAAATTGCAACGTTGGAATCGACATCAAATTCAGTGGTTAATCTATCTGCATAAAAAGATTCATCGATCTTGGCCTAGGTCATTAGGCTATTTTGGGTTAAAATAACAGCATAGCTTATTTAACAAGACAGTAATGCCAAAACAGGATCCCTATCTCGATAGAGAACAGCAAAAATACGACAATCCAGTACCTAGTCGCGAATTTATCTTAGAACACATTAAAAGCGCGGCCAAACCACCTTCTTTCTCTCAATTGTGTAACGATTTAAAAGTGCAAGACGAAGAACGTCAAATTGCGCTTAAACGCCGCTTGCGCGCAATGGAGCGAGACGGTCAACTGCACTTCAATAAATTTAAGTGTTACACCATTCCAAGTGATGATGGTCTAGTCAAAGGCCGCGTTGTTGGACACCGTGACGGCTTTGGCTTTTTAGAAGTCGAAGGCGAACCCAAAGATTGGTTTATCACTAAGTATCAAATGGAGCGCGTGCTACATGGCGATTGGGTGTTAGCAAAGGCTGGCAGCCGAGGCTCAGGTGGTAAGGTGGAAGCGCGCATTGTGCGGGTACTTGAAAAAGAGCGTGCGCCAGTCGTCGGTCGTTATTTTGTTGAGTTTGGCATGGCAGTCGTGGTGCCAGAAGATCCTCGCATTACTCAAGATATCATCATCGTACCTGGCCAAGAAAATGGTGCTCGCCATAATCAAATGGTGCAGGTAGAGATCACTCAAAGCCCTAGCAAACAAATGAATGCAATGGGTAAAGTACTTGAGGTGCTCGGCGATCATATGGCACCGGGTATGGAAATTGAGGTGGCACTTCGCAATCATGACATTCCTCATGAGTGGCCAAGTGAAGTAGAAGCACAAGTTGCAAATCTTGGTGAGTTTGTAGAAGAGTCTGCCAAACAAGGCCGTGTCGACCTGCGCGACTTACCGTTAGTGACCATTGACGGTGAAGACGCACGTGACTTTGATGACGCCGTATATTGCGAGCGTAAAAAGTCAGGAGGTTGGCGTTTATGGGTTGCTATTGCGGATGTATCTCATTATGTCGGCAAAGGCACTGCGCTTGACAAAGAAGCGATTGAGCGTGGTAACTCAGTGTATTTTCCTGAGCAAGTTGTGCCAATGCTACCTAAGGTGCTATCGAACGGTCTATGTTCATTGAATCCTAAGGTAGACCGTTTATGTATGGTTGCGGAAATGACCGTGTCCGAAGCGGGTCGTTTGTCTGGCTACCGTTTTTACGAAGCCGTGATGAACTCTCATGCTCGTCTTACTTACACCAAAGTCCATGCGATTTTACAAGGTGACGAAAAGCTCAGAGCGGATTATCAGCCTCTTGTGCCTCATCTAACTGAGCTCCATAACATGTATATGGCGCTGAAGGCTGCAAGGCAGGAGCGTGGCGCGATTGAGTTTGAAACCCTAGAAACGCGCTTTGTATTTAATGCCCATCGAAAAATTGATTCTATCGTGCCTGTGGTTCGTAACGACGCCCACAAGCTGATTGAAGAGTGCATGATCTTGGCTAATGTGTCAGCAGCAAAGCTGTTGGAAAAACATGAAGCCCATAGCTTGTACCGTGTTCATGATGAGCCAGACCCTGAAAGATTGAGCCAGTTTAGACAATTCTTGCAAGACTTGGGTATCGAAAGTCAATTACCTAACGATCCGTCGCCAGAGGAGTTGACCCAAGCGCTTGAGTCATTGGGAGATCGCCCTGAAAAAGAATTGATCCAAACCATGTTACTGCGCTCAATGAAGCAAGCAGTATATCAGCCAGAAAATATTGGCCACTTTGGTTTGGCATTAAAAGCCTATGCACACTTTACCTCACCTATTCGCCGTTATCCGGATCTGGTGGTACACCGCGCAATCAAAGGCATTTTACAGCAGCAACAACAGCCAGTAAGTGGCGCTTACATCTACAATGAAGATGAAGTGAAACAACTGGGTGAGCAGTGCTCGATGACAGAGCGCCGCGCTGATGACGCCACTCGTGAAGTTGCTGATTGGCTTAAATGTGAATTTATGCAAGATCATGTTGGCGATGAATTTACCGGTGTGATCTCATCAGTCACCAACTTTGGATTATTTGTGAGGTTGGACGATCTACAGATTGACGGGATGATCCATGTTAGCAATTTAGGGCATGAGTACTTCCACTTTGATGGTGCAAAGCAATGTTTGATTGGCGAGCATAGTCGCACGGTGTTTAGACTCGGTGATAAACTTACTGTTGTGGTTGCTTCAGTTAGCTTGGACGATCGTCGCATCAACTTAGCTTTGGCTGAAGAAGGTCAGCAAGACAGGTATGCAAGGCGTCGAAAATCGCCAAAAAGCACAGCAAGTAGTGTTCGTGAGCAGCTAAAAACGGGTAAAATCCCGGGAACTAAGCGCCGTGACGGTGAAACGTCTGGTCGCGATAAAGATAATAAAGGCGATGACAAAGCCAAAAAGCGCAAAAGAACGACCCCTAAGGGTGAGCTCAAACAGGCGAAAAAGGCAGGCACGCTGAAGTCGAAGAAAAAATCGACGAGTAAAAAAGCCAAAGCGGCAAAGGGCAAAGCAAAGCGCCCAGGTAAAAACGAAAGAAATCGTAGCAAAAAAGCGCAATAGATTATAAAGCGGGAGCTTTAACGTGAGTAACGAATTAATTTTTGGCTTTCATTCAATCGAAGCCATTTTGAATAACGCGCCGGAGCGCTTTTTAGAAATTTATGCACTAAAGGGACGTGAAGATCAGCGTTTAAATCAAGTCGTAAACGATGCCCGTAAGTTTGGTATTTCAGTGCAGTTTATGCAGCGTAAAGCGCTTGATAACAAAGCGAATGGTGAGCAACATCAGGGCATTATTGCCAATGTTAAAGCGGCGCGCGGATACAATGAAAAAGATCTTGATGAGATCATTCAAAGAGAAACCACACCATTTTTCTTGGTGCTTGATGGGGTAACGGATCCTCATAACTTAGGTGCATGTCTGCGTAGTGCTGATGCAGCAGGTGTACATGGTGTTATCGTACCAAAGGATAAGTCTGCAAAGCTAAACGGCACTGCAAGAAAAGTAGCGTGTGGCGCTGCAGAAACGGTTCCGCTTATCCAAGTAACCAATCTTGCTCGCACATTGCGTGATATTAAAGAAGCCGGTGTGTGGGTTGTAGGTACGGCAGGTGAAACCGATACAGCTGTTTTTGATGCAAACCTGACTGGGCCTATGGCCATTGTAATGGGCGCCGAAGGCGATGGCATGCGCCGTTTAACTCGAGAGCATTGCGATGAGCTGGTTAAGATCCCGATGGTAGGTAGCGTGTCTAGCTTAAATGTATCGGTTGCGACCGGTGTTTGTTTATTTGAAGTGTTAAGACAGCGCTCAGCACTTTAATCACTTAATAAGCGCCGGCTTTCACGGCGCATCTTCAAAAGTTTTAAGAGCTCGCAAGGTAAACTTGCTCCTACACGGGTCTACCTTTGGTAGGAGCCGATTTTCTCGGCGCATCTTCAAAAGCTTTAAGAGATCGCAAGGTAAACTTGCTCCTACTCAGCTCTACTTTTGGTAGGAGCCGATTTTCTCGGCGCATCTTCAAAAGCTTTAAGAGCTCGCAAGGTAAACTTGCTCCTACTCAGGTCTACCTTTGGTAGGAGCCGATTTTCTCGGCGCATCTTCAAAAGCTTTAAGAGCTCGCAAGGTAAACTTGCTCCTACTCAGCTCTACTTTTGGTAGGAGCCGATTTTCTCGGCGCATCTTCAAAAGCTTTAAGAGCTCGCAAGGTAAACTTGCTCCTACACAGGTCTACCTTTGGTAGGAGCCGATTTTCTCGGCGCATCTTCAACAACTTTAAGAGATCGCAAGGTAAACTTGCTCCTACACAGGTCTACTTTTGGTAGGAGCCGATTTTCTCGGCGCATCTTCAAAAGCTTTAAGAGCTCGCAAGGTAAACTTGCTCCTACACAGGTCTACCTTTGGTAGGGGCCGATTTATTCGGCGAGCTTTTAAAACCCGACAGGTCAGCTTATTCCCACACAATTGTACAGGGCATTACCCCATTAAAATCGCTTGCAACTCTTTAAGAGATTCTACGGTATAGGTTGGCTTGATATGGTCAGGGCAGACTTTGCCATCATGCTTTAACCAACAGCTGTCAATCCCAAAGCGGTTTGCGCCTAAAATGTCACTCGCTGGCGTGTCACCAACCATTAATACTTTGGATTTGTCGGGGTTCCCCAACAGCGCTAACGTATGCGCAAAAATACTCGGATCTGGCTTGGCTTTACCTACCAACTCAGAGATCACCACTTCAGAAAAACGATCCACAAGGCCTGTGTGCTCTAAGCGCTTTTGCTGAAGCGCGGCAAATCCGTTGGTAATAATAGCCAAAGTACATTGGCCTTTCAGGCTGTCGAGCAAGGTTTTAGCTCCCGGTAACGGTTGGCAAATTTCTGCCATCGCTGCCAAGAATCTAGCATTGAGTACTTCAGGCGCGATATCGAGTTTTTCAGCCCAGCGACTAAAGCGCGTTACCTGAAGTGTTTTTGCGTCAATCTCACCATTTTGATACTGCACCCAAAGTGGCGCATTTAAGCTATTATATTCTTCGTAGTCCTCGTCAGTGAACACGATGTCATATTGAGTAAACAGCGTTTGTAATCCAAGTTTGGCATTAAAGCTAAATAAGGTTTCATCCGCATCAAATAAAATATGTGTGTAGTTCGGCATTATAAATACATCTCGGGGTGATTAAAGGGTGCCATTGCGAGCAATAAGGCTTGCGTGTAGCTACTTTCCCTGGTGGCAAGATGGTTGGTTAGTAAACCGATAGCACCGCCTTGTTGCTTGATATTAGTGGTATTGAACAGGTCGTCCATTACATGTCCTAGCTCTTCACCTTGTTCAAGGCGTGCGTAGACCGATGTCGGTAGCGGCAAATTACAACTACGGCCTACACTCGTACGACGGTTATCCGCAATGACGACATAAGCGAAAGTAGCTGCACCGTATTCAAATTTGGCAGCGCCTCCTTCCATAGCACAATAAAAATCGGCTTGATGATGTTGCTGTAAGTAAGTAACACGATTCTCTGCGCCTTCGCGGGTGGCTTGTTCACCTAAAGGCTGATCCGCAACGAGACTCGGCGCTGAGATGCCCTGGCAATCAATTTTTGCATTGGGAAAGTACTGCGCAAAGATGGTTTTTGCAGCATTGATTTTTACTGGGTTTTTAGACCCCACTAAAATGGTAAGCATGTCCATATAACAACTACTCGTGATGCCCTAAAAGGCGTCAGTGTAAAGTGTGATATGGAGCGATGCAAGGAAGCTATTATTCCTAATCAAAACATAAGCTGGGTTAAATCGGTAAATCGACTGGTGCCATATTCTCAAGGGCGCGTTTCTTTACTAATAATTCCTTGATAAGTGGAGTCAGTACCAACTCCATCGCCAGCCCCATTTTCCCGCCCGGCACAACTAACGTGTTTACACGAGACATAAAGCTGCCTTCGATCATTTGTAAGTAGTAAGGGAAATTAACATCTTCGATGCCACGAAAGCGAATAACCACAAAGCTTTCGTCTAATGAGGGTATGTCTTTAGCACTGAATGGGTTAGAGGTATCCACGGTGGGCACGCGTTGAAAGTTAATATGCGTGCGAGAAAACTGCGGGGTAATGTGATTAATGTAGTCATCCATTGAGCGCACAATTGACGTCATAACCGCCTCTTTGGAGTGGCCGCGCTCATTGGTATCGCGAATGAGCTTTTGGATCCACTCAAGGTTGATGATAGGCACCATGCCAATCAATAGATCAACGTTGCTGGCCACATCATATTCGGGGGTCACGACACCACCGTGCAGCCCCTCATAAAACAGCATATCGGTGTTTTGTTCCAGTTCTTGATAAGGAGTAAAAGTGCCCGGTAGCTGATTAAATGGCACGGCATCGTCAAACGTATGAAGGTAGCGACGGACTTTGCCATTGCCGGTTTCGCCATAGCTTTTGAACAGACTTTCTAATGCGCCGAAGTCATTGGCTTCTTCACCAAAGTAGCTAATGTGCTTACCTTCTTGCAGCGCTTCGCGACGCAATTTATCCATTTCAGGGCGAGTGTAGCGATGAAAGCTATCGCCTTCGACATAGGCGGCTTTGGTATTAAGACTGCGGAATATATGTTTTATCGCGCTTGTCGTTGTTGTAGTGCCTGCGCCTGAACTACCAGTAATGGCGATAATAGGGTGTTTGTCTGACATAAATCTGCCTTAGCTTTCATCATCCGTTAATTCGATGTTACGCGAAGCAAAGTTTTTGGCAAGCTTTGCTTGAGGGCGAGTGTTGGGTATCATAGCGGGGTGATATAACTACAATGAAAAATCAAAGGAACGTCCATGCCCATTTCAATGCGTGTGAAGCTCGCAGTTTGTCTATTCGCTTTCGCGTCCTGTTTACCTGCGTATTCAGCCATGCCCAAAAGCCAAATTTGGCTAGCTGAATTAGGTGAACATTTCAGTGCTAAACCAATTACTGAAAACACCGCATATTTTAATCAGCCGCTAGTAACTGATTCTGGGGTTTACTATACCGCGGAAGTAAGCGCTGATGGCAATAGCCAAACGGATCTGTTTTTTTACGACTTTCAAAGCCAAAACACAACCAACCTCACGCAATCCCCTGTCTCCGAGTATTCACCCACACTGCATCCGAATGGGAAAGGGTTAACGACGATTGTGGTTGAGGGATCCGGTAAGCAAAAACTGTGGTTTTATCCGTTTGATCAGGCTACAAAACCAAGTCGTGTTTTTGAGCATATTGAACCTGTGGGGTATCATGCTTGGGGGAGCAACCAAGATCTGATTATGTTTATTTTAGGTGCGACTGAGAGTGCTCCGCATACCTTACAGTACACAGATATTAATGGTCATTTACCACAAATTCTTGCCGAAGATATTGGCCGAACTTTGTCTTACAACCGTGCGCGTGATGTGTTTGCTTTTACATATCAAGTCAATGGCTTAATGTGGTTCGCAACTTACCACAGAGAGAGCGATCATATTCAGCGATTTTTTGCTCTTCCCAGTCAAGTGCAAGATTATACCTGGTTGGATGATAATAAAGTGGCATATGCACTAGATAATAAAATTTATTATCGGGATTTAAATGCGCCTAAAAAAGTCCACTTATTAAGAAACTTAAGAAGTTACTGTCAGACTTCAATTTCTCGCTTGAGCTTTTTTGATAACAAGCTGGCATTTGTATGCTACCGCCAAGACTGACAATAACAAATTGAGTAGAATGCTCGATGCGATGCGTAGACAACAACCATAGGAAGAGATATGACGATTCTTGTAACTGGTGGTGCAGGCTATATTGGCTCTCACACTGTATTAGAGCTGCTACAGCAAGGCAAAAAGGTAGTGGTCGTAGATAATCTAAGCAACTCTCAGCAGACTTCATTACATAGAGTCGCTGAGATAGTAGGAAAGGAAGCGGCATTCCATCAGGGGGATATTCTTGATAAGGCATTTCTTGATAGTGTATTCGCGCAATATGATATTGAAGAAGTGATCCACTTTGCAGGCTTAAAAGCCGTAGGAGAGTCGGTTCAAAAGCCAATCGAGTATTATCAAAACAACGTCCAAGGTACGTTGACGCTCCTTGATGCAATGCGTGATGCTAATGTATTTAAGCTAGTTTTTAGCTCGTCAGCGACGGTATATGGAGATCCTGCCAGTCTTCCTATTCGTGAAGATTTCCCTGTTGGTGGCACAACCAATCCTTATGGCACGTCAAAGCTGATGGTTGAAATGGTACTACAGGATGTCGCTAAATCAGACCCGCGTTGGGCCTTTGCTATTTTGCGTTACTTTAACCCGGTTGGCGCACACGAGTCGGGGTTAATTGGTGAAGACCCAAATGGTATTCCCAATAACTTACTGCCCTACATCTCACAGGTTGCTGTTGGTAAACTGGCGAGTTTAGGCGTCTTTGGTAACGACTATGACACCAAAGACGGCACGGGCGTGAGAGATTACATTCACGTGGTTGACCTAGCTATTGGCCATTTAAAAGCACTTGAGAAAATCGCAGTAGCAGCAGGCACACATATCTATAACTTAGGTACCGGCAATGGCTACTCGGTACTAGAGATGGTTACTGCCTTTGAAAAGGCTGCAGGCAAAGCTATACCCTATGACATTAAACCGCGTCGCGATGGTGACATTGCCGCTTGTTACGCTGCGCCTGAAAAAGCCAAATCCGAATTAGGCTGGCATGCAGAGCGTGGACTGGATGCCATGATGCAAGATACATGGCGCTGGCAAAGCAATAATCCAAATGGGTATAAATAAAATAACCAGAGCCTCTGTTGCTTCTCTTCGCCTTTGCCATTTAGGGTAAAGGCGAGGTTTCATTGAACATCATTACCACATCAATCTTAGTTTCATAAAACTGTCATGCCGTTGTCACCTAAACTCGGTTAAATATTCTGGTATAGACCAGTTTAGAGGCAAGTTATGAACAACGATTATTTACTCCTGACGCCAGGCCCGCTCAGTACATCTCACACCGTGAAAGAAGCCATGTTGAAAGACTGGTGCACCTGGGATGATGAATATAACCAAGGTGTGGTGCAAGTTATTCGCAATCAGCTTTGTGAAATTGCGGTTGCAGATCCGCAGTATCGCAGTGACTACAGTGCAACCTTAATGCAGGGCAGTGGTACAGCAAGTGTAGAGGCGGCTATTGGGACTTTTATTCCTAAGTCTGGCACTTTACTGGTTATCAATAATGGTGCCTATGGTGCGCGTATTATTGAGATAGCCAATTATCTAAATATTAATGTGATAGCGCTCAACTTTGTTGAAACCGAATTGCCGCAACTTGAGCAGATCTCACAAACGCTTGAGCAACACCCTGAGATCACCCACGTAGCAATGGTACACTGCGAAACCACAACGGGGATGCTGAATCCGGCTAAACGCGTAGCGGAGCTTGCGAAACATCACAATAAAGTAATGATCCTTGATGCCATGAGCAGTTTTGGCGGCATTGAGATGGATATGCACGAGTGGCAAATTGATATCCTCATTAGCTCAGCAAATAAGTGTATTCAAGGTGTTCCAGGTTTTGGCTTTGTGATTACAAAAACAGCGCTCTTGATTGCCTCTGAAGGACAAGCACGCTCACTTTCTTTGGATCTACACGCTCAGTGGAAAACCATGGAAAATCATCATGGTAAATGGCGTTTTACCTCGCCAACGCATGTTGTCAGGGCTTTTGCCAAAGCACTAGAAGAATTGGCGCAAGAGGGAGGCGCTTCTGCACGATTCAAGCGTTACAGCGAAAATCAAAAACAGCTCGTTAGCGGCATGAAAGCCCTTGGTTTTGAAGCCTTGTTACCAGAAGCCATGCACTCACCTATTATCACTTCTTTTTATTCACCAAGTGACGAAAGCTATGAGTTTAAGCGCTTTTATGAAGCATTGAAGCAAAAAGGATATGTAATTTACCCCGGTAAAGTATCAAACGCAGATTGCTTTAGGATCGGTAATATTGGCGAAGTGTATGCCGCAGATATTAGCGGACTACTTAAAGCTATTTCTGAAGCAAAGTACTGGTAAACCGTTAGGGTAGGAGACGCTTTACGCGGCGATGGGTTAAGGGGGTTACACCCCTTTAGCTAAATAAATGAGCAGGGAATCTTCAATTGTTTTAACGATGGCCTAATCTGGGCTGTCACCTTCCCATAAAATGATTCTGCACTCATTAAAGCTGGATGCCAACTAAGAAAATCACGCTTTTACCAAATCACAGAACATCGCTGTGTTAACAGAAGCTAGAAAGCTTCCGATGTACGCATTAAACACGGCATAAGCAATGGTTCGTGTTCCAATATTGGCTTTCACCGGTTTTTTTATATGGCTTCTGATACTAGTTTGTCCAAACAATGCAAAATATTAATTACAATGTCGTTCTGCCGCTGAAACTCTTTCTCAATTAGAGGTATTGCGCTAGTTTCTGCAAATTTTTCATTTGAACCAGGTTGTGTTTCAATTTCTTCAAAGATGAACTGATAACGTTCTATGCCTTTTTCTTTAAGGTTGAAATGGGAAAGTGGCCTTACAATACTTGAATGCTTTGTTTGGTTGCTCAGCCTAGCGAGGTGTTTATAATCGGTTTTGTCGGTGAGTCGATTTAAAAGAAGTAATAGTTCCATGTATTTGGTGTGTGTTTCAAGTTTTATTTTTACATGGTACAAGGTGATCTTAGAATTAGGTAGCTTTGTACTCTTGTTTAGGTTAAGGCCTAGCCCCAGATAAATTACAAAACTCACTATGTCTGACAACGAATGTAAAGTTCTTACGATAGCGATAATGTTGGCTCTACATCCTAATGTAAATTCAAAATTTTTGTTATTCGCCTCGGCATCTCCACTGAACCTTGATCTAAATAAACAACTTTCTGTAGGGTTATTGCGCATGTGCTCGTCAAGTAAAGCTTGCAATGTACGGTAGTGGTAGTTGCATAGCATTTGAGTTTCAACTACAGAGCTAATAGCCCTCTTCAATTTTGATATATCTTTCTCTGATTGATTATTTTGAGCGTAGTGAAGTAAAGTTTCTCGATTCCAGGTTTCCATTTTAGTTATTCCAATAATGGTTTTAAATTTTAACTGTCAGCATCATTTACTTGCTTTAAACGGCAACCAAGTTCGCGAACAAAACCTATGAGAAACTCCTCAACGATTACTTTATGAGCTCTTTCCATGAAAGGTTCAATCGAGTTTTCACTCAACATACCACCTAAGTCTTCAGCTAAAAATTTGGCAGGTTCGTTTGTAAATATACAACTGTCTATCCTTGGTAGCCTGCGATGCTTTGTGATGTTAACCAAGTCTTTTAACTCATTGAATATATCACTTTGCTTAAGAGCCTCTAATTTTTCCGTTAAATCTTTTGATATCGAATCTTTTAAATATGCTTTAGCTTTTCTCCATTCTACTTTTTCTTTAAAATCAAGATCTTTACTCAATAGATATATGATTAGAGGTAAACTATCAATTAAAGCATGCAGCGCCCTAAAAAATGCAAAGCAGTTCGCTTCAAATGCACACCTATAATATTCGGGGTGTTGAATATCAACCGTCTTGGGTAATATGCCAAACATTGCTTCTTTGTGCATCTTGGTAGCATTCTTAAACTCCTGATAATGATACCAGCAATGACCCATATGTCTTCTGATACTATCTAAAGCAATGCTGAGTTCTTGATATTGCTCCGTATCCTTTTCGACTAAAGCCAATATATCATTGATATTAAATGATTCGTTCTCTCTCACTGGCGCTATTCCAATTAAACATTGCTAAATTTGACAGCTCCGAACTGAAAGGTGTCTACTTCTAGCGCTTTAGTTCGCAAGCTTTCAGCAGTTTTTTTTCGCTCGTTGCTGAGTCTGTTTATTTTTATCAAGAGTGCTTTGCCCTATCGGCTCTACTGGGTCTCCAAACTCATCAACCTCACGTTGTATTGTTGGTAGCTGTTGGCTAGGGCAATAGTCATTATTATAGACAGATACAATTTTTCTAGCTCGACGACCTATTTTAGATTCTAATTCGGTTATTAATTCTTTTTTAACGAAACGATTATCTAATAATAAGCACCTTATAGGTTGTACAGAGGAATTGAACTCTGCACGTCTAACAATTCCAAGTTTAAGCCAGTGACCTAGCAAAAGCCCGCAAAGAAAAGAAGCTATATTAACGAGAATGGGCGTAATATCCAGTAGCACTTGTATCATGTAGTTTTTTCTCCGAGTGCAGGTACTGACTTATACAAATTATTCAGTGCAGCCGTAAGCTTTCGTGGATCAGGTATTGTGTATGTCACTTCATTGCTGACAAGGTTTATTGCCATTTCTATCACTTCATATGCAACACTAGCATCAAAAGCCAGAAGTATTGGATTTATGAATAGTCAGATAGCAAAAAGAAAAAACCCGCAGTAGCGGACTTAGCTGATTATCTGCACACAGCAGCCTGTAAGCCACTCACATCTAGACCAAACTCTAACTGATATAAATACACAGCCTTTTGCCATGTTTCTTGATTATCTTCGTCTGGGATATGGTGTAAAAATGTGCCAAAGAGGTTTTCACAGTCATTGTGATACGCGAGTGTATCGGTGATATGCTCATGCCATACCTCATCTGCCAGCTGCGGAGGTGTGATAGGCGTATCTGGATATTTTGACTTTAACACAAGAAATTGCCTGTACAGTACTTCTGCTTGTAAACAATCTGCTTCTGTCATACCTGTTGCGGTTTTGAGTCTATGTGTTATTCGGCTTAGATCTAGGCTTTTAAGTCGCTCATTAAAATTAGTCATCTTGATGTTCCTTGCAGTTGTCAAATGTGGGAGTACCGAATTTAAACTTAGCGCTATTTCTAAAATAGGACAACCGCAGGTGATAGGAAAAGTTATCGTGCTAAAGCACGACCTACGGGTACGGGAGTTACACGCCTTCAACAATCATTTCTATGGCGTCATGGAGCCAATATTCAATATTGTAATCCACCAATGCTTGCTCGGCGTCATAGCGGGCGCGCAGTACCTTTAAGCAAGGTGCGCCGCTGTTCTTTTCTAATTTGTCGGCAACGTCATCGGGTAGTACGGTGACGCTTATTACACACTGTTCAAAGCTGACGTCAACTTGGTAATGGGTCGACATCACTTCTGTGATTGAGCCATCCAGCGGTTGGTTGTGCAAGTCGGCAAAACGTTCGGCTGCACAATAGATCTGTTCCATCATTATTGCGCGACCATCTAACGCGCGTACTCGAGTTAATTCATATACAGGCTGGCCGTTAAAATGAGAGTGGCTAAACTCAGGCTCTGTGGAAGGGGCATTAATTGCCACTACTTGAGTTGTTGGTGTAAAGCCTTGTTCAATGGCAAGGTGGTTAAAGTTCACTTTTTTAGCTGGATGCCATTTGAGTTTTTCGGGGGTGACAAACCAGCCGCGACGCTTTTGGCTAAAGATAAGTCCTTCGGCTTCTAGTCGTGCTAGGGCTTCACGGACGGTGATCCGTGTTGAGCTAAATGTTTCTTGCAGCGCACGCTCTGAAGGCAATTTGGCACCGGGCGTCATGCTGCCAGCGGCTAGCAGCGCTTGGATATGGTTTCGAATACGTTGATAAAGCAGCATAATAGAGTCGATAAAACCTTTTGTGACAAGCTTACTATCGTTTTATGACAGGATAAATATTTATAATCATAGACTTGTAAACTCAGACTGGCCTAACTCGCCAAATAGGCTTCTATCTGGCTAAACCAATAGCTACTCGGCAAAACGGCTAAACTCGGATCTTTCCCTAAATCATCAAAACGACGCAGCGCGATAATAGCGTCCAATTCAGGTAGCTTGGAGAATGCCGCAAGTTCTACGCTGCTCATTTTTCCACCTTGTCTTGTTAGCGTTAATTGGCTGGCAGGAGAGAGCGTTTGGTAATACTCCTCATCAATACTGACCAGATAGCGTTTCGCATCTACGTGTTTGCGCACTAGCATTGTCACCGCGCGATCAAAGCCAAGCTGAGTTAAATGATCTGCCCCTAAATCGCCATGATTGCTATATCCTTGTGGGGTAAAGTCCGGGTTATTCTGAGATTGAGCAACAAAATGGCCAATATCATGTAAAAATGCAGCGATTTGAGTCGCTTGATCATAACCATTTTCTTTCGCGAGGGTGGCGCATTGCTCGGCATGATAAATTTGGCTGCATGCCTCGTCATAGGTGGCGTGACCATATTGCTCGAATAGCTGTTTTATTTGTGCAATGGCATTCACTTTATATACTCCTGCTTCACGTTCGGATCTAATTTTGCTGCGCTGCCACTAAGCTTGCTTAGCCAAACATCGAGTTTATGCGGTGGCGTGTTGTTATCCTCTGCGCTTTCTTTACGGCGAATGGCATTTCTCACCATTAAGGCCCCCGCGGTGCGAAATGGCTCGACGGGAAACTGTTTAAGCGTTTGGTTGACCAAGGCGCAGTGACGCCAGTCGTTATGTTGATTAAGCAGAAGGCTTGCTAAGATTTGTCCACCTAAATAGGATTGCACCACGCCGTTGCCTGAGTAACCGCTGCCATAAAACACATTAGCTTGACCATTTAAATGACCAAAGAAAGGCATGCCAGAGACACTTCGGTCTGAGGGGCCGGTCCAAGTTCTGTCTATCTCGAGCTGGTGATGTGCAAAGAAATGGCTAAATGAGCGTTCAAGAATAGCTTGATAACGGCTAGCACGGTGAAAGGTATCTCTCACTTGGTTATTGAAACTAAAATAATTTCCACCTTTGCCAAGCATTAATCGACCGCTTGAGGTGGTGCGGTAGTAATTCACAAAAATGCGTGCATCAATCACCGGAGCACCGTGGTTCAGCCTCATTGCCGCAAGCTTTTCAGGCGCTGGTGTAGTGATCGCCATATCGCTCGACACCAACACCACACTGCGAGAAAACTGCGGCAATAAGCTTGGCAGCCAAGCGTTAACGGCAAATACCAGCTGATTGGCTC
The DNA here is from genome assembly GCF_021530695.1 of Pseudoalteromonas sp. OF5H-5. Classification (NCBI taxonomy): domain Bacteria; kingdom Pseudomonadati; phylum Pseudomonadota; class Gammaproteobacteria; order Alteromonadales; family Pseudoalteromonadaceae; genus Pseudoalteromonas; species Pseudoalteromonas sp. OF5H-5. The sequence goes on from NZ_JAKGBF010000002.1 coordinate 231,192, forward strand.
TGATCTCGCCTTTATCTGTGGTGATGGTTAGCGTGTCTTGGCCTTGGTGCTTTAGGTAGCGGGTGTGTTCAAATACTTTGACCCCAAGGGTTTTTGCCACCTTCATCAGTCCACGCACAAGCTTGGCGGGTTGAACACTACCCCCGTGGGGGGAGTAAATTCCAGCAAGGTTGGCATTAGAGCCGGTTGCTTGCAACTGCGCTTCATCCAGTGTTTGCCACGCATTAAGCTGGTGTTGCTCGAGTAGGGTGGTAATGGGGCCAAAGGCATTACGCTGGCTGTGATTTGAAGCCGTATAGTAAGTACCATCAACGCGGCAATCACATTCAATCCCGTGTTTACTGGTAAAGGCTTTAATGTCATGAACGGCCTGCTCCGACTGGCGCACTAAAAAGCAGGCTTGTTCTAAGCCAAACGCTTTAATTAGGCTGGCAAACTTAGTCGACCATGTCAGCATAGCTCCGCCATTACGACCCGAAGCACCTTGTCCACAGAGGTCTTTTTCAATAATGGCGATATTCAGCTCAGGTTTTTGCTTTTTCAGCGTTATGGCTGTCCAAAGGCCAGTAAAGCCGCCACCTATGATACAAACTTGGGTATCTAACGCGCCATGAGACGGCGCGCTTGCTGCGGCTTCAATATCGGCTTGAGTGATTGCTTCATCAAACCAAAAAGGCTGAAAGCGCATTACGGGCGCTCTCCACGGGCAATACGAGCAGAAATATCCACCAAAACCATTTCGATGTCGGCTAGTGAGTCAATCACATAGTGCGCTCCGGCCTCGCCAAGCTGCTGATAAGCATTAAGGGAATGTGCACTTTGCTCTTCGTGACCAAGCGAAGTCCATTCTTCTTCGCTAAGCCCCACCGCATTGCCGGTTAAAGCAAGTCCAACGGTCCACATGCCGGCATTTAATCCCTCGCTTATTCCCGGCGCGGAGTCATCGACTTTTACGCATCCAGACACGCGATTAATCCCAAGTCGTTGTACGTTTTCTAACGCCATCCAAGGGCCTGGGCGAGAGCCAGCTGCACATTCATCACTGGCAACCACACAATCTGGCTGATAACCATAGTCGGCAGCGGCAGGCACTAGTACGTCCATCACAGGCTTGGGATACCCAGAACAACTGCCAATCTTAACGCCTTGTTGTTGTAATCGTTTGATCACCGCAAGCACGCCCGGAATGGGGGCAGCTCGGTCGGCGACTTTTGCTTGTTGGAGCGGCATAAAGGTTTGATAAATATGGTCAACATCTGCCGTACTCGGTGCCTGACCAAATTGCGTTATCCAGCGGGTGCGGACGCTGTCCGTTTGTAGCAAGGTATTAATGTGATCCCATTTGCCCATTCCCATCGGACCGCGCGCTTCAGCCAAGGAAATATCAAATTGATACGCTTGCTTAAATGCTTCAACAAAAATACTGGTAGGGGCAATCGAACCATAGTCGACCACAGTACCAGCCCAATCCAAAATTAATGCTTCAATGTGTTTCATGTTGCTAAGACTCCTAGCTAGGAAATATGTGATGAAAGTGCCGTGGCGCGTAGTTGCGTTGACGCCTTACGTGGTCGCTTTAATTTCACGGCAAAATAAATAATTGAGCTCACTACGAGGGCGCTTGCGATAAACGCTACCCAGTAGCAGGCCATGGTAAAAAAGTGCAGCCAGCTGAGCTCAGGTGTGGCAAAGGTTTTATAGAGCAAGATGCCCACTGAGCCTATGTAGCCCGCCGAATCCGCCAGATAAATTAAAAACCCGGCGTTCGCAGTCGAGCCAACTGCTGAGATCATGCGGTCAAACAAAAAGCAGTTATAGGGGATATAACTGATATAAAGACCAGCCCCCAGCAGTACCATCCAAGTTTTAGGATCGAGACTTTGGGTTTGGTATAAATACGTACTGCCAGCCAGTAGTAAAGCCCCGAGTAAGACAAAGCCATGATTGGCAAAAAATGCGATGCGGTTATTTTTAATTAACACCAATGCGGCAAGCGCAATGAGCACGATAAAGGCGATGCGGATCCCGGCATAAGCAAAAATCGCGGGTTCTTGCCCATAACCTAAGGCTTGCCAAATCTCGGCTGAGAAGTTATCTCTAAAGTCACGAAAGCCAGTAAAGAGTAAAAAGCTAAGCACCAGCACGGTTATTCCAAACCAATACTGTTTAAAAAACGCCAGCCGGGCTTTGCCATCCATTGGCGCGCGCTTTTGTCGTAATTGTTCATCTTCTTGTGTAGGTTCTGGAATGCTATTGAGACAAGCAACGCTAAGTACAAGCAGCGGCAGAAAAATCGCTCCGGTTGCCGCTGGCATCCACAGTTCAGGCACATTGAGTTCACTCACCAGCCATTTGCCCACAGTTCTGACCAGTCCAGAGGCAAGAATAAAAGTAACGCTGAGTACCGCACCTAAGATTTCGGTGGTTTTACGACCTTCTAAAAAGCTAAAAACCAAACCCCAGATCATGCCAAGGGAGAGACCATTGGCAAACAGCCACACCAGATTCCAGCCCGTAGGAGTGATGGCAAATAGCACCAGTGCGAGCTCGGCGGCTAAAATCATGGCCAAAATCGCACGGCCGCGATAATGATGCTGCATTTCAGCAATCACTTTAACGCCGATAAATTTCGCGCATAGGTAGCCAAACACTTGCGAAAGGATCAGGGCAATTTTAAAGCTAACAACCCAGCTTGGGTCATCAAAGGCTTCATAGGTATTGACCGAAAATGGCTTACGAAAGGCGTACATACAAAAGTAAGTCATAAACGCACTGGTCGCGGCAAATAGTACAAAGCCGATACCTTGGGCGTCTTTTAGCCAGCGCGGGCGGGCGTTAAATAGGGTGATCTGCAACATCATAGGATCCTCGGTAATTCGAGGGCAATCCTTTGTGGATTGCCCGTCAACCGGTGTATACCAATCGGCTTAATCAAGTGAATTGGTATTAAAATTGGTAGTTAATGCCGACCATGCCGCGGATACCATAGTATTCCACCTGTAATGGACGACCCTGCTCACCTTGGTAGTACTGCAATGCTTCATTGGTGAGGTTACTTAGCTCTAGGTAAACTAACGTTTGTTCGTTAAGTTGGTATGACGTTGTAAAGTCCACGCTGGTATTGGCGCCATAGTAGCTATCCGATTGGCTATCGCCGCCGTGCTCTTCGATATAAGCACCTTTATGATTAAGTGCTATTCGAGCGGCAAAACGGGTGTCGTCGTAATACAGCGTAAAGTTGTAAAGCTCATTGGCCTGACGTGGAATGGCTACTTTTTCTGTGCGCTCTGGGATCTGCATTTCAGAGTCCATAAAGGTCGCATTGGTCATTACCCCAAAGTTGCTCAAACTGTCAGAAATAAAACCAAGGTCGCGGTTAAATGCCAGCTCAATGCCCGCAAGCCAAGCGCTATCGCCGTTTTCAGGACGGATGATGGTCACGCCTTGCTTGTTGTTGTAATTGCCAACGCTGGTGGCTTGGAAGATAGGGTCTTGGATATCTTTGTAGAATACCCCCGCAAAGACCAAGCCAACGCGGTCAAAATAATGTTCCACCATCAAGTCGAGATTATTTGAGTACGTAGGGTCGAGCGCTGGATTTCCTGAGTTAAGCTGATTGTCTTGCTCAAGGTAAGTTGCCCCTGGTGTTAATGAGCCAAAGTCAGGACGGGCAAAGGTGCGAGTTAGTGCAAGGCGATAATTGGTATCATCATTGGCACGATAAGTAACATGTAGTGCGGGTAATATGGACCAATAATCATTGCTGTTGGTGGTATCAACAACTTTGTCTTCGTCGGCTAAATAAGTGTAACCAGACACTTCGGTATCGGTGCGGGTAACGCGTAAGCCGCCTAATACTTCCCAGTTGTCGTTAGCTTGGTAAGTTGCCATACCGTAGAGCGAGGTGTGGGTTTCTTCAACATCGAAGTTTCTGCCCAGCGCTCCACCGTTGCTGATGAGTGCTGATTCACCCACATCTAGCTTGAACTTATTGCGATTTTGCGTCCAAAACTGGGCAAGAGCATCGGTGGAAGCCACCTGCGACAACTGCGTGCGATAATCAAACTTGGCTTCGCTTAAGTAATCGCTGCGACCGGGTTGATCGCTTAAGGCAAAGTCTGCAAGCGTTGGCGCTGCGCCATATTGTTCGCTGTCCCACGCGTAAAACTCGTCGGCAAAGTCAGCTTTACGGACTTTGTCACGGTATTTTGCCCCAAATTTAACGGCTAGCTGGTTATTGTATTGCCAGTCAAAGTCGGCATTGGCTACCAGTCTGTCTTTTTCGTTGACGTAGACTTTGTATAGCTCAACCCAAGACAAACCCATTTTGCTTGGATCGAGTGTAAAGCCCGAGGGGAAGTGATTGCTAATGGCGTTCCAAGGGTCACTGCCGCCGTCTACTTGGTTGTAGGCATAATTTTTACCGGTATCGCGGTCTTCAAGTCCAACATATCCAACCTCTTTTTGATCAAAACGGGCGACAAAATAGCTATTGTCTTCACTGTTGGGTTTGTCGCCATAGCGAAACTCATTTTCGTACGTGGCTAGCTGCCAAGAGAGCGTTTTATCAAAGCCAAAGTCATGTTCACCTGCAATTTCAAAGCCTTGCATTTCGGTGATGAGTTCGTTGCGAATATGCTGCAGCTCAGCACGGTCTTTATCAAAACGCAGCCTGTGCTTATAGTGGGTTTCATCATCAATCAGTGTGCCATATAGCGCGCTGGCGCTGAGCGTGCCGCTTTCAAGTTGATATTCCAGCGAGCCATTTAAGCCGTAAGTTTCACGGGTTCCTGTATAATCACGCAGCTCTAAACGGTAAATGCCTAAGCTATCGTTACCACGGCGCGGCTCATAGTTATCGGTTGCCCAATCACGCTGCCACGCTGTGGCGTTAATGATAAAACCTAGCTTGTCGTCGAGTAGACGGTCGCCATACACCACATTGGCAGAATAATTTGTACCATCGGCCAGTTCGTTTTGGCCCACAGCAAAGTTGGTTTTGAGGATAAAATCATCAGCGCCTTTTTTGGTCACGAAATTAACATTACCGCCAATCGCATCGCCTTCCATGTCGGGAGTGATAGCTTTAGACACTTCCACAAACTCAATCAATTCGCTTGGAAAAAAGTCGAACGCAGTGGCGCGGCTGGTGGTTTCCTCTTCTGCGGTTGGAAGGCGGTTACCGTTGATGCTGGCCGAACTCCATTGTGACGGTAAACCACGCACTGCAACAAAGCGGCCTTCACCTTGGTCACGCTCTATCGACACACCTGGAATACGTTGTACGGCTTCAGCGGCATTTCTATCTGGTAACTTACCAATCCCATCGGCAGAAATGATACTTTTGATATTACTGGCATTTTTTTGGTTATTTGCAGCGGCCATTGCGCCACGGAAGATTTGCCCAACCGTGACCACTTCTTCCATCGCTTGTTGATGGTTTAATAAGATTGGAGACAACGTAGTGACTTTGCCATCAGTTACTTCAACCTGTAGTTCTGTTTCCTGATAACCCATATATTTCACGACTAAGGTGTAGCGACCGGCATCCAGTTTTGGTAGTTCAAAGCGACCACGATAATCAGATACTGTGGATACATCTTGGCCTTTTACTGAGATAACAGCGCCAGAAAGATTACTTTGTGGGTCTTTTACAACACCAACGAGTTTACCTGTTGCAGCATATAAGCTGGGACTGGTGGCGAGTAACACGGCAGCAGCGATTTGGGTTAGTTTTTTCATTGCTCTTTTCTCAAAAGTTTGGGTTAAATTTCTGGTCTAGTCCAGTTTGTTGCAGATAGAGTAATGACGGTTTTTTACATTCCGATGACACAAAGGTGAAAAATTAACTAGCGCCTACTGCTCTTTGTTGTTTGATTCGCTTTAAAGGAGATAGGAGGATGTTGTTAGATGTTTGGCTTAACTGAATAAGATTTGTCATACTCGCGTTATCAGCGACAGGTTTTCAGTAAAGGAATGGCAACGTGATTTATGCTTTGATTGCGGCGATTGGACTTTCTCTTTTTATTTATAGCATTACAGCTCGACAACTAGATAGGGCGGAGCTCACCGCACCTATGTGGTTTGTGCTAACGGGCGGGGCGATAGGCTTTGTGCTTGGTAATATTGAAGGAGGGCAACAAGCTTTAGCGGTAGATATTAATGGCCTACAAACTTGGTTGCCGATTATTGAGTTGACGCTTGCGATTTATTTATTTTCCGATGCTGCAAAAACGCGATTACGGGTGTTATCTCACAGCTTCCAGTTACCGGTTAAATTATTACTCGGGCTGCCATTAACCATGGTATTTGGCGCGTGGGTGGCCCATGAGCTGTTCCAGTTATCTTGGTTGGCTTGCTTTTTAATTGCGGTGATCATCACCCCAACCGATGCCACTTTATGCAAAACCTTCATTCAGGATAAGTCTGTGCCCACCAGATTACGTGAGGCAATTAATGTGGAAAGTGGCTTGAATGATGGCCTATGTATTCCGGTATTTCTGTTTTTACTGGGAGTATTAGCTGAGCGAATGCAAGCGACGACCGAATCATTTGCTTGGATTTTTATACGCGAAGTGGGGATTGCACTCGTTGTCGCGGGGTTACTGACTGGGGTGATCATTTGGTTACTTAAACGCGCCTATCAACATCATTACTTTGCGTCTAAAACCAGCCCTTTTCTCTTTGTTGGCATCGCTTTTTTAGTTTTCTCGGTAACTCAAGCTTTGCATGGCAGTGGCTTTATTGCTGCATTTGTCAGCGGTTTGCTGTTTGATAAATATTATCGTGATGAGTTTAAAGATCAGCTTATCGAAGAAGGTGAGCACCTCGCCGAATTTGCGGCTTTTATGATCTGGATTGTGTTTGGTTTGTCGGCCAGTGTAGTGCTGCTAAACGTTACCCAATGGCAGGTTTGGGTGTACGCAGTGTTAGCAACTGCCATGTTTAGATTGATCCCGGTATTCCTCTGTTTGTTAGGTGGTGCACTGACAACCAAAGAGCGCTTTACGTTAGCTTGGTTTGGCCCCAAGGGATTGGCTTCGGTGGTGCTAACCTTAATGCTACTCAGCGAAGAGTTGCCAAATGGTTTGCAAATTACTCAAGTGGCAATGGCAACGGTGCTGTTGAGCATTTTTGTGTTTGGATTATCTAGTCGACCCATTTCTAAATTATTTACCAGTGCTTCTGGTCGAGAGTGATTACTCTAAATAACAATTGGTATAGCGTATGATTTCGTATCTGAATTGTACTGTTATATTGTAACTTGTTGTGAAATAAAATATTTTTTGTCACTTTGCTGAAATAAAAAAGTCATGTAACGCGCCTAGACTGTGCCCGCCTTACAGACAAATATTACGTTTCAGGAACAGTACAATGAATAAAAAGTTACTTACAGTTGCTATCTCTGCAATTCTACTTACCGCGTGTGATGACGATACAAAAACCGTTGAGGTGATCAAAGAAGTTGAAGTCATCAAAGAAGTACCAGTGCAAGAAGTGACACAAGTAAAAAATGTGATCCTTATGATCGGTGACGGTATGGGACCACAGCAAGTTGGCTTACTTGAAGAGTATGCTCAGCGCGCGCCAAACTCAACTTATAAAAACAAAGGCAATCAAACAGCGCTGTCTAAACTTGCTGCGGGTGGTCATTTAGGCCTTTCCATGAACGCACCACATGGCGCGACTGGCAGTCTAGTAACTGACTCTGCTTGTTCGGCAACTCAATTAGCAACCGGCCTTGCAGCAGGCTCAGAAATGATAGGTCTTGATGCCGATGGCAATAAAGTAGCGACTATCTTAGAAAAAGCCAAAGCCGCGGGTAAAGCGACGGGTCTTGTTTCAGATACGCGTATTACGCACGCGACGCCAGCGGCATTTGCTGCCCATATGCCGCATCGTTCATACGAAGCTGAAATCGCTGAGCAATTAGTTCGCTCTGGCAGCGTTGATGTGATGTTATCTGGTGGTGCTCGCGTATTTGTACCAAAGAGCACGCCTGACAATGCTGAAGTACAAGCACAACTCGACGCGCTTGGCATGCCTAGTAGCGTATATAAAAGCTCAAAGCGTGGAGATGAAACTAACCTAGTTGTTGAAGCAAAAGAGCAACATGGTTATGGCCTTGCTTTTGATAAAGCACAATTAAGCAGTTTTGAAGGCGAAAAAGTACTAGGTCTATTCGCAAACTCTGGTATGAGTGACGCAATTGCTTACAAAGCTTGTCAACAAAGCAACAGCTGTACTCAGCCTTCATTAAAAGAAATGACGGTGAAAGCGCTTGATATCTTGTCTAAAGATGAAGATGGCTTTTTCTTGATGATTGAAGGTGGTCAAATTGACTGGGCGGGTCATGCAAACGATGCAGGTTGGATGCTAAATGAGCTGCTTAAATTTGATGAAGCCGTTGAAGCTGTGCATGAATGGGTAAAAGACCGTAACGATACGCTAGTCGTTGTGACTGCAGACCATGAAACGGGTAGTTTTGGCTTTAGTTATTCAAAGCATGAGCGTCCTGAAGCACAAACGCTGTCTGGCGATGGTATGTATGTAAATGGTGTTGCTAAAGAATATCATCCTAAATTTAACTTTGGTCCACTTGCGCAACTAGACAAGCTTTACGCGCAAACAGGCACTTTCTTCGATATCCTTGCAGAAGCTGCGCCTGATGAAGCCTATGAAAATGTATCGGGTCCAACTTGGAAAGCGACCATTGAAGATATGACGGCTTACACGGTGACACTAGATAATGCCGCAAAAGTCGGTCAGAGTGTATACGATGAAAATAGCGCAGATATGATCCCAGCGTTTGAAGACTTTAGTGACTTCTATGTATACGCCAAAGAGGATTACACCGGAAAAATTGCTCGCGCGATTGCCTCAGAGCAAAGTGTAGTGTGGGGTACTGGTACACATACGGCAGCGCCAGTACCGGTTTATACTTTTGGTCCTGCGGGCGTAACTAAGCAGTTCTCAACCATGCAGCACCATGTGGACGTTGCAAACAAAATGATGACTGCGCTTGGTTTAACTGAATAAGCCAAGCACCTAGATTTTAAGTAACTTCAGTTAAGCCACAGCAATGTGGCTTTTTTCTGTCATTAAGGTCAGAAATTCGCGTTGTGGTAGCGGCTTTGAATAGTAATAACCCTGACCAAAATCACATCCAGCCTGTTTTAATAGCTGATGCTGAGTCGCGGTCTCAACGCCTTCAGCGATGACTTTTAAGCCTAGGCGGTGAGCCATCAAAATAATGGTTTCACATAGGGTTAAATCGTCTGCATTGGTTGCAATGCCATCGACGAAGCGTTTATCAATTTTCACAAAGTGACAATCTAATTGTTTTAGATACGCGAGTGATGAGTAACCCGTGCCAAAGTCATCTAACGCAAATTGAAAACCTTGCTGCTTTAAGCGTTCAACTCGTTGTTTAGTGCGGCTATCATTGTGCATCATCATTCCCTCCGTAACTTCTAAAACCACGTGCTCAGGGGGGATCGCAAGCGTTGTGAGTTTGTCACTCCAGCTTGCTAAGGTGCAATTTTTAGCGGCAAATTGGACCGGTGACACATTGATGCTAATTTGTGTTGTATGGCCTAAGTGCTGTAGTTGCGTCAACGTGTCAATAGACTGCGAAAATGCTAAATCGCCAATATGATGAATGAGCTGGGTTTCTTCGGCTAACGGAATAAACTCAGCGGGACTCACCATACCTTGCTCTGGGTGTCGCCAGCGGATCAAGGCCTCAGCTTTGGCGACGCGATTATCGTCAAGTGATACGATAGGCTGGTAGTGCATTTCAAATTGATTGTTATGCAGTGCAGTACGAATACCTTTGAGCATGTGCATTCTAGATTCTGCGACTTTGCGTAAAGCGTCATCAAAAATCACATAGCCGTTACGACCTTGCTGCTTTGCTCGATACATTGCTTGATCGGCAGCCTTTAATAGGGCTTCTGCACCATTACCATCTGTTGGTGCGGTGGCAATCCCCATACTTGCAGTGATATGGCATTGCTCATCTTGGATCTCAAAAGGCTGTTTGAATGCGGACTGGATCTGAGCTGCTAGTGCTTTGCACTTTGCTTTATGTTCGTCATCCTCCAACACAAAGACAAACTCATCACCTCCAATGCGGGATAAAAACGCATGCGGAGCCATACTCTTTAAACGTTGTGCGACTAACTTCAAGAGTAAGTCGCCGTAATAATGGCCTAATGTGTCGTTAATATCTTTAAAATTGTCGAGATCGAGTAATAACACGGCGGTTTGTTGTTGTCCGCTGGCAACCTGTTTTTTTAAGTGTTTTTTAAGTCCCACACGATTATGAAGATCGGTTAATTCGTCAAAATGTGCTTGTTTCCAGATCAGCGCATCTTTACGCTTTACTTCGGTAATATCGGTGAAGATCGCGACGCGGCGGTAGATCTCACGGTTGCTATCGTAAACGCTATCAATAGTCAGCCATTCGGTGTAAAGCTCGCCATTTTTCTTACGGTTGACAATCTCACCTTGCCAACGGCCGTGTTCGTTGAGCTGCTGCCACATCAATTCGTAAAAGCTACGGTCATGTTGACCCGATCCTAACATGGCAGTGGACTTACCCAGCACCTCTGAGCGTGAGTAACCAGTTACACGCGTAAAGGCAAGGTTGACGTCCAAGATAAAGCCATTGGCATCCGTGATGATCATACATTCGCTGCTATTGTTGTACACCAATGCTGCAAGGTTTAGTGCTTCTTCTTGATGCTTACGTTGGCTAATATCACGGAAAATCAACAACGCCTGTGGATGTGACTCAATGGCACATAGACGACATTCAACCACTTGATTACTGGTTGGTGAAAACTCAAGTTGCACATAGGTTTTGTCATTCAACAGTGCAAGCTCTGCGCGGATCCGTTTATAGATATGTTCTGGGAGCAATTCCCTAAGCGTTTGTGCTTTGTCTGTGTAATCGCCATAACGAGATAAGATCTGAGCCTGTTGATCTAAGCGCACATAGCTATCGGGGAGTGCATTAATCAGGGCTTTTACAACGGCAAGTCTATGATTTGCATTGTCTTCAGCGGCTAAGCGTGTTTGCGCCATATGAGCAAAACGCTCGGCGATATGCTCAAATTCACTGGGCACTTTGGTTGCGTTAAAACGGCGATCTTGCTTGCCCGATTCAAGTTGTGCAATAGCATGCTTGAGTGCGCCTAGCGGTTTTAAAAGTTGTTGCTTTAATTGCCAATGTGTTTGCCAAAACAAAATAGACACAAGCGCCAAAAATATTCCTAGAAAGAGTGCAAAACGCTTATCTATGCTGCTCAACTGGGACTCAAAATCGAAACTAAAGTAGATTTGTAACGCTCGGTTGCTGTTATTGAGTGATTGCTTTACATACACCAAGCGATTGCCTTCTGGGGTGTTTAGTAGCGTCGCCTGTGTGCCTAAATTGCTTGGCCAAGAACTGCTAACAGCACGGCCAAGTTCTGCATTTGCTGCTGGATATTGCGCAATGATTTGCGCTTTAGCGTCGGCAATCATTACCCGAGTACCAACAGGAAGAGGCAGTTTTGCAAGGGTCTGGCTCCAATGCGTTAAGCCTTTCACTGCGACAAGCATAAATAAAAATTGCTGTTTATCATCGTAAATTGGTAGCGCGAAGTTGACTGTTGCACGCTGCATGCTGCGGTCAATTTGATACTCACCAATACTAAACTGGGCAGTGCGCATTGCGGTTTTAAAGTAACCACGATCGGCGATATTGATCTCGCGTTGATCTGCTTGATGCGTAGTACAAAGTACGTTCCCTTGTGCGTCAACTATGCCAAGGTTAGCTAGGTTGGGGCTGAGCAGCATCGCGTGATAAAGCAGCGGCGGGCATTTGCCGTGCTCTACGGTAAGATGATCAATACGGGTCGACAGTTGCTGTAAGACTTGTTCTGTATCTGCGAGCTCTACCTGCTGGATCGCCGCAACTTGTTTGGCGTAATGCAGCGCCTGTTGTGACTGTTGTGTTAATGCCTGCTGACGTTGCTCACATAATAGAAATAAAATAATGATCAGACATGGCAAGCACAGTAGAACGAGTAAGCGATAAAATCGAAACTGTATTGAAGATTTCAGAATAATCCCACCTATGGAGCTGATCAGAGAGCGCGAATGATACCGAATCAAGTTAGGACAACCAAGCAAATTTGCATAAATAATTCAGCTGCAAAAGCATCACTGAGCAAGGGCTAACAGATAGAATTTTTAATTTCTAAATTGAAAGTATGATGTGATTATCCGGTCAAAAAAAATGGCATTTTTTCATCTCTCCACTTTTTTCCACAAAATTCATGATCTTCCACAAATCCCGCGATTTTTCTGGCTTTCAAAGGTGTTAAAGGTACCGACTGAGCTTGACAAAAGTGCTTGTCAAGCCCTAGACTGTTCTTCTGTGGTAAAAAGTGGGTTTTAGTGGATCAAACTGGATCAACTAACTTAGAAATAGGATCACGCATGTTTCGAGGTGCAAGTTCGCTAGCTTTGGATGACAAAGGGCGTTTTGCGGTGCCGACTAAGTACCGTCAACCGCTGCTGTCTGAAGATCAGGGAACCGTTATTTGTACTATTGCGATCAACGAACCGTGCTTATGGCTCTACCCACTCTCCGAATGGCTAGAAATTGAGACCAAACTAAGTCGCATCTCTAACACCAATCCCAGAGTAAGACGCTGGCAACGGATGTTGCTAGGTCATGCTACAGAATACCAACTAGACAAAAATGGCCGGATTTTACTGGCGCCTTCATTGCGGTCCCATGCGCAATTAGGCAAAAAGATTATGCTAGTTGGGCTACTCAATAAATTTGAAATTTGGGACGAAGAACGCTGGTATCAGCAAATGCAGGCAGATACCGAAATTGAACACTCAGGAAACTTTGAGGAAAGCCCTGAACTGGAAAACTTTTCCTTGTAGGGGTAAACAAATTAATGAGCGAAGAGTTTAAGCATATTTCGGTATTAATGACCGAAACCCTAGATGCCCTAGCAATTAACCCTGAAGGTATATATATCGATGGGACGTTTGGTCGTGGTGGGCATTCAGGTGAAATCCTCAAAAGGTTGTCGACTGGGCGTTTACAAGCCATAGATCAAGACCCTCAAGCGATTAAAGCGGCTGAAAAGTTTGCTGATGATACACGTTTCTCTATAGCGCGAAGCCGCTTCTCGCAAATTAAATCTGTCGCGGAACAAGCCGGTATCTTAGGTCAGGTTGATGGCATCTTGTTGGACATTGGTGTGTCTTCACCTCAGCTTGATGATGCAGACCGTGGCTTTAGCTTTATGAAAGACGGGCCACTGGATATGCGTATGGATCCCGACTCAGGTCGCAGCGCTGCACAGTGGCTAGCTGAAGCAGAGCTTGAAGAAATGGTGTTTGTGATCAAAAAGTATGGCGAAGAAAAGTTTGCCACTCGTATTGCTCGTAAAGTCATTGAAGTACGTGAGCACACCGCGATTACAACGACGGCGCAATTAGCGCAACTGATAGATGAAGCTGTGCCTGTCAAGGACAAACATAAGCATCCTGCAACTCGTACTTTCCAAGCTATTCGTATTTATATTAACAGCGAGTTAGAAGAAATTCAGACTGCATTGCAAGCGTCACTTGAGGTGTTAAAACCTGGTGGTCGGTTAGTGGTGATCTCGTTTCATTCTCTAGAAGATCGCATTGTAAAGCAGTTTATCAAGAAGCAGAGTAAGGGAGAGGCGATACCCAGAGGTCTGCCTTTAACGGATGAACAACTTAAACAAAATCTCACCTTAAAGGCAGTGGGTAAAGCCATTAAGCCTAGCGATGCAGAGATTGCACAAAATCCACGCTCGCGAAGCTCAGTATTAAGAGTGGCGGAGAAGCTCTAATGAATGCAAGTAAGCAACGTCAACCGAATCTATTTGTAGAAATAGGCTATTACATCATTGCTAATAAGTTGACGGCATTCTTGCTACTTACGATTTTGATTTCTGCACTCGCGGTAGTGCAAATTACCCATTTAACTCGCCAGCAATTGATACAGCAGGATGAGCTATTACAACAGCGCGATGAGTTAGACCTACAATGGCGTTACCTCGTTGTGGAAGAAGAGTTTTACTCTCAGCATGCAAGGATAGAAGAGATAGCCAAGATGCAGTTAGAGATGAAACGCCCAACCAGTAAAGATGAACAGGTGATTGTGCTGCCATGAATAAACAAAAGCAAAAAACTCAATCTATTATCACCTGGCGCTTTGCTCTAGTTTGCGGCGTGATGCTCACCGTTTTTATGACGCTTGTTGCACGCGCTGCATTTTTGCAAGTAATTGAGCCTGATAAGGCAATTGAAGAAAATGATAAGCGCACCGTACGGGTTGAGAAACTCAATGTCCAACGAGGCATGATCTTCGACCGCAATGGCAAAGAGCTGGCAGTGAGTGTGCCGGTTGTGAGCGTTTATGCAGATCCCCTTGCCATTGATAAGGCACTTGCCAAAAAAGTGTTACGTAAAGCCCGTAAAGAAGGTGAAGATTATAAAGCGTTAGAGCAAAATGATGCTGAGCTGAAAATACGGAAACAAGCTTGGTACGATGATGAGCTCAGGTGGAAAGAGCTTGCAGATGTACTCAGACTCAAACCAGAAAATGTCGATGAACGGCTTAGGGGAGACCCAAGCCGTCGTTTTGTCTATTTGAAGCGTCAAGTGACGGCGGTTGTTGCCAACTATATTCGTCAAATGCGCCTGCCGGGCGTGCACTTGCTTGACGAGTCCAAACGTTTTTACCCAAGCGGCGAAGTAACAGCGCACATGATTGGTGTAACCGATATTGATGGCAAAGGTATTGAAGGCGTCGAGCGTATGTTCGACTCTGCATTAACCGGTACGGCTGGTAAACGCACCATTCGAAAAGATGCGCAAGGTCGTGAAGTACAAGTACTTTCAGAAGAACAGCGTGTCGAGCCAGAAGATGTTTACCTGAGTATTGATTTACGGATCCAAGCCATTGCCTACCGCGCGTTAAAGTCGGCGGTACTGAGCTATAAAGCTACCTCTGGTTCGGCGATAGTTGTTGATGTACACACTGGCGAAATTTTAGCTTTGGTGAATAGCCCAAGCTTTAATCCTAACGATCTAAGTACTGCCGCACCTTATAAACGTCGCAATCGTGCTATGACTGACCTATTTGAACCCGGTTCAACCTTAAAGCCTTTAGCGGTATTGGCTGGTTTAAATTATGGTGCAGTTAAGGCAACAGACACGATAGATACCTATCCGGGCTGGATGAACTTAAGTGGTGGCTTAGTGAAAGACACTCGTAACAATGGTGAGCTGAGCTTAAGAGAGATCCTTAAAATCTCCAGTAACATGGGAGTTGCGAAGATCTCGCAGATGCTGCCAAAAGAGTATTTTATCAATCTATACCAACAAGTGGGTTTTGGTGAGCCAACGGGCTCAAACATGATTGGTGAAAGCGCAGGTCTATTTTATCCAAACCGCCGTTGGTCTAACTTTGAAATTGCAACACTCTCTTATGGTTACGCAGTATCTGTAAGCACTGCACAAATGGCGAGACTTTACGCCATGTTTGGAGCCGGCGGTATCTTGCGACCACTCACTATTGTGAAGCAAGATGAAATTCCTGAAGGTAAGCGTATTTTTAGCGAGCAAGATACACATGCCGTGGTAGAGATGATGGAGTCAGTATTTGAACGTGGTGGTACTGCCCACAACGTAAAAGTTGATGGATACCGTGCCGCTGGTAAAACAGGTACTTCAGAAAAAGCCGTGGCGGGTGGCTATGGTGATGAGTACGTTGGTTACTTTGCGGGCGTTGCACCGGTAAGTGACCCAAGGCTTGCGGTTGTGGTGATGGTTAATGAACCGGCGGGAGATGTTTACTATGGCGGTCAAACCGCAGGGCCTGCTTTTGCTGAAATAATGTCTAATGCACTGAGAATTTTAAATGTAGCGCCTGATAAAGAGCGCGTGGCTTATATTTCTGGAGCAGATAACGATGCGTGATCTGGCTCAGGTACTCAGTGATTACGGTGTCAATATTGCCCCTGTTAAGGTTGAGCATCTGCGCATAGACAGTCGAGCGATTGAACCAGGTGATTGTTTTGTTGCACTGCAAGGTCATGCCCAAGACGGTGCTAAATATGCCGCCAGTGCCGTTGCGCAAGGCGCTAAATGTGTGCTTGCAGAAACGGGAAGCGAGCTTAATGTTGCACCAGAGCAAGCGATTTTTATCGATAATCTTGCCGATAAGTTGGCGGCAATTGCAGCGCAGTTTTATGCATACCCGAGTAAAAAGCTCAAACTCACAGGCGTTACTGGCACCAACGGTAAATCTACCACGACAGCGATGATTGCCAATTTAGCCAGCCTAATCGGTAGTGCTGGTGCTGTGATAGGTACGCTTGGTTATGGTCAACCAGACAGCCTTATTCCGCTGGCAAACACCACGCCGTCAAACGTAGATTTACAACGTATTTTGGCGTTTTTACAGCAACAGTATGATCAAGTCGCGATGGAGGTCTCTTCCCATGGCTTGGTGCAAGGTCGAGTTGACGAATGCGACTTTGATGTGGCTGTTTTCACCAACTTGACGCGCGATCACTTAGATTATCACGGTGATATGCAAAGCTATGCAGAAGCTAAGAAACTGCTATTCACTCGCTGTGCGCCAAATCACAAAGTCATCAATATTGACGATGAAGTGGGTGCAAGTTGGGCCGCTGAGTTTAATGACGATACAGTGGTTGTTTACGGTCGCTGGAGTGAAAAAAATAGCTACCAACAATATGTATTCTTTGATGCCGTGTCGGCACACCCAAATGGTTTGACGGCGACATTAAAAACCAGCTGGGGTGAATGTGAAGTCAGTGTGCCACTGTATGGTGAGTTTAATCTTTATAATTTAGCTGCTGCGATTGCGACTTTACTATTGCAAGGCGCAAGTCTTGAAGCATTAAGCGAAGCTTGCAGCCAGCTCGCGCCAGTTGCAGGCCGCATGCAGCCATTTAGTGCCCCTGAAAAGCCTACGTGTATTGTTGATTATGCCCATACCCCAGACGCTTTGGCACTTGCACTACAAGCCTTGCGAGCACATGTTCCGGGCAATCTTATCTGTGTGTTTGGTTGCGGTGGTGATAGAGATAAAGGTAAGCGTCCTGAAATGGCGCGAGCTGCAGAGAAATATGCAGATAAACTGGTGATCACCAGTGATAATCCACGAAGCGAAGATCCCAATTTAATCATTGACGACGTTAAGGCAGGACTCATCCACCCTGAGTATGCTGTCTGCCAGCCAGATAGAGGGCTAGCCATTCAACACGCGATAGACCTAGCTGATGAAAACAGCGTGGTGCTGATTGCGGGGAAAGGGCACGAGGATTATCAAATTATAGGTACTGAGCGCATTGATTTTTGTGATAGGCAATGCGTTGCAGCGATTTTACGAGGGGAAAAGGCATGATCAAGATGGATTTTTCTTGGCTTGCAGCAGTCTTAAAAACCCCTTACGACGGGGAGAATTTGGCAGTCGCCAATATTAATACTGATACCAGAACAATACAGTCTGGAGAGGTATTTCTAGCACTTAAAGGGCCTAACTTTGACGGCCACCGTTTCTTGGGTGTGGCCAAAGCACACGGTGCTATCGCAGCTATTGTTTCTGAGCACGATGAAGATATCGATTTACCACAGTTTGTTGTTACAGATACGCGCATTGCTTTAGGCCAAATTGGCCGAGCAGTGATTGAAACTGTCGCCCCTAAAACCATTGCAATTACCGGCAGTGTCGGTAAAACCACAGTGAAAGAAATGTGTGCGGCGATTTTGGCGCAAAAAGGCAAAGTCCTTGCGACGAAAGGTAATTTTAATAACGACATCGGGGTACCGTTGACGCTATTGCGCTTAAGTGAAGATGATGAATATGCGGTGATAGAACTCGGCGCTAACCACTTGGGTGAAATTGCTTATACCACTGCATTAGTAAGTCCAGACGTGGCGACAGTATGTAACGTCGCACCAGCCCACATCGAAGGGTTTGGTTCAATTGATGGCGTAGGAAAAGCGAAAGGTGAGATTTTCTCAGGCCTAAAAGCTGACGGTGTCGCAGTCATCAATGCGGATAGCGATTATGCTCAGATGTGGCAGGAAAGCTTAGCTGTTTCTAAAGTGAAACGTTATAGCTTAAATGCTCAGCTTGATATTTGGGTGGAAGCAATTGAGTTGGATGAGCTAGCTCGCCCTACCTTCACGCTATGTCTGGGAGAAGAGCGTACCACCATTAGTTTACCGCTTAGTGGCCAGCACAACGTTGGCAATGCGTTGATTGCGGCTGCATTGACAACCGAGCTTGGCGCAAGCTTAAGTGAGGTGGCAACGGGTCTTGGAAAAATGGCTGAAGTAAAGGGCCGTGTCAACATGATCCAAGTCTCGGACACGTTGCGTGTCGTCGATGACACCTACAATGCAAACGTGAAATCTGTCAACGCGGCGATTGATTTACTGGCGTCTATGTCTGGCTATAAAGTATTGGCGTTGGGTGATATGGCAGAACTGGGTGAAGATGCTCGCGAATATCACCGTGAAGTCGGCGAGTATGCTAAGCAGCAAGGCATTGATGAATTGTTTTCATTGGGGGTGCTGAGTAGCAGCGCTAGCAATGTATTTGAAAAGCCAAATCGTCATTTCTCGACTCGCGAGAACTTAATGAAGGCGTTACGGGTTGTATTGGCCGAGCAATCAGGACAATGCACCGTTATCGTTAAAGGATCACGTAGTGCGCGGATGGAACTGCTCGTTGAAGAATTAGTAAACGCTGGCCAGTCGGATAGCGAGACAGGAGAAGTATCATGTTAGTTTGGCTAGCCGAGTATCTTACCCAATATTATTCTGGGTTTAACGTATTTTCTTACCTTACGTTGAGGGCGATTTTAGGCATTTTAACGGCCTTAATGATTTCGTTGTATTTTGGCCCTAAACTCATCGCTGCATTACAGCGCATGCAGATTGGTCAGACCGTACGTGATGATGGCCCTGAATCGCACTTGTCCAAGTCGGGTACCCCAACTATGGGTGGACTGTTAATTCTTGCTGCGATCTTTACCAGTACGCTACTGTGGGGCGACCTTAGCAACAAATATGTATGGGTGACGTTATTTGTCATTGGCAGCTTAGGTATTGTTGGGTTTGTGGATGATTACCGCAAGGTGATCAGAAAAGACAGTAAAGGCCTAATTGCACGTTGGAAATACTTTTGGCAGTCGGTTATTGCGATATCTACGGCGGCATTTTTGTACTTTACGTCTACCAGCGCTGCGGAAACCACGCTAGTCGTGCCATTTTTGAAAGATGTATTACCACAACTTGGTTTGTTCTATTTGGTCATGAGTTACTTTGTGATTGTGGGTACGTCAAACGCAGTTAACCTGACTGATGGTTTGGATGGACTCGCCATTGTTCCGACCATTTTGGTTGCCTCAGCACTCGCGATTATTGCTTACGTTACTGGTAACGCGAATTTCTCAAGCTACCTTCATATTCCTCATTTGCCACTCACAAGTGAATTGGTTGTGGTATGTACGGCGATTGTTGGCGCAGGTCTTGGTTTCTTATGGTTTAACACCTATCCGGCACAAGTTTTTATGGGCGATGTGGGTTCATTGGCGCTGGGTGGTGCACTCGGGATCATCGCTATTTTAGTACGCCAAGAGTTAGTGCTGATCATTATGGGCGGTGTATTTGTGATGGAGGCATTATCCGTGATTTTACAGGTAGGGTCTTACAAACTCAGAGGTCAGCGGATCTTTAGAATGGCCCCTATTCACCATCATTACGAATTAAAAGGATGGCCTGAACCTCGCGTGATAGTCCGTTTTTGGATCATCTCGATTATCTTGGTTTTGGCCGGTCTTGCGACGTTGAAGATTAGATAATGACGTATATTGAGCAATTACAGAAAAAGCATGTCACGGTACTGGGGCTTGGAGTCACAGGACAGGGGATTGTGCGTTTTCTGCTGTCGCACGGTATTAATCCAAAAGTGGTTGATAGTCGTCCAGTGCCTCCGGGCTCGGACTGGCTAAGTCACAACGCGCCTGAATGTGAAGCGGTATTTGGCAATCTTGCTGATGCCGCTTTGGCGCAAACGGATCTGATTATCATCAGCCCAGGGATCCCGTTATTTGAACAAAGCGTTGCCGCTGCCATTGCCGAAGGCGTTGAAGTCATCGGCGATATTGAGCTATTTGCACGCCTCAATACCCGTCCAGTGATTGCCGTTACGGGCTCTAACGGTAAGTCCACCGTTGTTACGCTCGCGACAGAAGTATTGAAAGCCGCTGGCTTAAAAGTTGGGCTTGGCGGCAATATTGGCACGTCTGTGCTGTCGTTGTTAGAGCAGCCGCATGATGTTTATGTGCTTGAGCTGTCTAGTTTTCAGCTTGAAACCACTCATAGCTTGGCTTGTTTGTCGGCAATGATCCTCAATATTACTGAAGATCACATGGATCGCTATCCTGATTTTCAAGCTTATATTGAAGCGAAGCAACGTATTTACCAGCATGTTGAACATATTGTCTTTAATGCTGAAGATCATTATACCTTTGCGCAGCATGGGCAAGGCAGCAGTGTATCTCTCACTGAGGGGGATTATCACTTAATGACCTTTGACGGTGAGGCGTATTTCGCACACAAACAAACACCACTGCTAGCGGTAAAAACGTTGGCGATGGTGGGGCGACATAATCAATTTAACGCCTTGGCGGTATTAGCATTATTAGCGCCGATGCAATTGCCTATGCAGGTATTTGCCAGCGCGTTTGCGAGTTTCACGGGGTTACCTCATCGTTGTCAGTTGGTTGCCGATGTTGCTGGGGTTCGCTACTTCAACGATTCGAAGGCAACGAATGTTGGCTCGACGGTCGCCGCTATTGATTCTTTAGCTTCAGGTCGCAAAAATATTATTTTGATCGTGGGTGGTGATGCGAAAGGGGCAGATCTTTCACCGCTCAAGACGCCACTCACTACGCATTGCAAAGCGCTATTTTGTTTCGGGCAAGACGGTGCACAGTTTATGCCACTGCTGCGCAATAGCCATCAAGTCAACAATTTGGAAGAAGCCGTGTTGGCGGCAAAAACGATAGCGACCAATGGTGATATTGTGCTATTAGCACCAGCCTGTGCCAGCATAGACATGTATCCAAACTATATGGCGCGTGGGGATGAGTTCGTCCGTTTAGTGGGGGAACATGCTTGATTAACGTCGCTGATATCAAAGAGGCGCTAACGCCTCGCCAGTCCGAGAGCTTATTTGACGTACCTTTGATGTACTGCATGCTCATGCTTATTGGAGTGGGATTTGTGATGGTGACAAGTGCTTCTATGCCGGTTGCCGAGCGACTATTTGATAACCCTTTTCACTTTACCATTCGCCACGTTATCTTTTTAGTGGGCTCGTTTATTCTCTTTTGGTTCGCGACAAGTGTGCCAATGACTTGGTGGAAACGCAGTAATCCATATTTGCTGCTTTTTGGCTTGGTACTGTTAGTGGCGGTACTCATTATTGGTCGCGAAGTAAATGGTGCAAGACGCTGGATCCCGCTTGGTCCTTTTGGTTTGCAAGTAGCAGAGGCATCTAAGCTATTTTTCTTCAGCTATATTGCCGGCTACTTGGTACGTAAACGCGATGAAGTACAAGAAAACATCAAAGGCTTCGCCAAGCCAATGATTGTGTTTGCGGTGTATGCGTTCTTAATTTTGATGCAACCAGATTTAGGTACTGTGGTAGTCATGTTTGTGACGACCGTTGGCCTGTTGTTTTTAGCCGGTGCAAGGCTTTGGCAGTTTTTTACCTTAATGCTTACCGGTGTCTCTTTGGTGGTACTGCTTATCATCATTGAGCCATATCGTATGAAGCGTGTCGTGGGCTTTTTAAACCCTTGGGAAGATCCATTTGGCGCCGGTTATCAATTGGTACAATCCCTAATGGCATACGGCCAAGGTGGCTGGTTTGGTCAAGGCTTGGGTAATAGCATACAAAAGCTACAGTATTTGCCGGAAGCACATAATGACTTTATTTTTGCTGTAATAGCGGAAGAACTGGGCTTTATTGGGGTATTTAGCATTATTATTGTACTCGGTGTATTGGTTACTCGAGCGCTTTTTATCGGGCAAAAGGCCCTTAAAGCAGGTAAAGAATACGAAGGGTATTTTGCCTTGGGCATTGGTATTTGGTTTGCCTTTCAGGCAGTCGTTAATATTGGTGCGAGCGCTGGCATTTTACCCACTAAAGGTTTAACACTGCCATTTGTTTCTTACGGTGGCTCTAGCCTTTGGGTGATGACAATTGCGGCAGGCATTCTACAACGTATAGATTTTGAGACAAAAATGTCGACAAGGCAGGCAACATCCCGTGGAGGTAGGCGATGACAAAACGTCTTCTAGTGGTCGCGGGCGGTACAGGTGGACATATTTTTCCAGGTATTGCAGTGGCACAATTTTTACAGGCGCAGGCTTGGCAAGTGAGCTGGGTTGGCACTGCGGACCGAATGGAAGCCGATGTGGTGCCGCGTTACGGTTTTGAAATTGATTTTATTGCCATGAAAGGCGTCCGTGGTAACGGGGTCAAACGATTACTAACAGCACCATTTATGGTTTTAAAAGCGATACTTGCAGCAAAGCGTATTTTACAACAGCGCAAACCTGATGTGGTGTTAGCCATGGGCGGTTATGTAACTGGCCCTGTAGGTGTTGCTGCGAAACTGCTTGGGATCCCTTTGGTGATCCATGAGCAAAATGCGGTTGCGGGTATGAGCAATAAGTTGCTGGCGAAAATTGCAAGTCGCGTATTAGCGGGTTTTCCCGGCGCATTCAATGAAAAGCTCGCTCAGGTTGTGGGGAATCCGGTACGTGCAAGTGTTGCTGAGATTAGCGATAAACCCGTTTCAGTGCCGTTAAATCTATTAATTGTCGGTGGTTCATTGGGAGCAAAAGCACTGAATGAAACCGTGCCAGAAGGACTCAAGTTACTAAAGCTACAGGTGGCCAGTATCGGATTAAATATTCGCCATCAAAGCGGTAAACATAACCAAGACGATACACAACAACGATATGAAAGTGCAGGCATTAATGCTGAGGTCAGCGAGTTCATTCATGATATGGATGCCGCATACGCTTGGGCTGACTTGGTTATTTGCCGTGCCGGTGCGCTTACCGTGAGTGAAATAGCCGCAGCTGGGAAAACGGCGATTTTTGTGCCTTTCCCACATGCCGTTGACGATCACCAGACGGCTAACGCGCAATTTTTAGTGTCGGCTGGGGCTGCTTATATATTACAGCAAACTGCACTGACGCCAGAAACGCTAGCAACGACACTGCAGCCACTTGTTATTGAGCCGCAAAAAATTGCGACCATGGCAGCAAAAGCGAGACAATGCGGTAAGTCGGAGGCAACAGCGAAAGTTGCCCAAATTTGTACAGAATTATCGAACTAGGATATTAAATGGAAGCTTCAAGCAGAAGAGCAATGCGACGTATCAACACCATCCACTTTATCGGGATTGGTGGTGCTGGTATGGGTGGGATTGCAGAAGTGCTGGCCTTTGAAGGTTACCGAATTACAGGCTCAGATATCGCCAAAAGTACGATGACAGAGCGATTAACAAATATGGGCGCCGAGATCTTTATCGGCCACCAAGCTGAAAATGTAAAAATGGCCGATGTGGTTGTGGTATCGAGTGCAATCAACGACCAAAACCCAGAGATCCAAGCGGCGAAGGCAAACCGTACGCCAATCGTTCGTCGCGCCGAAATGCTCGCCGAGTTGATGCGCTTTCGTCACGGGATTGCGGTAGCTGGAACACATGGTAAGACCACAACGACGAGCCTGATTGCGAGTATTTTTGCGCGGGCTGAGCTGGATCCAACCTTTATTATCGGTGGCTTGCTCAATAGTGCTGGTAGTAATGCCAAAGTGGGCAGCAGTGAATACCTTATCGCAGAAGCGGATGAGAGTGATGCATCGTTTTTGCATTTGCAGCCGATGGTGTCGGTGGTAACAAATATCGAAGAAGACCACATGGATACTTACGAGGGTGACTTCGAAAAAATGAAAGACACCTACATCGAGTTTATCCATAACTTACCATTTTATGGTCTGGCGGTGGTGTGTATCGATTCGCCAGTCGTGAGAGAATTATTGCCACGCTTTGCAAGGCCGACAATCACGTATGGTGAGGCTAACGATGCGGATTATCAGTTATTGGACTTCAAGCAAACACAAAGTGAATCACACTTTAAAGTCAGAACCAAAGACGGTGAGTTACTTGAAGTGAAGCTAAATATGCCAGGTAAGCACAACGCATTGAATGCGCTGGCATCTATTGCGGTTGCAAAAGATCACAATATTGAAAACGAAGCGATTTATCAGGCGTTAGCCAACTTTGAAGGGGTAGGACGTCGCTTCCAGCATTACGGCTCATTCAATAATGAAGTGGGTGAGGTGATGCTGGTTGATGATTATGGTCACCATCCGTCTGAAGTTGCGATGACGATAAAAGCCGCTAAGTCTGGTTGGCCTGATAAGCGTTTGGTTATGATTTATCAGCCACATCGCTATAGTCGAACACGCGATTTATATGAAGATTTCGTAAAAGTGCTTTGCGATGTTGATAAACTACTGCTGTTAGATGTATATAGTGCCGGTGAAGCGCCTATCGTTGGTGCGGATAGTAAAAGTTTGTGCCGTAGTCTCCGTCAACGTGGCGTTGAGCCGATCCATATCAGTGACCATGGTGAATTGGCGAAAGTGTTGGCAAGCACCATGGAAGATGGTGATTTAGTGTTGACGCAAGGGGCCGGCAATATAGGTCAAATCGTGAAGCAGTTAGCCGCCACCGGGCTATCGATAGCGCAGTTAAAACAGAGTGAATTATGAGTAGTCAGTTTGGAAAAGTAGCCGTATTACTTGGCGGTAGTTCAGCAGAGCGAGAGGTGTCGCTAAAGTCTGGTAATGCAGTGCTAAATGCCTTCGTTAATCAAGGTATAGATGCGATTGCTTTTGATCCAGCAGAACGTAATTTATGGCAACTTAAAGACCTAGGTGTGGATCGCGTATTCATTGCACTGCATGGCCGTGGCGGTGAAGATGGTACTATTCAAGGTGCGCTTGAGTTTATGGGAATACCATATACAGGAAGCGGTGTACTTGGTAGTGCGCTTGCGATGGATAAAGTCCGCTGTAAGCATCTATTTCAGTCTGCCAAGTTAAGTACGGCACCTTATGCTGTCGTAAGCAAAGAGACGGGTTTTGATGCTAAGGCGCTAATCGCTGAGTTTGGCAAAGTCATGGTAAAGCCAAGTCACGAAGGCTCAAGCATAGGTATGGCTCAGGCAGACAGCGAAGAAACCCTGACTGCGGCATTAAATAATGCCTTTAAGTTTGACGATCAAGTTCTCGTTGAACAATGGATCACTGGACGTGAGTTTACCGTGTCTATGCTCGCTAAAGAGGCATTGCCTGTTATTGAAATGCGTACGCCTCGTGGTTTTTACGATTATGAAGCGAAATACCAAGTCAACAGTACCGAGTATTATTGTCCGGCGGATATTAGCGCTGCACACACTGAGCAATTACAAGTGATGGCAAAGCACGCTTTTGAATTGGTTGGTGCCACTGGTTGGGGACGTGTTGACGCCATGCAAGATGAGCAAGGTCATTTCTATCTACTCGAGGTAAATACTGTACCTGGTATGACTGAAAAGTCGTTGGTGCCGATGGCAGCAAAAGCAACGGGTGTAAGTTTTGAACAATTAGTTGTTCGCATTTTGGAGCAAACGCTTTAATATGCGAGCATTTTTGGCAGGGTTGAAGCTGATCGGTTCAAGAGTGAACTGGCCCCTTTTTTGGGGACTTAGCTTCTTCTTTGTGGTGATTTTTACATTGGTAAGAGGAACATACTGGGTAAGTGATTGGTTAGTTGCACATCATGATGCGCAAATAAAAACACTCAAAGTGCTCGGTAAACCGCATTATACCAATGAAGATGACATTGTGGCGGCAATTAAAACCGCAGATTTAAATAGTTTTTTTGAGCTTGATGTAAAAGCAGTCCACAAGGCGGTAAAGTCTTTGCCTTGGATTGCGACAGTGTCAGTCAGAAAACAATGGCCGGATACGCTGCAAGTCTATGTAGTGGAACATCAGCCGGTTGCGCATTGGAATAGCGATTCATTACTCAATGATGATGGCGAAGTATTCCAAGCGAGTAGTAACAAATTGCCGCAAGGGCTGCCTGAATTATATGGCCCTGAAGGAAGTGCTGAAGAAGCATGGCAAACATTTAAGCAGTTTAAAGCCTTGTTGGCGGTAAATCAGTTTACGTTGGAAAGTTTAGCGCTTTCAGAACGATTTGCTTGGCAGCTATGGCTGGACAATGGGATCCGCTTAAATTTAGGGCGTGAAGATAAAGCCAAACGAGTACAACGTTTTATCGACGTGTATCCACGTATGGAACGCCCTGAAGGTAAAGTAATCGATGTCATTGATTTACGCTACGACACGGGACTGGCAGTGAGTTGGAAAGAACCTACTGAGCAGCAAGAACAACAAAATAACAAGAGTGAAGCATGACAAAGTCGGCAGAAAGAAACTTAGTGATTGGATTAGATGTTGGCACATCAAAGGTCGTCGCCACAGTTGGGGAGATCACTGTGGACAATCAACTTAGTATTGTCGGTGTCGGACGCCAAGAGTCTCACGGCATGGATAAGGGCGGGGTAAACGATTTAGACCTCGTTTCTGAGTCTATTAAACGCGCTGTAGATGAAGCAGAGCTAATGGCCGATTGCAGAATAAGCTCGGTTTATTTGGGGATCTCAGGCAAACATATTCAGTGTCAAAACGAAAGTGGCGTGGTGGCAATAAACAATGCTGAAGTCACAGACGATGATATTGCCAATGTTATTCACATTGCACGTTCTGTGCCTATGTCTGCCGAACGCAAAATGCTGCACTCATTGCCGCAAGAATATAGCATCGACATGCAAGAGGGGATCAAAAACCCTCTGGGTATGAGTGGCGTAAGGATGGAAGCGAAAGCACATATCATTACGTGTTCGAATGACATGGCAAAGAATATTGAAAAGTGTGTTGAACGCTGTGGTTTACAGGTAGACCAATTAACGTTTAACGCCTTGGCGTCATGTTACTCAGTGTTGACTGAAGATGAAAAAGAGCTAGGTGTTGCGGTATTAGATATCGGTGGTGGCACCATGGATATTGCGATTTATGTGAACGGAGCGCTGCGTCATACTGCCGTGATCCCGGTTGCGGGTAATCAGGTCACAGGCGATATAGCAAAAATATTTAGAACACCTATTTCGCATGCCGAGTCTCTGAAAGTACAATATGCCTTCGCGTCGAGCCAAATGGCATCAAGTGAAGAAACCATCGAAGTACCAAGTGTTGGTGGGCGTCCTGCTCGGGTAATGTCTCGTCATACTTTGTCTGAAGTGGTAGAGCCAAGATTTAGAGAACTGTTTGAGCTTGCACAAGAAGAATTACGTCGCTCAGGTTTTGAAGATCAAATTGCGGCAGGTCTTGTTATCACAGGCGGTAGCGCCAAGATGCAAGGTGCACAAGAAGTCGCAGAAGATATATTCCAAATGCCAGTAAGAATAGGGAAACCAATTGGCATTAAGGGATTAACAGATTATGTGGATGACCCTGCATATGCAACGGCGGTAGGTTTGTTACAATACGGCCGTTCACTACAATCGATGAATGCACAGAAGTCGAAAGTAGATGCAGAGGGGAGTTGGTGGAACCGTGTTACAAAATGGTTCCAAGGCGAGTTTTAATACTCAAGTCGGAGAGTGAAGATGTTTGATATTATGGAGCAGCACAGCGAAGAAGCTGTCATTAAAGTCATCGGTGTCGGTGGCGGCGGCGGTAACGCCGTAGAACACATGGTAAACCAAGAAATTGAAGGTGTACGTTTTATCGTAGCGAATACGGACGCACAAGCGTTACGCCGTTCGTCTGCGGATATTACCGTACAGCTGGGTACTCAGATTACCTCAGGTCTTGGAGCTGGCGCAAACCCAGAAGTGGGCCGCAGCGCAGCAGAAGAAGATCTAGAAACCATCAAGAGCAGCCTTGAAGGCGCAGACATGGTATTTATCGCAGCCGGTATGGGCGGCGGTACAGGTACCGGTGCCGCACCTGTTGTTGCACGCGCAGCAAAAGAACTAGGTATTTTGACTGTGGCTGTAGTAACGCGTCCTTTCGATCTCGAGGGTAAAAAGCGCATGGCTGCGGCTGAGCAAGGTATTGCTGAGTTGTCAGAAATTGTAGATTCACTTATTACAATTCCAAACAACAAATTGCTTAAAGTTCTTGGTAAAGGGACTACACTGCTAGATGCCTTCGCTAAAGCAAATGACGTGCTTTATGGCGCGGTACAAGGTATTGCAGAGTTGATCACACGTTCAGGTCTAATCAACGTTGACTTTGCGGATGTGAGAACTGTAATGTCAGCAATGGGTACTGCAATGATGGGGACGGCTTCGGCGACAGGTCCTGATCGTGCACAAGAAGCAGCGGAAGCCGCGATTTCTAGCCCGCTTTTAGAAGATGTCGACCTAACTGGCGCGAAAGGCATTTTGGTGAATATCACCGCTGGCATGGACATTACTATCGAAGAATTTGAGGTCGTTGGTAACCATGTTAAAGCGTTAGCGTCTGAGAACGCGACTGTGGTAGTGGGTGCTGTTATTGACCCTGAAATGAGCGAAGAGCTAAGAGTGACAGTGGTTGCTACCGGCTTAGGTGGTGACCGTCGTCCGCAATTTGGTATTGTAGACAATGGCTTTAGACAAGCTTCAGGCTCAGATGCGGTAGGTGGAACACAAACTAGCTCACAAACGAGCATGTATGTGCCAAGCTTTACGCAACCGCAAACGTCAGCGGCAGAACCTGAGCAACCAGCTGAAGCGCCTGCACCGCAAGTGCAAGAGCAGAAGCCACAACAAGCTTCTAGTTCAGCAAGCGCAAAAGGCAGCGACAGTAAAGAAAAAGGTGACTACTTCGATATTCCGGCTTTTTTACGTAAGCAGTCAGACTAAAGTTGGTATAAAAAATAAACAAAGATTGGCAGTTTGGTGGAACTATGTTATACTCCGCCGCCTATCTAGAATTTAAGTGGGCGAATATATGATTAAACAACGTACGATTGCACAAGTCGTTAAAGCCACAGGTGTAGGTTTACACAAAGGTGAAAAGGTCACGATCACTCTCCGACCAGCTGGTGTGAATACAGGTGTTGTATTTCGCCGCGTTGATCTAGACCCTGTTGTTGATTTTGAAACAACACCGGAAGCTGTGGGCGACACGCAACTGTGTACGTGTTTAACAAATAAAGACGGCGTTCGCTTGTCTACTACCGAGCATTTGATTGCTGCGGTAGCTGCGCTTGGGATTGATAACCTCATCGTAGAGTTAGACAGCGCCGAAGTGCCTATTATGGATGGCAGTGCATTGCCATTCATCTACTTAATTCAAAAAGGCGGTATTGAAGAGCAAAACGCTGCCAAGCGCTTTATTCGCATCAAAGAAAAAGTGCGTGTTGAAGATGGCGACAAGTGGGCTGAAATTGAGCCTTACGATGGTTTCCACATCGACTTTGAAATTGACTTCAATCACCCTGCGATCAATGCTAGCCGCCAACGTATTGGATTAGACATTACCGCTCAAAGCTTTACTGAAGAGATCAGTCGTGCTCGTACTTTTGGTTTTATGCGTGATATTGAATACATGCATGCAAACAACCTAGCCTTAGGTGGCAGCATGGATAATGCGGTTGTTTTAGACCAGTTTAAAGTATTAAATCCTGATGGTCTGCGCTATGCGGATGAGTTTGTTAAACACAAGATCTTAGACTGTGTGGGTGATATGTTTATGGCAGGTCACAACATTTTAGGTAAGATCTCATGCTATAAATCAGGTCACGGCCTAAACAATATGTTGCTTCGTGAAATCATGGCAACTGAGTCAGCGTGGGAGTGGGCAACATTCGAAGAGCCAGTCAGTATGCCAGCACCAGGAATGGAAGCGGGTATCAATACCGCAACGGCATAAGCCTCTTAGGCTAATACAGTTTGATAAAAAATGACGCAAAGGCGTCATTTTTTTTGCGTTGTGTTTGCGTGTTTAGCGAGTCTTTCTAGTTTCGCCTTAAGCGATGGTGGAGCGGACTGCGCCAGCGCTAGCAAATGCTCGCCAGTGGCTTGGCTCATACTGCGATTGGCTTGATAGGTCGAAGATTGGGATTCCACCTTGTTGGTGAGACGCTGCTGAGCTTCTGGATTGGTGGTAATTTTAACCAATGCACAGTCATGTAATCCAACTTTTCTAAATGCACTGAGAATATCCATTTTCAAAAAGTTTAACCGAGTAGCAAGCGTTGCTGAAGCAGCTTCTATTGTTAGTGTCCCTTCTTTGTAGTGAGCGACACGGCATTTCTTACTCAGGATAGGGCCTAGCGTCTCTTCCAAGCAGCTCTGTAACTGTGCCGCTTGGGCGCTTTTTTGGCCATATTGATTGAGTTTATCTGACCACCCACCCATCACTTCATCAAGCGGTTTTGGATTGTAGCGATTTTTAGCCAATGACTTACTTCCCATAGGTTGAAAAATAAAAAATAACCGCCATATCGGGATAATACGGAGTCAATTTACTCCGTACTGGTGGTTTCTCAGTCTTCTAAGTATATCAGAGACAAATTTTTGAGAAATCCAAAAGTACCAACATTTGTTGTCGAAAGCGCTTAGCTCTGTGCTCGAATAACTGAGTCGAGTTAGATGCTAACTAAACTTTATCACTTGCAACGGTACGCTTACGCCCAACAGTAAAGATTTCTTGCAATTGAACTTGGTATTATTTACCCAATAAGGTTTGCAGAAACAAAGAGTCTGGTATGATAGGGCATAATTTTAACTCGGCAAGATACAAAATGCTCACTCCTAAATTGGCAAAATGAAAACCGGAATTTAGGAACGCTTTTGTCGCCAACAGGACAAGCGCGACCCAGCCTTAACCACATTGGCTTAGAGAAATGGGTCAGCCAATACACAGAGTGAAACGGTTTAAACATGTTAGCAAATATTTTTACCAAAATTTTTGGTAGTCGTAATGATCGCACCATCAAAAACCTAAGAAAAACAGTCGCTTTAATCAATGCGTTAGAAGAGCAATATGACAAATTAAGCGATGATGAACTAAAAGCAAAAACGGCTGAATTTAAACAGCGTATTGAGCAAGGTTCAAGTCTAGATGATTTATTACCAGAGGCGTTCGCTACGGTGCGTGAAGCATCTAAGCGCGTATTTGGAATGCGTCATTTCGATGTGCAGATGATTGGTGGTATGGTGCTTCACCAAGGTCGTATTTCAGAAATGAGAACGGGTGAAGGTAAAACACTAACAGCAACATTACCTGCGTATTTAAATGCGGTTTCAGGTAAGGGTGTTCACGTTATTACCGTCAACGACTACTTAGCTAAGCGTGATGCCGAGACCAACCGTCCACTCTTTGAATTCCTAGGCCTTACTGTAGGTTGTAACGTACCAGGCATGATGCCACAGCAGAAAAAGCAAGCCTATGCAGCGGATATCACTTACGGCACCAATAACGAGTTCGGCTTTGATTACTTGCGCGATAACATGGCGTTTAGTGTTGAAGAGCGTGTACAACGTCCACTTAACTATGCGGTTGTGGATGAAGTGGATTCAATCCTAATCGATGAAGCGCGTACACCACTGATCATTTCTGGTCCTGCTGAAGATAGCTCTGAGCTTTATGCCGAAATCAATAAAATTGTGCCTGATCTTGTACAGCAAGAAAAAGAAGACGAAGAAGGCGTGGAAGGCGATGGCGATTTCACCATTGATGAAAAAGGTAAACAAGTTCACCTTACCGAGCGTGGTCAAATCAAAGTTGAAGAGTTACTGACTGAGCGTGGTTTGATTGAAGAAGGTGACTCGCTTTACTCAGCAGGTAATATTTCATTACTAAGCCATGTTTACGCGGCACTTCGTGCTCACAAGTTATATCAAAAAGACGTTGATTACGTTGTAAAAGATAACGAAGTTATCATCGTTGACGAGCACACTGGCCGTACGATGGAAGGTCGTCGTTGGTCTGAGGGTCTTCACCAAGCCGTTGAAGCGAAAGAAGGGGTTCGTATTCAGAACGAAAACCAAACCTTGGCTTCAATCACATTCCAGAATTACTTCCGTTTATATAACAAGCTTGCAGGTATGACAGGTACAGCGGACACTGAAGCGTTCGAATTCCAGTCAATCTATGGCCTAGATACCGTAGTTATCCCAACCAACAAACCTATGGTTCGTGATGACCGTGCGGATCTTGTATATTTGACGCAAGAAGAGAAATTTGAAGCAATTCTTGAAGACATTCGTTCTTGCCAAGAACGTGGTCAGCCAGTGTTGGTGGGTACGGTGTCTATCGAAAGTTCTGAGTATCTTTCTCACTTCCTTCGCAAAGAAAAAATTGAACATAATGTACTGAATGCGAAATTCCACGCGCAAGAAGCGGATATTATCGCGGACGCGGGTCTACCGGGCAAGGTAACGATTGCGACGAATATGGCTGGTCGTGGTACGGATATCGTACTGGGTGGCAGCTGGCAGTCGGATGTTGAAAAATTAGAAAATCCGTCGGAAAAGCAAATAGCAGAAATTAAAGCCGCTTGGAAAGCGCGCCATGATGCAGTACTGGCTTCAGGTGGTTTACATATTATTGGTACTGAGCGTCACGAATCTCGCCGTATCGACAACCAGTTGCGTGGTCGTGCAGGTCGTCAAGGTGATGCTGGTTCAAGCCGCTTCTACCTATCGATGGATGACGCATTGATGCGTATCTTCGCAGGTGAGCGTATGACGAACATGATGCGCAAACTAGGTATGCAACGTGGTGAAGCTATTGAGCACCCATGGGTTAACCGTGCCATTGAAAATGCACAGCGTAAAGTAGAAGCGCGTAACTTTGATATTCGTAAACAATTACTTGAGTACGACGATGTTGCTAACGACCAGCGTAAAGTGGTTTACGAACAGCGTAACGAACTACTTGAAGAAGGCGATATCTCAGAGACTATCACCGCTATTCGTGAAGATGTATTGAATGCGACTATTGATCAGTATATTCCACCGCAAAGTCTGGCGGAAATGTGGGACATCCCAGCACTTGAAGAGCGCTTGAAAAATGACTTCCATGTTGAACTTCCGATTGCAAAATGGCTTGAAGAAGACAGTAAACTATATGAAGAAGTGCTACGCGATCGTATCGTAGAAGACGTTGATAAGGCGTACAAACAAAAAGAAGAGATGGTAGGCCCAGATGTATTACGCCACTTTGAAAAGGCAGTTATGCTACAAAGCCTAGATCAGCATTGGAAAGATCACTTAGCGGCAATGGATCATCTTCGTCAAGGTATTCATCTACGTGGTTATGCACAGAAGAATCCGAAGCAAGAATATAAGCGTGAGTCGTTTGAGTTATTCTCACAAATGCTTGAAAACTTAAAGATTGACGTTGTTAGCGTACTAAGTAAAGTTCAGGTTCGTGCTGAGGAAGATGTTGAGAAAGTTGAAGAGCAACATCGTAAGAGTGAGCAAGCACCACGTGAATATCAACACGAAGAGGTTGAGCGCGTAGGTGGTGATGCACCAGAAGGCGTGTCTGTTGCTCATAGAAATGAGCCAAAAGTAGGTCGTAATGATCCTTGTCCTTGCCAATCAGGCAAGAAGTTTAAGCAGTGTTGCGGAAAACTAAAATAACAGGCCCTAAATCTAAATTTGTATAAAAAGCGACGCTAAGTCGCTTTTTTTATGGAGTAAATGATGCAAAAAAAACGTGTTGAAGTCGCCGTTGGTGTGATTGAAAAAAATCAGAAAATCTTTGTATGCTTGAGAGGTGAAGATCAACATCAAGGTGGGCTTTGGGAATTCCCAGGCGGGAAAATGGAAGCCGGTGAAGATGTCTTTTCGGCATTGAAACGTGAGCTGCAAGAAGAGGTAGGCATTGAGATCTATAACTCATCTGAGCTAATGCGTATTGAGCATGACTATGCTGATAAAGCCGTATGCTTATACATTCATCATGTTGAGGACTTTTCTGGTGAAGCTCATGGCGCAGAAGGGCAGCCTTCTCAGTGGGTTGCAGTTGAACAGTTGCATGAGCTCACGTTTCCTGAGGCCAATAAGGCGATTGTTGAATTATTACAAACGCGCAAAAATTAGTGACAAACTTTGTTACTAAATTAAGCACTCAGAGTCATAGTCATTCACTATGTGCATCGGTAGACTAGTGAATGACCGCTTACGTGTAAATAAACATCAGCTAACGACTTTCGTTGCTCTGAAGTTTGAGAGGACACACAGTTAGAAGGAATTCTTTTCAAGCCATCAGGTTATGTCTATATTCAATTCATTTGTATGTAATTTGAGCATTATTTTATCTAGATGAATGGGATACGACGTTTACAAGCGAAACTCTATCAGGGGAATAAAAATGAAAAAACTATCATTGACCGCTGCAAGTGTTGCACTTGCATTGGGATTGATTGGTTGTAGCGAACAACCGCAAACACAACAACAAAAACCAGCGGAACAAGCCGAAGCACAAAAGGCGGTTTTGAATTCTGGTATCGAATTGGAAAATATTGATAAATCAGTGCGTGCACAAGATGATTTTTACTTTCACGTTAATGGTCATTGGTTAGAGAAAACCAAAATCCCAGCAGACAAATCAAATTATGGTTCTTTCTCTCAGCTTTATGATGAGTCACAAAAAGCGCTGCGTAAAGTGCTTGAGAATGCTGCTAGCAATGGCTCAGCTAAAGTAGGTAGCGATGAGCAAAAGTTGGGTGCGTTTTATCAAAGTTATATGGACGAGGGCGCGAGAAACGAGTTGGGCTTAAACCCTGTTAAGCCTTATCTGAAAGAAATTCTAGACTTGAAGAGTAAATCGGAGCTACCAGCTATCTTTGCTAAAATGCGTTTAACCGGTGCTAGCACTCCATTCGGTTGGTATGTTAATAATGACGCTAAAAACTCAAGTGAAAATGCACTCTACATGTTCCAGTCAGGGCTTGGTTTACCTGATCGCGACTACTACCTGAAAGATGACGAAAAGTTTAGTAAAATTCGCGAGCAGTATCAGCGCTATATCGAACAATTGTTAGCTAAGGCTGGTCATAAAAATCCAGGCCAAGCTGCACTAAATATTATTGAGTTAGAAAAGCAAATTGCCGAGGCGCAATGGACACGTGTTGAAAGCCGCGACGCGACTAAAACCTATAACAAGCTAAGCAATGATGCGTTTAATCAATTAATGCCTGACTTTGATACATCAGCATTTTTAAGCGCACTTGGTATTAAAACGGATTCTCTTATTGTAAGCCAACCAAGTTTTTTTGAAGCGCTGTCTAAAATCATTGCAGATTCAAAGCTAGAAGCATGGCAAGACTACTTAACATTCCACTTTACCAATGACTACGCTGAGTTACTAAGTAAAGATGTAGTTGACCTTAAGTTTGGTTTCTTTGGTAAAACATTGACGGGTGTAGAAGAACAAGCGCCAACGTGGAAAAAGGCGGTGGATGCAAGTAATTCAGTACTGGGTGAAATGCTAGGCAAGATATACGTTAAGTCGTATTTCCCACCAGAAGCTAAGGCTAGAATGGAAGAATTAGTCGCAAACCTTATTAAAGGATTTGATCAAGCGATTGATGGCCTTGAGTGGATGAGTGCTGAAACTAAGATAGCTGCAAAAGATAAGCTCAATAAGTTTACGCCAAAGATTGGTTATCCTGACAAATGGAAAGATTATTCCGCACTTGAGATCAATCCTGATGATCTAGTCGGTAACTACGTACGTTATAGTCAATTTGCGAATCAGGAGATGATCGATAAATTAGGCAAGCCTGTGGACCGTAGCGAGTGGTTGATGACACCACAAACGGTGAACGCGTACTATAACCCAGTGAATAACGAGATTGTATTCCCTGCTGCGATTTTACAGCCGCCATTCTTTAACCTAGAAGCGGATGATGCAGTAAATTACGGTGCAATCGGTGCGGTTATCGGTCACGAGTTAGGTCACGGCTTTGACGACCAAGGTGCGAAGTACGACGGTGATGGTAACCTACGTAATTGGTGGAGTGAGTCTGACCTTTCACAATTCGAAGCACGTAGCCAAAAGCTGGTTGAGCAGTTTAATGGTTTTAAACCGTTTGAAGATGCGGGTGTAAACGGTGAACTGACACTGGGTGAAAATATTGGTGATTTAGGCGGGTTAACTGTCGCTTATAAAGCGTACCAAATTTCACTAGGTGATCAAAAAGCGCCTGTTATTGACGGTTACACTGGGGAGCAGCGCTTCTTTATGGGCTGGTCACAAATTTGGCGTCGCAAATACCGCGATGAAGAGCTGCGTAATCGTCTAATGACAGATCCGCATTCACCAAGTCATTATCGAGTGATTGGTGTGCTGCCGAATATGCCAGAGTTTTATAACGCATTTGATGTGAAAGAAGGCGATAAGATGTATCTTAAACCAGAAGACAGAGTGAAAATCTGGTAATTTCACATTTTGAATTCGTGGCGGTTTTATTGTGTTCCTGCAGTAAATCCGCCGCTTTTACAACATCTAATTACAGCCCTCTGAAGTTCTCACTAAATATCACATCCATTTCAGCACTTTCTGCAAACACTCGCTATTTCCAAGGTCAAGTTCATCGCTATTTGATGGTATTTACAGGCAAATCAGAGTAGCTTCATTTTGTCTAACACAAGGATATGAAAAAATAATGATAGCGCTGTCATTTTAACTTTTATATGATGTTTAGGAACAATAAGTGATTAAATGATGTTCATTTAGAATTGAACATGAAGACTGGGAGCAAAAGATGAGAATAAAAACGACTTTGCTTGGGGCGATAATTGCTGGGTGCTCGTTCTATACACACGCATCATTTACGCAGCAGCAGTTAGCGCAATTTGCAAGTGACACGCATTTTGAATTTGCGGTAGAAAATAACTTTAGTAATGGTGCTGGGGGCTTTAGCGGTGCTATTACACTGACTAACAATTCAAAAGTTGATCTACCAAAAGGACAAAGTGATTGGCAAATCTATTTGCACTCAGTTCGTCATATTTCAACGGAAACCGCTGAAGGTTTGCGCTTTGAGCATATTAATGGCGACCTTCATCGTATAACTCCTACCGATTCGTTTGCTGGCTTAAAAGCCGGTGAAAAGCTCAAGTTAGCTTTTGATGGTTCGGCTTGGGTTGCTGCATACAGCGATTTTATGCCGCGTGCCTTTATTGTGTCAGGTAAAAATAAGCCGGTCATTTTTGCAAATACTGATACAGAAGACATGACACAGTTCGTTGCGCCATTTGAGCGTGAGAACCAACTGAAAAGATACAATACACCTACCGATTACACGCAGATAGCGAATGCAGCGCTGCGTTTTGAACGTAATCAAAGCAATATTTCGGTCTCAAAAGAAGATGCGCTAAGACGTATCATTCCAAAGCCTGAGCACATCGACTTTAATCGTGGCGAAATCACCCTTAACAAAAACTGGCAGATCCGCTTTGCCGGACGCTTGAAGTCAGAAGTCGCCGTTTTTCAAGAAGACTTGTCAGAGTATGGACTGGATTTAAAAGCTGAAGCTAATCACGTGCCAGAAGGAAATATCCCGACGATCCGTCTTAAAGTTGCGAAAAGTCTAGGGCGCGATTATGACTACAACCAAGCCGGATCATATACATTAGATATTGATGATGATGTGATTGAAATCACGGGTATTGATAATGCTGGTGTGTTTTACGGTATTCAAAGTTTGCTTGCGCTATTTCCTGCCGATAGTAAAAATGAAATTACCTTGTCTCACGTAGAGATCAAAGACTCTCCGCGTTTTAGCTGGCGTGGTATGCATTACGACAATGCCCGTAACTATCATGGTAAAGATGCGTTATTTAAATTAATTGAACAGATGGCGCGTTATAAGTTAAATAAGTTCCATTGGCACTTCTCAGATGATGAAGGCTGGCGACTAGAGATCCCTGGGCTCCCTGAGTTAACGGAAGTCGGCGCATTCCGTTGTTTTGATTTACAAGAGCGTGAGTGCCTACTGACTCAGTTGGGCACAGGTCCTTTCAAAACGGGAAGTGGAAATGGTTACCTGTCTCGCGAGGACTTTGTAGAGTTACTTAAATTTGCCACCGCGCGTCATATTGAGATCATTCCAGAAATCGAAAGCCCAGGACATGCTCGTGCTGCGATTAAGTCGATGGAAGCGCGTTATCACAAATTGATGGAAGCAGGTAAAGCACAAGAGGCCAAAGCCTATCTTCTGAACGATATTGATGACACTTCAAAGTATCTAACCGTGCAACTCTATACTGATAACTCTATTAATGTTTGCTTGGACTCAAGCTATGCCTTTATGGAGAAGGTGGTATATGAACTGCAGGAAATGTATCGCGATGCTGGCACTATGTTAACGACAGTCCATTTTGGTGGCGATGAGGTTGGAAAGGGCTCATGGACTGAATCACCAGCATGTAATGAGCTATTTGCGGTCGCCGACAACGGAGTGGCTGGACCTAATGATTTAAAACCATACTTTACTCAAAAAGTTGCAAAATTGCTTGCTAAGCGTGGGATCACCCCTGCCGCTTGGGAAGATGGTTTAATGTATAACACCACGACGACCTTTAAACGTGATGAATTCCCAAATCCACAGTTTTTGGTAAATACTTGGGATAACATTTGGGAGTGGGGCGTTGCAGACAGAGCCCACCGTTTTGCAAACAACAATTACCAAGTTATTTTGTCTCACGGTACACATTTGTACTTTGATCACCCTTATGAAGCGCACCCTGAAGAGCGCGGCTATTATTGGGCAACTCGTTACACAGATACGAAAAAAGCATTTTCGTATATGCCAGATAATATTTATGCGAATGCGGACTTCACGCGAAACCGTGAGCCTATCGTGAACCTAGAAGCCTTAGTTGGTCGAGAGTTGCCCGCGCTTAAAAAACCGCAAAATATCCTTGGTATGCAAGGGCAAATATGGAGTGAGACCATTCGCTCGGAAGACCAAGTGTTACGATTGATTTTCCCTCGTTTGCTTTCGCTTGCGGAGCGTGCTTGGCATAAAGCGGATTGGGAAGGGCGTCGTATTAACCAAAAAGAGTTAAACAAGGACTTCTCAACCTTTGCCGCAGCCTTGTCTTTAAAAGAGATTGCAAAGTTACAAAACGATGGCATTAAGCCAAACCTTCCAGTTCCTGGTGCCAAGGTGGTGCTGGGTAAACTTGAAGCGAATAGTGCGTTCCCTTATCTTACAATTGAAGTGAGCTTAGACAATGGCGAATCTTGGCAGCCTTATACTGATCAGATGAGTGTCTCAGATGAAAGTAAGGTATTGTTGAGAACGCGAGCCGGAGAAAAAAATACGAGCCGTGTCACAGGGTTGAAATAAACCCTCGTATTCAGTTTATCGCAAAAAAGGGCAATGGCCCTTTTTTGGTGATAATTTTGCTCAAATTCTAACTGGTAATGAAATAGATTTTAACGTAAAGTTAAATGTCAGCGCTGTCATTTTTGTAAAAAAGCAGTGAGCAAAGCAAAAAATAACAAGGCAAAAAGCCATACAAACAATAAACGATGAGTAATGTTTATGGAAGCTACCGTGTCGAATACAACAAAACGAAGTAACGCGATCCCTATGGCAATTGTCGCAGCCATGTTTTTTATTCTTGGCTTTGTGACTTGGCTTAATGGGTCACTAATGCCATATTTGGAGCAAGTACTAAAACTAACTCCTCTCCAATCTTCATTTATTCTTTTCTCTTTTTATATTGCGGTGACATTTACAGCGGTTCCTTCCGCTCTAGTTATCCGTAAGGTGGGTTATAAAAATGGTATGGCCATCGCAATTGCGATGATGATGTGTGCAGCGTTGCTATATATTCCAGCGGCTAAAACACAAATGTTTGCATTGTTCTTGTTTGCTCAATTTACTATGGGTATTGGGCAAACATTATTACAAACTGCTGTAAATCCTTATGTGGTGCGTATTGGACCTGAAGAGTCAGCAGCTGTGCGCGTAAGTATTATGGGTATACTGAATAAAGGTGCTGGTATTGTTGCGCCGCTTGTATTTACCGCGTTGGTGCTGAGTAACTTTACTGATATGGCAGGTAAAGAGCTGACTCAAGCTGATATCGATGCAATGGCAAACGGTCTTATCGGGCCATATTTAGGCTTGGCTGCATTTATTGGTATTTTTGCCTTGGGTATTAAGTTTGCACCACTACCTGAAATAGAAAAAGATGATGAAGAAGAACATGGCTCAGTGAGAGAAGCGCTATCTCATCCTAATCTAAAGCTTGGTGTGATCGCACTGTTTTTGTATGTTGCAGTTGAAGTGATTGCTGGTGATACGATTGGTTCATTTGCGTTAGCGCTGGGTGTTGAAAAATATAGTGTGATGACCTCTTATACTATGGCTTGTATGGTTACGGGCTATATTTTGGGTATTATATTGATCCCGAGAGTAATATCGCAGGAGAGGGCGTTAACAGCATCTGCCGTGCTTGGTGTGCTTCTCACGCTCGCAATTTCATTTGGCAGCCCAGACTCATTTGTCATTTCAAATCTATTTGGATTATCAGCGTTGCCTGATATTCTATTGATGGTCGCTATTTTAGGTTTAGCAAATGCCATTATGTGGCCTGCTATTTGGCCGCTCGCATTATCTGGACTTGGCAAGCTAACCAGTGTAGGCTCTGGTTTATTGGTTATGGGTATTGCCGGTGGTGCATTCGGTCCAGTATTCTTAGGTTTAGCTAAGGGCACATCTGGCACAGTGGAATCACAGCAAATTGCACACCTTGTAATGTTACCTTGTTATCTATTTATAATCTTCTACGCTGTGAAAGGTCATAAGATCAAAAAGAAAGCGTAGCAAGAAAATGTAAAGCATTTCTATGTATGTAGAAATAATCCCGTGTGTGATGCCACCTGAATAAGGTGGCATTTTTTTTATGCCTAAATCACTCCCTTACCTGCAAAACCGGTTTAATGCTGAGATCTTTTTCGCGATATAAAATTGCTGCTACGCAGATGTTTAGTGCTTGTTGTTTGGTGTTGGTCGTGTAGGAGCTACTTTATGTAGCGAGGGTTTTATTCTTAAGTCGCGATATAAAATCGCTGCTACGCAGATGTTTAGTGCTTGTTGTTTGGTGTTGGTCGTGTAGGAGCTACTTTATGTAGCGAGGGTTTTATTCTTAAGTCGCGATATAAAATCGCTGCTACGCTGGTGTCTGGTGCTTATTGTTTGGTGTTGGTCGTGTAGGAGCTACTTTATGTAGCGAGGGTTTTATTCTTAAGTCGCGATATAAAATCGCTGCTACGCTGGTGTCTGGTGCTTATTGTTTGGTGTTGGTCGTGTAGGAGCTACTTTATGTAGCGAGGGTTTTATTCTTAAGTCGCGATATAAAATCGCTGCTACGCAGATGTTTGGTGTTTATTGTGTAGGAGTGATGTGTGCGTAAAAATATAAAATGGGAATGAATTTATAAAAAGAGTGGGGCGACTGATGGGACTTGAACCCACGACAACCGGAATCACAATCCAGGGCTCTACCAACTGAGCTACAGCCGCCACAAAAGACTTGAACACCTTGTCTGGTGTGGCGCGCATAATACATAAGTTTTTTCCAAATGCAAAGGGAAATATCGAAAAAACTTAATAAAAGTTTTTTTTCGGAGATTATTTCCGCATACAGCAAATATTCATATATCCTATGTATGATCCAGCCGATCTAATGATAAATAACTGCTTAATATAAAAAGGGGGATGAGTATGGAAGCTGTTTGGAAATGGGTTAATGAGAACTCAGATTTAATCTTACACTATGTGCTTCAAGGCGTTATAGCACTAATAATTTTCTTCGTTGGCTTAAAACTAGCTAAGCTTAGTGCTGATCTCACTGAAAAAGCATTTGGTAAACGCAAAGTAGATAAAGCGGTAGGCTCATTCGTTGCCAATATTGCTTATGCGATTGTTTTTGCCGCGACGCTGCTTATGGCATTATCTCAGGTAGGTATCGAAACCACCTCATTCATTGCTATTTTAGGTGCCGCAGGCTTGGCTGTTGGTCTTGCCCTGCAAGGCTCACTTTCTAATTTTGCATCTGGCGTACTTATTATTATGCTGCGTCCGTTCAAGTCAGGAGACTATATTGAAGCTGGCGGCAAAGCCGGTAGTGTACAAAAGATAGAAATCTTCTCTACAGAGCTTCGTACTCCTGATAACAAAGTAATTGTAATGCCAAACTCTGCCATTATGTCCGGTGCGATCGTTAACTACTCACGCGAAAAAACACGTCGTATTGACCTTGTAATTGGTGTTGGCTATGACGCCGATCTACGAGAAGCAAAAGCGGTATTAAAGTCTGTACTAGACAATGAATCACGTATTTTGAAAGAGCCAGCTTATACGGTAGCAGTGCTGGAGCTTGCCGACTCAAGTGTTAACTTTGTTGTTCGTCCTTGGGTTAAAACAGAAGAGTACTGGCCAACGTATTTCACGCTTGTGGAAAATATTAAGATTGCGCTAGACGAAGCTAATATTACCATTCCATTCCCGCAAATGGATGTTCACCTACACAAAGATCAGTAAAAAGGTTAGTTAGAAATGAAATTGAAGGTTTTAACCTGTTGTATTCTTATGGCTGCCAGCGCTAATGCAGCAGCAGAAGGTAAAGCTAAGAAACCACAGAAAGTTTGGGATGTAACCAGTGAAGTTGGTGCGATAATCACCAGTGGTAACACTGAGACAACAACGCTTAAAGGCGGGATCAAAGCTAAACA
The DNA here is from genome assembly GCF_021530695.1 of Pseudoalteromonas sp. OF5H-5. Classification (NCBI taxonomy): domain Bacteria; kingdom Pseudomonadati; phylum Pseudomonadota; class Gammaproteobacteria; order Alteromonadales; family Pseudoalteromonadaceae; genus Pseudoalteromonas; species Pseudoalteromonas sp. OF5H-5. Next base: position 274,191 of record NZ_JAKGBF010000002.1, read on the forward strand.
CAATCTAACTAACTGGAACAACGAGTACAAGTTAGATGGCTTCTATAAAGAAGACACGCGTGAAAACGATGCTGGTGTAGACATTACATCTCGTACCAATGAAAAATACTCCGCGTCAGTTCAAGGCAACTATAAGTTAAACGAAGATAATAGCCACCTATTTGTGTTTGGTTCTTATGTTTCAGATTATTTTGGTGCTTACCGTAGCGAAGCAGTTATTTCAGTGGGTTACGGTCAACGTTTATTCGAAAATGACGATATGTATCTTAACGCTGAAATCGGTCCTGGTGTAAAGCGCTTCGAGCACCAAGACGATAGCACTGAACTTGACGATGATGGTGAATTGTTAGCTGGTACTTCTGAAAGCGAGTTCATTGGTGTCGGTAAACTAGATTACCAGTGGCAAATTTCAGAAAATGCGCGTTTTACACAGCTTATCGCGATTGAATACGGTGATACAAATACTAAGACAACCTCTGAAACGGCGCTGTTAACCAAAATAAATGGTTCGCTTCAAATGAAAGTGGCATATAACATTATCCACAACTCTGACGTTGCGGATGGCAAAGAAAATACTGATACAGAAACTTCACTTACTTTGGTTTACAGTTTCTAACAAGTATCTTCCCAAAGGGCACTCATGTGCCCTTTTAATTCTTCCAAACTTCGGTAGAATGCTCAAAGTTTAACAAAAGTCTATAATGGAAGAGATTTCAGTGAAGTTCTTCAGAATAATATTGCTCTCAGTTTTTATTCTTATATCGCACCAATCAGTTGCGATGACACCAAGCAAACAGCAAATAGAACAGTTCAAAAAGCTCCCTAAAGCTCAGCAGGAAGCCCTTGCGAAGCGCTATGGCATCGATCTAAGTACTTTAGATAGCAAAACATTAGGCAATAAAGAGAAAGAAGAAAAAGATACTTCGATTCAACCTCGAAACAAAAATGGATTGCTGGAAGAGGAAGAAGAGGAAGATAAGTTTAAGCCGAAGCAGGAAGAGCTAAAGCCTTTTGGTTATGAGCTTTTTGCAGGTGAGCCTTTAACATTTATGCCTTCTGAGTTGGCTGCAATTCCTGATACTTATTTGTTGGGTATTGGCGATCTGGTGAAGATCAATTTGTATGGTAAAACCAACGAAGAACATGAAGTTCAAATTGACAGAGAAGGGCGTCTTGCAATTCCAAACCTGAGCCCGGTTCACGTTATTGGTTTGTCATTTAAAGAGCTAAAAGCACTGATCACAAAAAAAATATCAGAAGAAATGATCGGAGTTCAAGCTTTTGTCTCTATGGGTGAGCTAAACCCTATGCGCATTATGGTAGTGGGTGAAGCATACAAGCCTGGTAGTTATACGGTTTCACCGCTTGCGACAGTGACCCATGCGCTATTTGTTTCTGGCGGTGTAAGTGATAGTGGTTCGCTTAGAAAAATTCAAGTAAAGCGAGCGGGTAAGCTAGTTACCACATTTGATTTATACGACTTATTGCTGTTTGGTGATAGCTCTGATGATGTAGTCCTAAAGCCTGGCGATGTTGTATTTATCCCGCCTGCAGCTAAGAAGATTAAAGTAAAAGGTGAAGTTAACCGCCAAGCCATCTTTGAGCTTAAAGAGTCAGACACGCTTGAGAGTGTAATGGCCATGTCAGGTGGTTTCAAAGCGAACGCAAACAAGTCAAAAGTAGTCGTATCACGTTACAACGGTGATGGAAGGCGCATTACCCTGAACTACAACTTTACTGAAAATACGAGTTATAAGCCGCAGAACGGTGATGAAATATCCGTAAATGCCGCATCAACTCGTTTTCAAAACACTGTAACTGTGGTTGGTGCAGTAACTAGCCCAGGGCATTATGAATGGCACCAAGGTAAGACGCTAAAGGATGTATTTAGTGCGCCAAGGGAAGATTTGTTATCTATCGCCGACTTCGGGTACTCACTGATTATCCGTGAAGTAAACTTTGAAGGTGATATTGAGATCATTCAATTCTCTTTGCAAGATATCTTTAACGGTAAATCTGGAGATATTGAGCTGGTTTCTAACGACAGTATTGTTGTATTTAGCCGCTATCAACTGAAAGAAGAAGAAGAGCAGTTGCTGGAAGACCTTGCTTATAATAAAGAGCAGCTGAAATTGCGTGAAAACGTAAAACTGTGGGAGCAGTTTGAACGCGATGAATTTTTAAAATATATCGGCTTAAAAGAAGATGAGCTGTTCGAACTTGAGGAAGAAGTTGAGCTGATCACAAGTATCGATGCGCTGTTCCAAGAGCCAAAAGAAGTAGAAGACGAAGAGTATGCGGTTTTTAGTCGTCAAAAGCTATTAGCACCTATTCTAGCCAAGCTGCAAAGACAGGCAACACCAACAGAGCCAGCGCAATTATTTGCTGTAAATGGCCAAGTTAAGTTTCCTGGCGTGTATCCTTTATCAAAAAATGCTAATTTTCAAAAAGCGGTACAGGCTGGCGGTGGATTTCTTGAAGCGGCTTATCTTGAGCAAGTGGAGTTGACCCGTGTTGTATACGATGATGGTAAACAGGTTGAACATATCCAATTTAATGGTGTAAATGAACTGGCGAATCCAACACAGGCGCTAACCAGCAAAGATACTGTAAACATCTTCCCTAGACCTAATTGGCAGGAAAGGCTTCAAGTTAAAGTTGTGGGTGAAGTTAAATTTCCAGGTACGTATACTATCAAACGCGGTGAGACGCTTGATAGCCTGCTTGAAAGAGTGGGTGGCTTTAACCAATTTGCACACAAAGAAGCGGCTATTTTTACTCGTGAGTCCATTAAGCGTAAAGAAACTTCACAAATCCAACGTTTAACGCAAGAGCTAAGACGCGATATTATTACCAATACTTTCCAGAAGAGCGCGACTGCGAATACCTCAATGCCATATGAAGATATGGACAAGATTTTGAGAGATTTGTCTAAAGTTGAAGCGTTAGGACGTCTTGTTATTGATTTAGACAAACGCTCGACACAAGCATTACAGCTAGAAGATGGAGATGCGCTATATATTCCTGCGGTACAAGACTCTGTCAGTGTTATTGGTGAGGTCAACTTGGCAGCAACGCACTTATTTGATTCGTCTAAATCAGTTGATGACTATATTAAAGCGAGTGGTGGTCTAAAACAAAAAGCGGATGATGAACGGATCTATATTATCAAAGCTAATGGTTCAGTAGAGCTCCCAGGCTCAGGGACTTGGTTTGCTGTGAGTAGTCATGCTAACCAACTAGCTCCTGGTGATACGATTGTTGTACCGCTTGATGCTCAACATATCGATAGCTTGACGCTTTGGAGTACTGCAACACAGATTATTTATCAATTAGGTCTAGCTGCTGCTTCAATTGCAACACTTAACAAGTAAAAAGTAACAACTAAATAATTGTCTTTAAGTCAAAGAACCTATTAACAATTATTTACGGAAAAACTGACTTTACTCATACAGGTATTGACAACCTCTGATGGTTGAGTAAAGTGGTGTGCACTCAAGTGAACACTGGCTTAATTAAAGGTTATAAGCGCTTAAAGTTCACAAAATGAACAGTTTGTGGTTGATTGCAATTTATTGTGAGAAATTATTAACTTTGTAGAAATTTTAATTTATGATGGGGCTTGAATTAAATGTTAGTTCTTATCATAATGGTAGAGCCTAGATTTGATGCTACATGTTTGTGCAGTATCGGTCGGGCCCTTTAACTTATTTAACGTTTTGCTATACTCTGGTGTCCAGAGTGTGTAAATATTAACTGAAAACATAAAGTGTCCACCGGATACATGGAGATAAAAATGAAGCGTTTTAATAAAGTCGCTTTAGTTCCTGCTGCAGTTGCTGCTGTATTAGCAGGTAACGCTTACGCAGGTACAGAAGCTTGTTTCGAAATTTACGACACAACAGGTGCTGCAGCTGCGGATCACATCAAAGCATTTGAAACACGTTATACTGGCGCAACTTGTATTGTAGAAAGCAAGCGTGGCGGTGCATCTGATACTGACCTTGAGCCAACAAAAGAATCAAAGGTAGCTTACGAGCTAACTGGTGATTTAGCGCTAGACTTTGACAATGTAAACTTATCAGCTGCTCCTGCTACTGAAAGAGACATTCAGATTGTTTATATACCAACAACAAACATCCCTTCAAGTTCTAGATTAGTATTTAAACTAGATGGTGCGATTTTCCACGGTAACGCGAACAAAATCCACCTAGTTAAAGATAAAGATCCTAATGCTAATGACGGTTTCGAAGCGGTAGCGGATGCGGATGGTGTTTTTGACGGTTCTAACACGCTTACTTTCCTAACTAAAGATATCGAAATTCGCGCAGGAACCCGTTTAGTACTTTCTAGATCAGAAAATGCTGCTACTACAACTGCAGCTACTCTAAAGCCTATCAGCATTAAGATTGAAAATGATGTATGTACATCAACAACTTCAACTAAAGCTGTTACGCTTAAAGTAACTAGCGCAACTACTGATGGCGGTGGTTCAATCACTGGTGCAACGTCTGTTGCTCATAAGCTAGTTGATATTTCACCTCAGTTCTATGCACTACAAGATAGTGAGTCAACTGAAGTTAAAGTTAACGCTGAAAGTGAAGACTATCTAAACCAAGCTATCGTAGCTCGTACAGAGTTTGTTTACGAAAAAGGTACTTCAACTGTAAACAAGACACAAGCAATCTACCCAGCAGGTTTCTATGACCGCGCAACTCTGCTTGACCGTGCAATCACTCTTTCAGCAGATGATCACCTAGAAACTAGCTTTGTTTCAAGTGGTGCTCCTGGCGCAAGTGTACAGTATGGTATCTACGATACTCGCACTGCAGCATCAGGTGTAGTTACTTCAGTAGCTGATGAAATCGCTGTAGAAACAGGCACTGCAAAAGGTGTTATCACTGTAGGTGATGCAACTAAGAAAGTGTATGATACTGAAGCTACAGACTTGTTTGTTAACGGTGCAGAAGCTAACCCTGCAGCTGCTACGGACCCACGTTTTGGCGCTCAATACAACCAAGCGTTCTACACAGTTGAAACTAAAGACTCAACTAAGATCATGAACTTCAACTATGAAGTTACTACTAACTACAAGCTTAACTTTGCTGATGACAAGTATCTTGATCACTGTGATATGAAGCCTGTTACTCACAAAGTTGGTGTAAATGGTGCGGTTCTTAAAGTTCCTTACACTGTTAACGCAGAAGGTAACTTTGTACGTGTAACTAACGAGCACGACAAATCAGCTGAAGTAACTGTTGACGTATTTGGTGAGTCTGCTGACGGTACTGAAGGTAAGCGCAGAGTACTAGCAGTTGACCTAGGTATGGTTCCTGCTCAGTCTTCAGTTGTTTACTTCGTTCCAGACGTAATCGCTCAAGCGGAAACGCAAAAAGGTTACACTGGTGCTGACGGTGGTTACGCTGCTAAGTCTCTAGGTGACAATGCATCTAACGCTGTATCAAGCAACGCTCGTCACACGCTAACATTCACTGTTACAGCTCCTAGAGATTCTGTACACGGTGTATCTGTACAGCGTATCACTGGCGGTGTTGACCGTGTAATGCCAGTTCTTGACCAAAACGAGTGGTCACAATAATTTAAACTAATTTAGTTTACTAAAAACCCTCGCGAATGCGGGGGTTTTTTTTTAAGGTTGAAGTAATGAAGAAGTTAATTTTACCAACATTTTTTATGGCTCTGGCAGGCTGCCAACCAGCGGATAATAGCGCTGAGCTGAGGCAAGAAATTGAAAAGCTAAAATCAAATCAGCAACAAATTGCTGTGCGTATTGGTATGGCCGAATTGGTTAAGCCTGACACTTTAGTTGTAGCAGAAGATGCAAAATGGATTGGTAATAAAGACGCAAATATTGTGGTAATGGAGTATACCGACTTACACTGTCCTTTCTGTAAAAAGTATCAACAGAATGTATGGCCTGAATTTAAAGAAAAATTTGTAGATAGTGGTAAAGTGGCCTACGTTGCGCGGGAATTCCCATTAGCACAGATCCACCCTAACGCTCCATTTGCTGCTGTGGCACTCAAATGTGCAGATAAGCAAGGTCAATATGAAGAAGTAAAGAACTACTTATTCGAACTAGGCAATGACCTATCTAACGATACAACTGCAGAAATGGCAGAAAAGTTTGGTTTAGATAAAGAAAAGCTGGACGCATGCGTAGTTGATAAAGAAGTACATGCAGCAATTGATACTTCTTTACAAGAAGCTGCATTGTTAGGTTTAAAATCAACACCAACCTTTGTTATTGGTAAACAAGTAGACGGTAAAATTGAAGATTATCGAATTGTGGTTGGTGCTGGCGAAATTACAAAATTAAGCAGTGTGATCGACACTTTAAGCTCAGCAAAGCTGGACTAAAAAAATCACTATGGTAGATTGTGCGGGGGCTAATTGCCCCTGTTGTTATTTCTGGAGAATGCAAAGTGACTAATAAAAGTAAGGCCATTAAAGGCTTCACCCTAGTTGAATTGTTAATTGTAATGGTTATCCTCGGATTGCTGGCCTCAGTGATCGCGCCAAGGATGTTTAGTAAAGTAGATTCAGCTCGTGAGGCAAGTGCCAGAGCGCAGATGCAAGTATTATCCACCGCATTGGACGCATATAGACTCGATCTTGGCTACTATCCAAATAGTCTGGACGATCTCGTTCAAAGTGATTTACCTCAGTGGGACGGCCCTTACTTCTCTAAAGCTATTCCCAAAGATCCATGGAATAATGCCTATTTATACGAACGCAAAGCAAATGAGCAAGGCAGAGAAGATTTTCAGCTAAAAAGCTTAGGTCGTGATGGCAAGTTGGGCGGTGAAGGTGAAGATGCAGACGTGGAACTCTAAGGTTAAGTCTTGGGTAGAAAATAATGTTATCTTAGAGCCTGGAAGACTAGAACAGGCTGAACGATTTTTAATCGACACCGATGATAAGCTAGATACATTGTTGATTAACTCTGGATGGCTAGATGAAGAAAAAATTCCAAACCTTTATGCATCTTTGCTAGGTTGTAAAGTGTGGCAGGGGATCCCTGAGTACTCAGATGATGCACTAGCGGCATTAGAATCAATCAATGTTGAGTTTTTGTTGAATAATGACTTTATACCTTTAAATGCAAGTCAAAAATGTATAGAGGTTGGCTTTAGCAATCCACATTGTCCGCATGTCATCGACTATTTAAGATTACTAAATGCCGAAGTGGTTTTTTATGTGCTATCGAGCAAAGAGATTGAACTGCTCAAAGAGCATTGTAAAACGTTTATCTTTAAGCATGAAGTGACACCAGTAAATGCTGAAAACCTTAACGCGCTTAAAGAGCTTGCATTAGGCGCTCCTACTGTCAACTTGGTAAACAGTCTAATCAATAAAGGCGTTAGGCTTGGTGCATCGGATTTACATATTGAACCTGTCGATGGTCGATATCGAGCACGTTACAGAATTGACGGTATTTTAAAAGAAGCAGAACCGATCCCTAATAGCTTACAGCTTGCAGTTGTATCTAGGATAAAGATATTGTCGGGTATGGATATTGCTGAGAAGCGAAGACCACAAGACGGAAAGATTGCAATGAAGGCGGGGGCGACAGATTTAGATATCCGCTGTTCAACACTTCCTCTAGGGGAAGGCGAAAGTATAGTAATGCGGTTTTTGATTAAAAGTGCTGTACGCTTCAATTTGTCAAATCTAGGATATTCTGAAGATTTGATTGAAAAGATCAATGCTGATATCAAGAAGACGTCAGGAGTGATACTTATGACCGGTCCTACCGGTTCTGGTAAAACAACTTCTCTATACTCATTCCTAAGTCAGATAAATAGTCCTGATGTTAAAATTGTCACATTAGAGGATCCAATCGAATATCAGCTTCCCGGTGTTAATCAAGTTCAAGTCAATGCAGAGATTGGCTATGACTTCTCGACGGGTCTACGTAGTATTGTTCGTCAAGATCCAGACGTTATCATGGTTGGTGAAATACGGGACAATGAAACAGCAAAAATTGCGTTACAATCAGCTCTGACTGGTCACTTAGTATTTAGTACTGTGCATACCAACGACGCTCCGTCAGCCTACACGCGGTTGCTAGATTTAGGGATCCAAGAATATCTTTTAAATGCAGGCCTTGTTTCTATTATGGCGCAGCGTTTAGCGAGAAAGCTTTGCGAGCATTGTAAAGAACCTCTGTCTGCGCAAGAGTCTGAGTTTTTAGTGTCAAAATATGGCTTAGATAAGTTAGCCGAGAAATCTATTTCTTTATTTAAACCGTCGGCTTGCTCCCATTGTGAGCAAACAGGTTACCAAGGGCGAGTAGCCTTTTTGGAGTATTTACCCTGCGATAGTGACGTAAAGAGAATGGCGAAAGATGAAAAGCTTTTAGACAACTTATATGAACTGATGAAACAAAAACATCTAAGAACGTTAAAGGAAGACGGCTTTCTTAAAGCAATCCAAGGGATCACGACAATTGATGAAGTGTTAAGGGTGGCTGGGTGAGTAAGTCCTTCAAATATAAAGTTGTTAATGAGTCAGGTATGGTGGAACAGGGTGAAGTCCATGCCACCAGTTTAGCTTCGGCGCAAGCTAAATTGGAAGAAGACTTTAAACTTGTGTTATCAGTAAAAGAAAATAGTACGCTTTTTGAACGTAACCGAGTCAGCTTGAAAGAACTTGAAGAAGCGACTAGTCAGCTTGCGACACTGTTACATAATGGCCTACGAATTGATAAAGCGATAGCCGTACTTGCTCAAGCAAGCAGTAGCTCAGCGATAGGGGGAGTTTGGCGTCAGGTATTATCTGATTTGAAGCATGGCGGTTCTCTTAGTGATTCGCTAGCAGATAAGCCTAATGTTTTTCCTAAGCTATTCGTTGAAATGACAAAGATTGGTGAAAGTACAGGAACACTACCCTTAGTATTTGAAAGATTGAGCCAGAATTTACGCTTTCAATATGAACTTAAAAGCAAGGTAATGCAGGCTGCTACCTATCCAATTTTTATTTTGATTGTTTGTATTTTAGCTATTTGGGGCATTTTTACTTTTGTAGTACCAAGTATGTCAGCAATGTTTGAAGGGGTGGATCAAGTTCCTGAGTACACTCAATTGCTGTTAAATATGTCGAGCTGGGTTATTCAATATCAAGGCGTTATATTTGTTGCACTCATTGGTATTCCAATCGGAGTTGCATTAGCCCTGCAAAAACATCAACTGAGAACTAAGCTACTAAACTTCTTAAGTGGTTTCCCGATAGCTAAAAGTCTAATTACGTTTTCAGATCGAATTAGATTTTCTACTGCCTTGCAGCTTACGTTGGAAAGTGGCGTTAGCCTTTCGTCCAGCCTTGAATTAGCAAGTGAGACAGTTATCAACCCTCAATTGAGCGATAAGTTGAAGAAAACAAAAGTCGAGGTTTCCAGTGGTGAAAGTATTTCTGGAGCGGTAGCTAAGCTGAAGCTTTTCGATGAAATTTCGCTTTCTCTGATCACTGTTGGTGAGGAGAGCGGCAATTTAGAAATGTCGTTTTCAGAAATATCACGGAGAAGTCGACAGTCTTTCGAGCAATGGTTAATGAAATTTACAGCGCTATTGGAGCCGCTTTTAATATTGATAATGGGTGGCATTGTTGGCTCAGTCGTTATCGTTATGTTATTAAGTATTGTGTCTATGAACGATGTCTCTTTCTAATAAAAAAGGTTTTACCTTGGTGGAGCTTTTGATTGTGCTTGCGCTTATAGGGCTTGCAAGCTCCATTGTGTTGCCAAATCTATGGGGACAGTTAGATAAAATAAGATACTTGGCAGAGAAACGGCAAGTAACGGCTTTGCTTGAGTATGCGAGACTATACGCCTTTTACAACAACCAGCGTCTGTTGATTTCAAGCCAAGAGACTTCGTTAACCATTACCTTGCCTAAGCTTGAAACATCAGAGGTGAGCTCGGGTGAAGATGACAAGCCATCTAGCCTCGAGGACGATATTGACTCTGAAGTACCAAGTAGTCAGAGTGTTCGAATTGTAAAACAGGTGCACTTCAAACATGTAAAACTCAATGAAAAGGACTTTGAAATATCTCCTCTTTCCTATATCGCATTTAGCCATAGCAGCTTGGAACTAATAAAAGGGTCAAATGGTGAAAGCTAATAAAGGTATGACTCTAATTGAAGTTCTGATTGCGTCCATTTTACTATTCATCGCTATTACGAGCTTAACCTATGTTATGCGATCGTATTTCCTTTTTGAGAGTCGTCTGGATAGGAATCTTGTTCGCGCCAAAGTGGTTGAGCTAGCTTTGGACGAAATACAATACCAATATCAATATTTAAGCAAAAACAAAGGGGAGCTTGTTGTTGATGGTATGGTTTTCAACTGGGGAGTTGAAGTTTTAGAAAAGAAGAAAGCGCAGCGTGTGATTTCAGATGAGAATGGGCAGTCCTCCGAAGTGGGTGAAATCGTCCTGTATGAGGCCACGGTTTATGATGCTCTAGATGAATATGAGGTTGCGAAGTTTAAAGATGTATTTTGGCAATTTTAAACCAAAGCAAACAGCTTTCACGTTAGTTGAAGTACTTGTTGCGATGACTATTTTTAGTATTGTCATTGCTATATCCGTTTCTTCTTATCGGTTTGCGCTACAACAAATGGGTAAGAAGGTCGACAAGGCAGAGGTTCGAGCTTTAGCTTCTTTAAAAGTGTTGAGGCAGCAAATGAAAGGAGTGAAACCTTACTTCGTTAGCGTTTATGATAAGCCTAGCGATATGCCGTTTTTTGTGGGCAGTCAAAAAGAAATTACTTTTATTACCGAAGCTTCATTGCTCACAAAGTCCCCTCTTTCCATCGTTAGTTTGTTCTCTACGGATCAAGGGATAAGCTATTGCGAGTTGCCATTCGGCAGCGTAGGACTGCCGGATTATAGACAAGGGAATGATCGGTGCGAAAACCCTACTGTACTCTTTGAAGGGGAGAATGTACGTTTTCGCTATTTTGGTTGGAAAGACCAGTTTGAGTTTTATAACTACTTTTCTGAATATTTTGCACCTCCAACAAAACCTAAGCCAACATGGTATAGCAATTATGATGGAAGGGAGCGAGGGATAACTCCGATTTTTATTGAAATATTGTTTGATACAAACAACGGTGAAAGTGAGTCTTTTAAAGTACGACTACCAGAGTTTAACTACCTAGAGCGGAATACTCAAAATGCATTTGAAGGCTAAAAATGACGGTGCGGCACTGCTAATCGTTCTTATGATTTCAGCCTGCCTAGCAGCTATTATGATGTTTTTTTCTACTCAAGGGCAGTTAACCAATAATTATACTGAGATTTTGAAAAATAGAAGCAATGTTGAACTTGAGGTACACTCCATCCAGTCCGAGTTAGTATTTGAATTAATTACAACACCACTGAGTGTACTTGGGCCAACGAGTAGTTCGGGTGAGCAATTTACTGATAGTACATTTTTCGACAATATCAACGGTAAACCCTTTAAATATCGAGATTACGACATTGTAGTACAGGATCTGTTCGGTGTAGTTTCATTAATGCCATTTGATGAAAAGCGATTTCGGCAACTTATTTTACGTGAAACAACGCCTGAAAATTTGCAAACTATTATGGACAGGCTTGACGATTGGCAGGATAAGGATGATTTAGTGAGGTTAGAGGGAGCTGAAAAGGGTGACTATGAGCAAGCATTTCTGCCAGCAAACAAAACAATTCAAAGCAAGCAAGAATTACGTTATATCTTAGGTGATGATTCGCTTTTTGAAAAAGTTGCAGGCAATCTTGTGATGTATGGTTCGCCGTACCTTGTTCGACAATTTGCACCAAGCAATTTATACTCCGTGCTTGGCTTTTCCAACAATAGCGACACCTCAGGCAGCGCAGAAAGTGGAAATGAGAGGGTATACCCTAGTGGTCGTTTTAAGATAAAAATTTTGTCTAGAACCAATTCAAATTATGCCAAGCAATTTGTTTTTTACAGAGGGGTTGGCTCGATACGCCCTTACTTTATTAGTAATGAGAAGTTAGTTTTTTAAATATGCATGAGAATCTGAAAAAGCTAGGCTCAGTCAACGCGTTACTGTGGTTGAAGTACACCATCAATGCGGCTGGAGAGTTGGAATCTACAGAACGAAAAAAGCCCTCGTTTGCGTTAGGGACAGCATGTGTTGTTGCTCGGCAGCAGCTTTGGGTAATTGAAAGAACATATGCGCTTAAGCTGCTTCCGGAATTAAAGAACCTTATCAACGCAGAGAAAGCGACTAAATTACCGCTGAAAGGTGAGGTATTTTGGCAATTTCGTCTGCTTAGTGACGCCAAAAAATTCAAGCTCACTTTTTTTGTCTTGCCGTCAGCGGCCAAAGAGCAAATTCCTGATGACTGTTTATATATTATACCTGAGCATGATCGGGTGGAAGATGAGTCGCCATTTGCACTCTTAAGTACTGAAGGAAGCACTCAAACTGAATTATTAAAGACTGCGGACACCCTATCTTATACTGACCTATTCAGTTTACGAACAAAAACTCAGGTCAGTAAAGCAACACAAAAAATGAGTAATAAAACGTTGGGGATTGCGCTGTCAGCGCTCGCAGGGGCCGCTCTGTTGTCTACTTCTCTCTATACCGAATACAAATTATCGACACTACAAGCACTGAAGTTAGCGAATGAACCAGTGGTTGATGAGGCATTATTAAAACGAAAGACCTTGGATGGTCGAGGGGCGCAAATTGAAGGATTAACAGTGTTTTTTGCAGAGAACCCGAATGTATTGAATAAGTTAGCTTTAATTGATACTGGGGATATAGAGGTGATGTACGATCAAGTTGTTATTATTCCAACAGGCGCACAGCTCCGAGGAAGGACTGCGAATGCCACTGCTTTGCTACAAAAGTATAGTGAAGCGGAACATGTATCAGAAGCAAAGTTTACTAGGGCGTTAATCAAACATAACTCAGGTAAAGAAATATTCTCAATACAGGTAGATTGGAAATGAGTGCGCAGTTAACACCAAAAGCAAAGTTAGGCTTAGTAGCGATCATAGGGATCCTTGTGTTGGAATTTTTTGTCTTTCCTTGGTGGGATTGGGTAGCTGATAAAAGAAGAGAAATTGATAGCCTTAATCAATTAATAAGCAAACAACAGAAGGTAATAACGTCCGTTGATCTATTAGACGAGAAACAAAAGCGCTTTGAAGCTGAACTGCAAACATTTGCCAACCTTCCCCGTTTGAAAAAAGACGATAATGTGAGCTTGATTTGGTTAAAAGCAATTGATGATGCAACTGCGGAACTCGAAATAGAAGTTAATAATAAATCTCCAAAACGAGCGGTAAAAATAAATGATGGTTACTCAGCTTTTACAGGAAATTTGCACGTAGAAGGGCCGCTTAATCAGATCATTGCGCTGCTAGATAGTTTAGAAGACATAGAAAAAGGAAAAAAGGTGAGACAGGTATCTTTTTTCCAAGAAATTGCTAATCAAGGGTTTGCAACGGCAAACATTGAATTTGTGCAGGTGTATTCAACATTATGAGAAACTTAGCCATTTTTTTTACGGCGTTAATTTTTGCCTGTTATTTGTTTATATCGTACATCATAAGCCTTCAAAGCTCGTATGAAGAGGTTAATTTAAACAACGAACTTGACCAAAACCAGAAAGCAAAAGTGACGTTTGAGAAGTTTGAACCAAAACGTTTCGCAGATTTTTTTAATATTGAATACAAAAAAATCGAAAAAGTACAAAGTAATGAAAAGAAAGTCACAGAGGTAAAGGTTTCACCTATCGCAATATATGTAACCGGTGGAAAATCTCAGGCGCTGCTTAGGGTCACGGGTGACAATATTAATGAGATAAAACCAGTCTCAATTGGTGAATCATTTTTCCATTATACAGTTAATGATATTATTGCAGGTTCAGTTATTATATCTGATGGTAATAATATCAGCATTGAAATGTATAAAAGTGTTCTATTAGAGGTTGAAGTATCCCCACAAGCTGGAGACGTTTAAAGTGGTATTTTCAAAAATAAATCATAACGCCTTATTTTTTAGCGTGTTGTTGGTTTCCGGCTGTGCAGCCAACAACCCAAAGTTAAACAAGGAATTAAAAGTTACCCCTTCAATTATTAGCAGTGAGCGCGCTGCAATTGAAAGTGAAAATCTTGAAGAAAGCGGGAGTAAATCCGAACGCGTTTACAGTGAAACTGACATTAGTGACTGGGGCGGTGTATCGGCAGTAAATCAAGATTCTATTGATGTGCCTGCGTTAGAAGGGCCAAGTGTATCATTTGCCGCGGATGAACTGCCAATAAAAGAGTTTTCTAATCGTGCATTTCAAGAAATTTTGGGTATCAATTATGTACTATCTGCTGAATTAGCAGCATCTAGTAAAAAGCTGACATTAAATTTCTCTGAAGAAATTCCACGTCCTGAGTTTTACCAGGCTGTTATTAAAACAATGCAAGAAAGTGGAATTAGCGCGTACTACAAAGACAAAATTATCTACCTTACTTTAGCGCAGGGTAGGGACAAGAAAAACACAATTTCTGTTGGTATAGGTAAAGCTGTAGAAGATGTTCCTGATGTTGGAGGAGCTATCACTCAAATAGTTCCATTTGTATATAGCAGCAGTAGAAATTTAACTAGCATTTTAGATAAGTTATCGACAGCGACGGTAACCGTTTATGGAGCTCAAAAGTTACTTATATTAGAGGGCGAGAAGAGTGAAATAATTAGAGCGGTTAACCTGATTAATATGCTTGATGTCCCAAGAGCATACGGAAGAGAAATCAGATTATTTGAGTTTGCCCACATTGCACCTGACGATGGTGTTAAGAAAATTAGAGAGCTGTTAACTGAAGATGGATTAGCTATGGGCTCTAGCGGCGATGTATCCTTTGTTACCATTCCACGTATCAACTCTGTTGTTGTTTATGCCAGCAGTGCGGAAATTGTGGATAGAATGAGCTTCTGGGCACAAAAAATAGATGTGCCAATAGCTGGAGATGAGCGCCAATATTTTGTGTTTAAGCCGCTATATGCAAAAGCAGAAGATATGAAAACGGCATTAGCCCCATTATTGCAGAATTTCCAATCAGATAAAAACGGTGAGAGCAGCTCAGCTCAAGGCGGATCAACCCCTGATGGAAAGCTAAGCTTCTCTTTGAATAAACAACAAAACTCATTGATATTCTATGCGACAAAAGATGAGTACCGCTTGGTCGAATCTCTACTTGAAAAGATGGATTCTTTACCGGGCCAGGTAATCCTTGATGTCACTATTTTAGAAGTCACATTGACAGACTCAGCAGCCACTGGAGTTGAATGGGCGTATAACAGCAAGGGGATGAAGAAACCTGGAAGTAGTTTTACCCTGAGTAGTGCTGAAGGTGCTATTGCTGGTACGGTAATATCAGGCAACTGGAAAGCTGAACCTCAATGGAAAGATAAAAGCGAAGATATTCGAGTATTATCGAGACCATATTTTATTGTCAGAGATGGCGAATCTGCAACAATCAACTCTGGGCTGCAGGTACCAATTATTACCCAAACGGTAGAAGATATAGGTAATAATAACTCGGTATCAAATTCCGTACAGTATCGTTCTACAGGGATTAGTGTAAGCATATCGCCAACGATTAACTCACAAGGAGTTATCTCGTTATCCGTTTCTATGTCAAATAGTAACGCAGAATCGAATGAGTTAGGTGGTTCAAATTCACCGGTGATTACAAACCGTTCAATTAGCACCGAAATATTATCGAGTGATGGGCAGACGGTTGCATTAGGGGGTCTTATCCAAGAGTCGAAAAATGATCAGGACAATAGCGTCCCCTTACTTTCAGAATTGCCATTACTAGGTAATCTATTTAAAAGTAAGTCTGACTCTGTAACCAAAACAGAGTTAATCATGTTGATAACAACCAAGATTGTAAAAGAGTCTACCGAAGTGGATGACTTCACAAATGCACTGTCAGAGCTTTACAGTACACCTATAACGATTAATTAGGTCGGGTTGAAGCGCTGCTCACTAAAGGTGAACAGCGCTTTTGAGTTGGTTCAGAGTTTTGTAACAGCCTAGTACTAATTGGCTCATCCTGAAACTAATTTGATTTATTGAATTACTTGAAGATCTAAACGATCTTACTATCCTCAAATTTCTGCTTTTTGAATCACACAAGCAAAAAAATTGCAATTCAAGTGTAAAAAATGAAACCAAAATCAACCATGCACACTCCACAAAAGCACCTGTTTTAAATCAAGCTGATTGATATTGTTTCACCGCGTTATGGGCTAGTGAAGCAGGTAAAGCTCATTGATTGGTAGTGCTTTCTAAGTCGAGCAGATTCAGTTGCTAGGTGAGGTTTAGGCGACGCTTACAGCTTTTTTATGTTTAGCTATTAAAAGTGCAAAGCACTGTGCAATGGCAGTGACAGAAGTGCTGTTGACAAAGATAATGCTCAGTTTGGATTGATTTAGTGCAGCCAGTCTGAGCATCAAAGCGCCAATATTCAGAATCGACAGTCGACTTCCTGTGGTAAAAATACGCCATAGCTTATGCCGTGTTACGATATACATCGTCAGCAGTTAATGTTTCATTTTATGGAGGAGATTATGTGCTTTTGATATGGTCCTTACTCAGATAATCAAGATAAACCATCAGTGCGGCGACAAACGCAGACCAAAGCGCAGAGCGGTAGGCATCTAAGGGAGTGCCCGTAAAAGCATAAAGAATAGCTGCGGTAACAGACAAGTGAGCTGATACGGACAGTTTAAGGTGTGTAAAACCTAAAGTAGCAATATGCCTTCTTGAAGTAAAACATACCTTTAATGAATAAAAATAAAAAATAATCAATACAGATGTAATTGCAATAAGACCAAATAGACCATATCTAAATAAGTAATCTAAATAGGTATTCTCTATGATCACTCCGTCATAGGCGAGAGGGGAACCTGAATACCAGTATTCAAGACCTTGGCTCAAAGCGGTAATTGTTTGGGCTTTTCTAGTTGACGTTGAGCCATCCAATTCACCTGAACTCATCAACTCAATAAATTGGACAATATACTGTAAATTGATATCTAGCTGGAGGATGGCAAGTATAGCTAGGCCTATAAAACAGCCTTTTAAAATAAGCAGCTTTTTTGCTATTCCTAAATTCAATGCAACGGATAAAGCTGAGAAGTAAATGGCAATTATTGCGGTGGCTAGATATCCCGTCTTAGATTGAGAAAGAAAAATGGCTAAGAAGATAAAAGTAATGCTAATGCCAGCTGCTACTTTCCTTTTTCCTAGGAAAAACTCCATAATGCAGTAGACAAGGAAAAAACTGAGGACATAGCAGGTGATGTATACCCATTCAAAGGTTCCTGGAGCTCTAAATCCGAAGCCAGCATAAACTTGCCTTGAGTTGATGATTTTTAATGCTGGTATATCACCTAAAATGATCTGCAATGCGATAAAAACTAGCTGCAGAATCATCATTCCAAGCAGCACTTTAGTAAGTTTTGGTAAATCTTGTAGTTGAAAGTGTGTGCGTAACAAAGAAAAGAATGCTGCAGTATAAAAAAACAGAAAAAATGGCTTAATTAATACGCCAAAGTGGAAGCTTGAAAAGTGTTGCCACTGAAATGGAAATGTAATCAGCATTGCTACTGTAGGTAATAAGTAGACATATGCCAAGCTAGGTAAAGCGAACTTTGTCCTCGTTGCTAAAATGCTGATAGTCAACATTCCAAGCATTACAATAAAGTAAGACTTTTGCATAACCGTTGGCGCAATTGACGGTATGAAGTACGTAGGCCAATAGAAAAGAAGAAATATGGCCGCAAAAGTTACAAATTGAGGAAAGCTAGCTCGTTGCATTGACTACTTCTTTTTTAGCATGTGATATAGGTAGCTAACAATAAACTTCGGATATTGGCGGATAACGCGATCCCGAACATGTTTGTGTTTAACCATACGTTGTAGCCACCGTAGTCCTAATTTCTTTATTATAGGGTGGTAATAATCTGGTTTTATTGAAGTCTGTGTTAGAAATCCACCACAAGTAATGAACAGCATAGGTAAGTGAATTTTGTTTTTAGCGGTTACGCAGAATTGCTCTTGATATGGAGTACCCATACCAACTAATACTACATCTACGTTGCGTTCTTCCAACTCTTTCAACACGGGGGCTGTATCATCAATATACCCGTCTCGAGCATAAACAATATGAATATTTGGATATTGTTGCTTGAGGACCTTTACTGCTTTTTCATTTTCGTCTGCAGTTGCACCAATAACAGCTAAATTTAAATGTTCGTCACTAATATGCTGAAGAAACGGTGCTGCAATTGAGCTATAGTCAAAACTTGCACGCGTTATTTTAGGTAGAAACAAGTTATTTAGCTTACAAAGTAGCGCACCATCTGAAAAAAAGTAATCAATATTTTCTACCAGCTCAGGCCGTTTTTGTACTTCATGGTAAGAAAATGGGTTAACGAATGAAATCGCAACAGGCTTGTCTGCCTTTAAGGCATTTGCTCGTATTGCATCAAACTGGTCGCCTGAGTAAATTTTTTTATTGAGAAGGTCTTTCATAAAAAGTGAATTTTATTACCGTAGATTAGTTTATTGGCTTTTTAATAGCCTTTTTGTATTCAGCTCACAAATAACAACATTGCTATCAAAAAGAGTAAATTACCAAAGTTGTAATTTGTATTCGTTGGTAACAACACTTTGATGTATTACCAACGTCTATGTGTTTATCTATTTCTTTGTGAGTAAAAGCGGACGAGATAGATAAAAGTTGCAAATAAACCACCTAAAATCGTTAAGATGATTACGATAAAAGCGCGCTTTGGTGCATACTTCTCTTCTTCGAAGCTTGGTGGATCAATTGTGGTAAAGATATATTCGTCTTCAATTTCAGTGAGCATTTTTTGCTTCGTTTGCTCTTCAATCAAACGATAAAAGACCACTTGCATATCTGCAATAGTTGTTTGTTCTAACTTTCTATTTAAATACTCAATACTTTTTTCAGCTTGCTTGATGTCGTAAGTTTGCATTGTTTGATTAATTTCGCTTATCAATGTGTCCAATATCTTCTGGGCAAAGTACGGCGAAAGGTGTTCAAACGAAATGGTAAACATCCCATTTCTTTGCTCTTCTACACTAAGCATTTTGGAAAAAGCTTTGTAGGTTTCCCACAGTTGTGCTCGTTCATCCAACTCAAGGAACTGAGTCGTCTTAGGGTCTATTATTGCCTCGTCAAGCGTGAGCGTATTAGTTTCAACATCCCATGATTTGGATGCGATGAGTGGAATGATTAAGTTCTGTTCATCAAATAATCGGTATAAAAATTCTTTGCTTTGAAGTTTTGCCAGTGCAACTTCAGTTTTAAATCCACCGTTTTGGGCTGGTGAAATTCCAGCTAATGCAGCAAGTCCTCCTAAAGAACTACCTAAGTCAGCTGATGCATTTTTCAAGCTTTGTGTTGGTGCTAATACTACGCTCGAACGATATGTGTTTGGTAAGCTGAGCGCTAACATTACTCCGGCGATAGCAAATATAAAACTGATGCCTAATATCATTAGTTTTGCTGACCATAAAAACTTAGCTAATTCTGAAAATTCAGGTGGTTCATTCCGCGTGATTAGTGTCGACTCGGACATTAGGCAATTATTCCATGATGCTTAAAAAAAGATGCATTATACAGGATTTGAAAGATCAATAAACAGGTTGCTATGTAATCTTAATAGGCATGTAAAGTATGGCTAAGCTTGGATATTTTTACTGATAAAACATGTGATTATCATTAGTTTGGACAGCGGGGCTGCTTTTGTTTACGACAAGAGCAATTCACGGGTTAACGTTAAATAACAAAAGATCACAACAAGAACGTTTTTATTCGTTTCAAATTTATGTAAAACATCTATTGAAGCGGTTGTTTGGGTAGTGCATTGGTGGTATCAATCGGCTATAATGCTCCAGTTTTAAAGAACACACCTGCATGCGCTCACTGAAGAGGTTGTAAACGACAAAGAGGTCATAGAGTGGTTTTATATTTTTACATTCACAGATTTTGTACTTCAAACTCGACTATTCAGGTGAATTCATTAATGGAGAATCTATAGTGGAGCTCATGTTAGCCTTATTGTTTTCGTTCGCAATGTCTTTAGCCGCAATTGGTGTCGTGCGGCCCATGGCGATCCGTTTTAATTTGGTTGATAAGCCGAACGAGAGAAAGAAGCATGAAGGACATATCCCCCTAATCGGTGGAATTGCCGTTTTTAGTAGTATTTTCATTACATCTAGCCTCTTTTTTCCTTTTAGTATCGAATTAGGTTGTTACCTTTTAGCATCAGGCCTCATGGTGCTGATAGGAGTGATGGATGACAAGCACGATTTGAGTGTGCGCTTTAGAATATTTTTTCAAATTGTTGTTGCTTCCCTAATGATATTCTCGATAGATAGTTATATTCAAAATCTAGGGGATCTTTTCTCATTTGGAGACATTAATCTCGGCTGGTTTGGCGTGTTATTTACCTACGTCGCAGTGATCGGAATCATCAATGCTTTTAACATGGTTGACGGTATTGATGGACTTTTGGGAACGATGGCTATCATTACGCTGAGCGCGATATCTATTCTGTTGTTTTTGAGTGGACAAGAAAATTTACTGTCAGTTTTGTTGGTAGTCGCTCTAGTTCCTTATTTGATTTTCAACTTGGGTGCTTTTGGAACTCAGTATAAGAAAATTTTTATGGGCGATGCTGGCAGTATGTTCATTGGTTTTACCGTGGTGTGGTTACTTGCCATCAACACTCAAGGTGCGACAAGTTCTTTTAGGCCCGTAACAGCACTTTGGATAGTTGCTGTTCCTTTGATGGACATGGCGGCTATTATTATTCGTCGTATACGAAAAGGGAAATCACCATTTAGCCCTGATCGGGACCACCTGCATCACATATTTTTACGCGCCGGCTTTAACTCACGACAAGCCTTATTAGTAATCTCCCTGATTGGTGCTTTATTTGCGTCGATAGGCGTTGCGGGAGAGCTATTTGAGATTCCAGAATCCGTGATGTTTGTCGCTTTTATCGGAATTTTCTTAGTTTATAACTACGCAATTTTGCATGTATGGCGAATCCTAAAATGGTACAGAAAGCACCGCGCATAGGGTTCTCTTTGCTGAACAGTTAGCGCAGATCTGAGCAAACTTAGGGTTGCGCTAATTCTTCAATCTAGATGATTAGTAGTTCAAAAATACAAGTAAATAGTGTGAATGCACTTAAAGTTCTTCATGTTTCAAAAACCATTCTCGGTCAGTGTTATTAAGTTTCAAAATCCTGCTAAAATTTCGCTATATAACCGGAACTCGGGATAAGAAGTTAGTTAAGCTATTAAAATACCTAAGTTCAAAAGCGCAATATCACGCTAGCCAGAAGTTATTTCTTAATACAAGGCAAATTTGTGCGCCAATAGCTGGTCTATTGCAAGCAAATTAATCAGTCCGCTCTTTTCTTTACTGTAAAATACGCTTTTAACGCGCACTCTAACATTTGAGAGATCCTCAACTAAGTTATTCCTAGTGGGTGAGTAATACTCCATATAGGAAGTAAGGTTGAAATTTTGTTCTTATTATTAACAACTATGCAACTGTAAGTGTGCTAGGTCTTTATCGTTTTGAGCCACTGGCTTCCAACAGTATTTTTGAAAAGCCATATCTGAAATAACAGTTTTTGGGCGAAGAGAACGAGTAGAAAGTGTTATCTATCTTTATTAGAACATAAGAGATCATGAGGTTCTACCTCACTTTAGTTTGTAGGGAGTATTCATTTATGTGCTTAAAATTAATGTTGTGTAATCGTACTTAACTAAATAGCTTGGCGTTACAAAGCGTTGCTAAAAAAGCTGCTGTTTGCGTTTTATTGGCACTGTTTTAGGGTGGACGCAATTGAGAATATACGTATAATAGTGAGCCTAAACCGTCAGGCTTATTTATAGGAACGCAACGCATGGAATGCTGGTATTTGCTCTACTGTAAACCAAAACAGGAATTCAGAGCACAGTCAAATCTTCAAAGTCAAGGGATCGTATCTTGCTTCCCGACTTTCATAAAACAAAAAAACTCAAGTGCGAAAGCGGTAACACAACCTCTTTTTCCACGGTATTTATTTGTTCGTCTTGATCCACATTCTTCACACTTTTCTGCGGTAAAAAACACTCGAGGTGTTGCTAATTTCATTCGATATGGAATGGATCTGCAAATAGTACCGGATGAACTAGTTAATGAGCTCATGCAATCTTGCAATGTTGAGGTGCAATGTGACTTGAAAGAGGGCGATCTGGTTCAGTTGACAGACGGTTGCTATAAGGATATTCACGCAATATTTCAACAACCTGACGGAGAAGTTCGAAGCATTTTATTAATTAAATTGCTTAATCAGTATACGAGAATAGTTGTTGATAACAGTACAATCAAAAAGGTACAATGAAAAATCAATCCTTTATTCTTATTTATTTGTAATATTAAAGGTGTACTGTGTTGTCGGTTAAGTTATCTGAAGTTGAAATTTAAACCTTCTCTACTCAAAAGAGCAAAAACAGAACGGTGTGAGTGGATTTGGCCCCTGTAGGCTGGATTTACTCTGCAACTTTGATTCTACTAAGAATAGTAAATTAACCTGAGGTTTGGATAAGGAATGTTCCAACTCATTGTTGCTAAAGCACAACTTAGTTTTCTCCTTGTCTAGCCAGAGAGTTTTAGGGAAAACAAGGCGAATTTACGCACCAATAGCTGGCTATTGGAAGTGAATTCAACGCAGTTAGCGCTAAAACTGGCTGCTAGAAAGGCATTAATTATCCGCAGCTCAGGTTAAATTAGCTGGATAACACAGCAGCAAACTACTGTAAAAGCACAAAGCTATGGCTGTTAGCTGACCGGCACTTTATTTGGGTGCGTTAAGTTAAGTGTAGATACATCACCTTGAGATATATTTGCGGCCGAAGCACAACAAATAAAAACTAGAACAGCATTTAGGAGCTGCAACCTAAGGGCGGAAGCGTGCCTAAATATATTGAGAAGGGTTGAGTCAGGCAGTTGTGTCCCTAGATGGTAGATGAATAGACGTTCTATCTTAGTGAAACTGTATTAATTAGCTCTTCGTTCTATATTTAGTGTGTTAGTTGCGAAATGGTGAATAAAACGGGTTGTGCTAAATAAAGGGCTCAGGTGAAAATTTGCGGGATTAAGACACAAATTCTTATCACATAGCAGATAAAACACGGAACTAAGAGTGAGAACAGCTGCAAAACCTAGTACTCACTTGCGATTAACAATCGTGCATGCTTTAATTAGCCCACGAAATTTCTGTTGTCTTTACGTTATTAAGTAAAAGGCAATAAAAGTAATTAAAAGAAAAGACTATAAACACTTTTGGGAAGATACAATGGCGCTACGCTGTAAAACTATCATTGCTTCAACTGTATTACTTGCAATGAGTGGCTGTACACTCGTTCCAGGTGGCCATTTCGAAGGAATAGGTTCTGGTGAACAAACTGCAAACCTTGAGCGAGATCTTGAAAAAGTAAATATTCATATTATCGACTCGCAATTGGTGCAAGAACATAAAATCAAACGAGCGAAACAAATTGATCACTCGTCGCTTGCGGGTATTGATGTTTCAAATTATGAATATCGTCTTGGCGTAGGTGATGTAATCACCATTGGTGTGTGGGATCATCCTGAACTCACCATTCCAGCAGCTGTACAACGAACAGCAGAGTTTGACGGTTTCCGTGTTCAAGCCGATGGTACAATCAACTTTGCTTATGCGCCAAAGGTTCCTGCTGCTGGTCGCACAGTAACCGAGCTTAGAACTGACCTTGCAAAAAGACTAAGTCGTGTTATTGAAGAACCGCAAATCGACGTGAAAGTGGTTGGTTTTAAAAGCCAAAAAGCGTATGTAACCGGTGAAGTCACAAAACCTGGTGTGTACCCAATCACAGAAACTCCAGTGACACTCATTGATGCGATAAACCAAGCAGGCGGTTTAACAGAAAGCGCCGATTGGGAAACGGTAACCTTTACTCGTGGTGACAAAACTGAAGTTATTCAACTCGATGATTTTTATGCCGAAGGTGATATTTCACAAAACCGCTTACTTAGACACGGTGATATTGTACACGTAAGTCGTAATGATAAACGCAACGTGTATGTGTTGGGTGATGTGATTAAAGCGGGCAAAGTAGACGTAAACCGCTATGGTTTAAGCCTAGCTGAAGCACTAACGGATGTTGGTGGCTTTAACGAGCGTACAGCAGACGCAAACGGTGTTTTTGTCTTGCGTAAGCGCGACCTGCAAAAAGATGGTGTGCTTGCAGATGTATATCAGCTACATGCTAAAAACGTAGCCTCTCTAGTACTTGCTGAACAGTTTGAACTTGAGCCACAAGATATTGTGTATGTGACTAGCGCGCCACTTGCTCGTTGGAACAAAGTTATCAGTTTATTATTGCCTTCACTGTCTACAGTGGATGCGATTCAAGATATAGAAAATCAGTAATTGTGAGTACTCATGTTTGATAGTGTTTTAATGGTTTGTGCAGGTAACATCTGCCGCAGTCCTACGGCAGAGTATCTGCTAAAAAACAAACTAAGTGGCAAAAATGTAGCTGTTTCGTCAGCTGGATTAACCGCCCTAGAAGGAAAAGCCGCTGATGCATTAGCGCAGGAGTTGGCGAAAGAACAAGGAATCGACATGAGTGAGCACCAAGGTCGCCAGTTAACTGGTACCTTGGTCGCACAAAATAGTCTCATCCTCGTAATGGAGCAAAGGCATTTAACTGACCTTTGCAGCCGTTACCCTCAAGCTCGTGGCAAAACCTTTTTACTTGGTAAATGGATTGGCGATAAAGAAATTCCAGATCCGTATCGCCAATCACGTGAAGCGTTTGAGCATGTTTATGAGCTTATCGATAGCGCCTGTGGCGCTTGGCAACAGTATTTATAAGGATCCGTGAGTATATGAATGCTCAGCCAAATCTTATCTCTAATCAAAAGTCATCAAAAGAAGAGACGCAAGAAATCGATTTAATGGCGCTAGTTGGCGCATTATTAGATGCTAAGTTTTTTATCGCAGGCATTACAGCACTATTTATGTTGTTAGGCATAGCCTACGCAATATTTAGCACGCCAATCTACCAAGCAACTGCAATGGTACAGGTAGAGGAGAAGGGCGGTTCTGTTCCCGGTTTTGATGATATGTCTGGTATGTTTGAAAGTACCTCTGCCGCAGTAACCGAAATTGAGCTACTAAAATCTAGAAGCGTCATTGGTGAAGCAGTCGACACATTAAATTTAGATACCGTTGTTGAGCCAAAACTATTTCCACTATTTGGTGGCCGCAGCTTCCGTAAATTTGTTGCACAAAGTGAAGGCGAAGTAGCAGAGTCAAGCCTTGGCGCAAGCTCTTATGCGTGGGGTGGTGAGCAAGTTGAAATACACCGATTTAAAGTGCCAAGTAGTGCAATCGGTGAAGAATTCGTTTTACAAGCAAGAGCGGAAGAGTCATTTGCATTATTAACAAGTGATGGTGACGAAGTACTTGCAGGTAAAGTGGGCGAAGAAGTAAAGCAAGGTCAATTTGAGCTGACCATTAAAACTTTGATAGCACGTCCAGAGACTGAGTTTTCTATCGTTAAACGTAACCGTCTTCAGACGATTTTAGATCTACAAAGTGCAATATCAGCGTCTGAGAAGGGGAAAGACTCAGGTATTATTAATCTTGCGCTGCAAGATGAAAGCCCTGAATATGCCGAGAAAGTGCTGGACAAAGTAGCTGGTATTTATGTTCGCCGTAATGTGGAGCGTAATAGTGCGGAGGCGCAGCAGTCTCTTGAGTTTTTAGAGGTGCAGCTTCCAGAAGTTAAACGTAACCTAGAACGTGCAGAAAAAGCCTTTAATGACTACCAAATTCGCCAAGAATCCATTGATATTAGCCTAGAAACACAAGGCGTTTTAGAACAAATTGTAAAACTAGAAACTAAACTGCAAGAGTTAGAGCTAAAGCGTTTAGAGCTTGGCCGTAAATTTAAGCGTGAACACCCCTCTTACCGCGGTGTGGTAGAGCAAATTGATACCGTAAAGCGCCAACGCAACGAATTAGCTGGTGAAGTACAAGGCTTACCAGAGACTCAGCGCGAGCTGCTACGCTTAAAGCGTGATGTAGAAGTAAATAACGAAATTTACACGCTGCTTTTGGGTAAAACGCAAGAGTTAGATATTGTGCGTGCGGGTACAGTAGGTAACGTTCGCATAGTGGACTACGCAGAGGTAAATACTACTCAGCCAGTCAAACCTCAAAAAGCACTAATCGTTGTGATGGCAACCATGTTGGGCGGAATGTTAGCCGTTGCGATTGTACTGGTGCAAAAAGCGCTGCACAAAGGTATTGAAGACCCTGCGGAAATAGAAGCGTTAGGTTTGCCTGTATACGCAAGCGTGCCATTCTCAGAGTACCAGGTAAAACTCACAGGTTTTGCAAAGGCACGCAAGGGCAAAGTGGCAAAGGCAAAATCGATACTCGCCATGGATAACCCTGCAGACCTTTCCGTTGAGGCGCTACGTAGCCTCCGTACTAGCTTGCACTTTGCTATGCTAGAAGCAAAAAACAATGTTATTGCTATCTCAGGCCCAAGTCCTGGCGTGGGTAAATCTTTTATTACCGTAAACCTTGCCACTGTGCTGGCACAAAGTGGCAAACGCATTCTTGTTATTGACGCTGATATGCGTAAAGGCTACCTGCAAACTCAGTTTGGCATGAAATGGGATGACGGTTTAAGTGATTACCTCTCTGGCCGATTGAATTTAGCGCAGGTGATTAAGCCAAGCCAAGTTGAAGGTTTGCAAGTAATGACCCGAGGCCAAATACCGCCGAACCCTTCAGAGCTACTAATGCATGAAAACTTTAGCAAGTTGATTGGTGAAGTGAGCAAAATGTACGACTTAGTTATTGTTGATACTCCTCCAATCTTAGCGGTGACAGACCCTGCTATTGTGAGTGCGCATGCAGGCACAACATTACTAGTAACCCGTTTTGGTCAAAACCATGCAAAAGAGCTAGAAATTACACGAAATCGTTTTGAGCAAAATGGTATTGATGTAAAAGGGGTGGTATTCAACGGTGTTGTTCGTAAATCAACTAATGCCTATGGTTACTATGGCTACTACAACTACGAGTACAAATCAGATAAAGCATAGCAGGTTATGTCGCTGCAACCCGTAGCAGCGACTTTACGTCGCGACTCGTAGCAGCGACTTTACGTCGCGACTCGTAGAACGGCTTTACGTTACGACTCGTAGCAACGACTTTACGTTACGACTCGTAGCAACGACTTTACGTTACGACTCGTAGCAACGACTTTACGTTACGACTCGTAGAACGGCTTTACGTTACGACTCGTAGCAACGACTTTACGTCGCGACCCGTAGCAGCGACTTTATGTCGCGACTCGTAGAACTGCTTTACGTTACGACCCGTAGCAGCGACTTTATGTCGCGACTCGTAGCAGCGACTTTATGTTACGACCCGTAGCAGCGACTTTACGTCGCGACTCGTAGCAAAAAATTAAAATTGCGGCCAAATAAAACGACAAGAGCGGTCGGACATATTCCTTAACTTTCTTCTAAAGAAATCAAAATTAAACATTCACCAAGCGAGATGTATATGGATTTAAATAAAGTAAAAATTGGTGTTATAGGGTTAGGCTACGTCGGCCTTCCTCTAGCGGTAGAATTTGGAAAAAAATATGCAACACTTGGTTTTGATATTAACCAAAACCGAGTAAATGAATTACTTGCAGGGCATGACTCAACGCTAGAAGTCAGTGATGAAGAGCTAAAAGAAGCACCACACTTGCAATACTCTTATAACGTAGGTGATCTTAAAGCGTGTAATCTATACATCGTAACTGTACCTACTCCAATAGATAAGCACAAACAGCCTGACTTAACACCACTAATTAAAGCCAGTGAAATGCTAGGAAAGGTCGTCGACAAGGGCGATATCATTGTTTATGAGTCCACTGTATATCCTGGTGCAACAGAAGAAGCATGCTTACCTATTGTAGAGCAAGTTTCTGGTCTTAAGTTTAATCAAGACTTTTTTGCTGGGTACTCACCTGAGCGAATTAACCCAGGTGATAAAGAGCACCGAGTAACCAATATTTTAAAAGTAACTAGTGGTTCAACACCTGACGTTGCCGAGTTTGTAGATCAGTTGTACAAGTCAATTATTACAGCAGGTACACATAAAGCGAGCTCAATTAAAGTTGCAGAGGCGGCCAAGGTTATAGAAAACACTCAACGTGATGTAAACATTGCCTTGATAAACGAGCTCTCTATTATTTTTAATAAACTCAATATCGACACTCTTGAAGTACTTGAAGCGGCAGGTACTAAGTGGAACTTTTTACCATTCCGCCCAGGTTTAGTGGGTGGACACTGCATTGGCGTTGACCCATATTATTTAACCCATAAAGCACAAAGTGTTGGTTATCATCCTGAGATGATCTTGGCCGGTCGTCGTCTAAATGATGGTATGGGTAAACATGTGGTATCTGAGCTAGTTAAAAAAATGCTGAAAAGACGCATTCAGGTAGAAGGTGCAAATGTTTTGGTGATGGGATTAACCTTTAAGGAAAACTGCCCAGATCTTAGAAATACCAAAGTAGTGGATATTATTACAGAGCTTAGTGAATACAATATCAACGTAGATATTGTAGACCCTTGGTGTTCAAATGAAGAAGCACAACATGAATATGGTCTCTCATTGACTTCTGAACACAAGCATGGCCACTACGATGCGATTATTCTAGCTGTTGGTCACAATGAGTTTAAAGAGCTTGGTGCTGAGGAAATCAAAAAACTAGGCAAAAAAGAGCATGTATTGTACGACTTAAAATATGTGCTACCAAAACAAGCCGTGGATATCCGCCTATAAAAAGCGAACCTTAGCCGAGGAAAAGGGTTTGTTAATAACCCTTTTTAATTTTTTGAACTAAAAAACCCGAAGAGTTTCTCATGTCTCGTTACGAAGAAGTTAAAGCTGAACTACAAAACAATCCAAAAGTCTGGCTAGTCACTGGTGTGGCTGGATTTATAGGCTCCAATCTACTTGAAACGCTATTAAAGCTAGGCCAAAAAGTAATAGGACTAGATAACTTTGCCACGGGCCACCAACATAATTTAGATGAAGTACAAAGCCTAGTGACTGCAGAGCAGTGGCAGCGGTTTACTTTTATTGAAGGTGACATTAGAGATTACGCCACTTGTGAAACTGCTGTAAGTAACGTTGATTACGTTTTACACCAAGCCGCACTGGGCTCAGTACCCAGATCAATCGCAGATCCAATTACCAGCAACGCTGCCAATATCACGGGCTTTTTGAATATGCTCCAAGCTGCGAAAGAAGCCAACGTGGAAAGCTTTACCTATGCAGCAAGCAGCTCGACTTACGGTGATCATCCAGCTTTACCTAAAGTGGAAGAGAACATAGGTAATCCACTATCGCCTTATGCTGTAACTAAATATGTAAACGAACTTTACGCAGGTGTTTACGCTAGAACCTATGGCTTTAAATCAATTGGCTTACGTTATTTTAATGTATTTGGTCAACGACAGGATCCCAATGGCGCTTATGCAGCGGTTATTCCTAAATGGACAGCGGCCATGATAAAAGGGGAAGATGTTTACATTAATGGCGATGGTGAAACTAGTCGTGACTTTTGCTTTATAGAAAACACAGTGCAAATGAATATTCTCGCAGCTACTGCATCTGATGAAGCTAAAGATAATGTTTATAATGTAGCTGTTGGAGATAGAACAACGCTTAATGATTTATATAAATCAATACAGTCTGCACTTAAAGAGTGTGATGTAGAGCATACCCAAGAGCCAATTTACCGTGATTTTAGAGCTGGGGATGTTCGCCATTCTCAAGCTAATGTCGATAAAGCAGTGAATAATTTAGGTTACAAACCTGAATATCGAATTTTAGAAGGTGTTGCTAAGGCTATGGAGTGGTATGTAGGGATAATTAAATAGAAAGCAGAATTTAATGATGCCTGTAGAAAAAACAGACTTTTTCCAAAAGTAAAATATACAAATATTAGAGGATATTTACTTGCAACTAAAAGTAAAAAATAGTGTTAATGTATTTTTATTATTCTTATTTTCTATTGTTGTTGCTTATATTCCCTGGGAAAGTGTTAGGAATTATAAGTTTGTTGACTTAGAAAGGAATATAGAAAGATACAAGCAATATACATATTTGTATAAAAATGTTGACTTTTCATTAGTTACGTCAGAACCATTGTGGAGATATATTACCCATTCATTATCCCATACAATAGTAAGTGGAGAGAGTTTTTACTCTTTGGTTGCGATATTTTGTTTTTTTGTATTTAGCTGTTTTATATACATAAAAACATCACGTATAGCTTATTGTCTTTTACTTATAAACCCAATAATGTTGGATTTTATTCTTTCACAACAGAGGAGTTGTGTTGCACTGGCTGTGTTAATATGTTTAATACCATTGAAGAAGCCATTTAAGTATTTTGGTTATATCCCTGCTGTTTTAATACATACTTTAAGCGCTGTTTTGATTTTTATTAATGAGGTGGTTGAGCGTGTATATAATTTCATTTCTGAAAGTGAATTGAAAAAGATAGTGTTTGCTTTGTTTTTTTCTTTTTTTATTGCGTTTTTAACTGTTTATGGTCGAGCAGTATTGTTAGGTTACTTTAATGATAGAAGAGCTGGTGATTATGAAGCAATAGGTAACTCTATTTTATATGCATTACCATGGCTAGTATATTCATTAATTGTTCTATGGAAATCAGAATGTGCAGAGGCGCCAACTATTCCTGTTATTTCTGCAATATATTTAATGGTGTTTTTTTGGGTTAGCGTGTTTGACTTTTACGGGAGTCGATACCTGGCTATTGGTTTACCATATTTTTATATCGCATTAAGGTACGTACCTAAAAACACATATCTAGTTTTTTTGTTGTCTATGCATCAATTACTGCTTTTATATATTTGGTTGAAAATTTAATAGTGATGTAATGTGTCATGTTGATTTACTTAATGCTTGGTTTTAAGATTTTTACAAAGGAAAAATTATGATAAGAAGAATTATAAGAAAAATTAAAGTAAGTTTAATGACTGATACTGAGTATGCAAAATATATCGGTGTTAATATTGGAAAAAACTGTAAAATAAGCTCTAGAGGGTGGTCATCTGAACCTTATCTAATAACACTAGGTGATAATGTTAGAGTTGCCAAAAATGTATGTTTTTTTACCCATGGAGGCTTGATCCCTTTTAGAGCGCCGGGAAGTGACTTAGATATTTTTGGTAAAATTATCATTGGGAATAAAGTACATATAGGGCAAGGCGCATATATAATGGCTGGAGTGACTGTTGGCAGTAATTGTATAATAGGAGCTGGTTCAGTGGTAACTAAAAGTGTACCTGATGGCTGTGTAGTTGGGGGCAATCCTGCAACTATAATATCTTCTACAGATGCTTTTATAGAAAGAGCGAAGTCAATTGACTTTATGACAAAGAGTTTGTCTATCCAGGAGAAAAAAGATTTCTTACTTTCTAATATTAATGACCCAAAGTTTATAGTCAAGAAAGAAATGATTGTTAAATGAATAGTTATATTTGGGTCATTGTAGAAAAATTTGGAGGAGTGTTATTAAAAGTATTAGGGATGATGCTTTTAGCTCGAGTTTTAACTCCTACTGATTTTGGTCTTTTTGGCATGGTTTTTGTGCTAAGTGCTTTCGGTATGGTACTTATTGATAGCGGGTTGGGGGGAGCTTTAATAAAAAAAAGAGACGTAAAAAATGTTGACTATAGTACAGTATTTACGTTTAACCTAATCGTAAGTATTGCTTTGTGCTGTTGCTTTTACTTTTCATCTGGTCTTATTGCAGATTTTTACAATGAAGAAAAATTAAAAGAAGTTATCCCACTATTGTCAATCGTTTTAATTATTAGAGCTCTAACTTTAATACCTGTAACGAAAATGACAAAGTCTTTACAATTTAAAATACAAACGCAGATGGCGTTGATTTCATATATTTTAGCTCTTTCAATAGGTTATTATATGGCGCGTCAAAATTATGGTGTATTGGCTCTGGTTTATATTTCTTTGTTTGACGCATTGTTTTATTGTGTTTTAATGTACGTTTTTTCAAGATACAAACCTAGTTTCTCCTTTGATATTACTTCCTTTAAGGAGCTATATCCATTTGGTATTAAATTATCTGCAGCTTCCTTGATCAGAACATTTTATGAGAATTCATTAAATATAGTAGTGGGTAAAGTTTTTGGTCCGCAATTGTTAGGGTTTTATTACCAGGCTAGTAAAATAAATGATATATTCCTTAGTACAACTACTAGTGTGATCAATAAAGCTGCATTTCCTATATTGGTTGATTTTAGTGACACTCCTAAGTTAATGAAAAGTAAAATGAAAATATTACTAACTAATGTGTGTTGGTTAACCTTTTTGATTTGCATTTTATTATCCCTCAATGCAGAGAATATTATACTTATAATGTTTGGTGAACAGTGGCTTGATTCAGCTTGGATGTTGGCTATTATCAGCTTGGCAGGTTTTGGTATGATTGTAGAAGCGACAACTAGATGCTTTTTAAAATCTCATGGGTTGGCTGATGTTATTTTAAAGTTGGAATTTAAAAAAAGAGCTATAGGGGTTTTTGTTATTTTAATGTCAAGTTTTTTTAGTCTTCAATGGATGCTATTGGCTTATGTTTTTACTACTTTGATTTCTTCATTATTAAACATGATGGAGGTTTCTAAGGCAACTAAGTACAAGTTTCTAATGCAGGTTCGTGATATTATGAAGCCTCTTTTATCTTGTTTCTTTATTTATATTACAATGTTTTTTTTGAAGGGATTTTTCATAACTGAGCCTGTATTGCTAGCATTTGTTACTTTTTTTATTCCCTGCTCCATTTATCTCTTATTGGCATTTTTTTTTGGAGTGTTGAGTGAAGTTAAGATTAAAAGGTTTATTAAGTAAATTTAATATCAATTTTTTTCAGGGTGGTTTCAGATTTCTATTGTTTTTCTTAGTTGTTTGAAGTGTTGTGTTCGAAGTGGTGCCTAAGGCATGAAAAATTATGAGTAATAAAAATATAGCCTTTTTCGTTTCTGGACTTGATAGTGGAGGAATTGAAAATTATCTCCTACGTTTTCTTCAGTACAAGCATAAAGCGTTTAATAATATTTATGTTTATTGTAAAAGCGGTAAAGGTGGGCAGCTTGAAGGCCGCTATCTAGAGCTTTACAATGTTACTGTTATCAAAGAAGCATTGCCTTTTATTGGTAAAGATCAATATAAAGCATTAAAAAGGTTCCTCATTAAGCATAATGTTGACGCTGTTTGTGACTTTACAGGTAATTTTTCTGGGAGAGTTTTATATATAGCAAAGAGCATTGGAATTAGTAAGCGTATTGCTTTTTACCGCGGTTCTAAAGATCATTTCAAACGATCCCTATTGAAGAACTTATATAACTCTTGGGTTAAAAGTTTAGTTTACAAAAATTCTAGTGACATACTGTCTAATTCTAAGGCTGCATTTGACTATTTTTTTCCGTATCAATGGAAAAACGATAACAGGTTTGCTGTTATTTATAATGGAATAAACACAGCATTATTTTTAGAAGAAACCTCCAACTTAAGGGAGGAGATGCTTATTCCTGACGATGCTTTTGTTATTGGTCATACCGGTCGGTTTAATGAAGCTAAAAATCACCAAACAATCTTACAAGTTGCTGATAAGATAATTAGTAAATATGATGACGTATATTTTATACTTTGTGGTAATGGTGTAAAGTGTGGAGTTGAGAGTTATTTCGCCGAACGGAAGCTTCCTAATAGAATCCTTGCTTATGATAACCGTGATGATATCCCTAAATTCCTCAACACAATGGATTGTTATTTCTTTCCTTCATTAACGGAAGGACAGCCTAATGCATTAATTGAAGCTATGGTAATGGGTTTACCTTTTGTTGCATCAAATATCCCTTCTATTGCGGAAACAGTAATAACTGACTCTAAACTCAATGAGCCTTTAGATGTACTATCTTTTTCTGAAACACTTGATGAGTTTTACAAACAGAAAGTCAAACGAGACGTTAATTTACAACAACAAACAAGAGAAAAATTCGATCATAGGAAGCGATTCAATGAATTTTTTCAGATTTTAAATAAAGAATAGTGAGCATATATAACAATAAGTGAATTTAAATAGGGAGGAAAGTTGGAAGTTAAATTAAATAAACTTGTATTTGCATATGATGGTCACTTTATTAAATTGCCTAATAAAAATATCGTTTCAAAGGGCGGTTTTCCAAGCGAGGTATGGGAAAGATATTTATCTATATCTGAGGAGCTAATAGTTCAGGCTAGAATCTTTAATGGTGCAGATAATCGAGCTAGTGGTGTAATCTCTAATCATGAAAATGTATCGTTTAAAGAGCTACCTAACTTGTCTAGTATTAAGGGGGCTTTAACTAAGCGCAATAAATGTAGACAATCCATTGAGGATGAATTGAAACACTCTGACTTGTTGGTTGCCAGGTTACCTTCTGAAATAGGATTAGTGGCTATTAGTGTTGCTAAAAAGTTAAATAAGCCTTATGTAGTCGAAGTGGTAGGGGATGCATTCGAAGCTCTATTTCATTTAAATAGTTTGTTTTATAAATGTTACTCATTCATTTTTAGTTATAGGAATAAACAAGCTATTATGGGAGCAGCTGGTGCTATATATGTTACAAATTATTATTTACAAAGAAGGTATCCATGCTTAGGTATTACAGGAGTTGCTTCAAATGTAGAGTTGGATGTTAGTAATGTAATAGAGTGGAATCCACGGAAAGGGAATGTATTCGGTCTCATAGGAACTCTTGAGGTAGCCTATAAAGGTGTTGATGTAGTTATTAAGGCTATTTCCTTACTTAAAAATAGAGGTGTAATTTGTCAGCTTAGAATAATAGGTGAAGGAAAATATAAAAAAAACTATCAAGCTATGTCTAAGAAATATGATGTGGAAGAGTTGGTTTTTTTTGATGGCGGCGGTAAATCAAAAGATGAGGTATATCGTTGGATTGATGATTTAGATTTTTATATACAGCCAAGTAAAACTGAAGGCCTACCACGTGCATTAATAGAAGCAATGTCAAGAAAAAAAGTGTGTATAGGTTCAAATGTGGGGGGAATACCTGAATTGTTAGCTGAAGATTATATTTTTGAAAGTAAGAACTGGAAAAGTTTGAGCGCTAAAATGGAAAGTGTAATTAATATGGATATACAAGAATATAAAAATGAAGCAGAGGTGAACTATGAGAAAGCCCGTATGTTTGACTCTAGAGAGCTTGACTTAAAAAGAGCTTGTTTTTGGGAAGAAATCCATAAGTCAGTCGCCCAATAGATTAGTTAAGGTTGGTCAGGGGGTTGTCGAAACTTACTATTATTACGGAATGCAATGAATAAATTAATTGGTTTTTTACCTGTGTCTTTTCAAAATCTTTTGATTAGTTTATATAATACATATCAATATAAAGTTAGGCATGGTGGTAAATATAAATATTTTTTTAATTTCCACAGTGAAAAGTTAAATTCCAAAAGTTTCTGTGGTAGTGATGTCGAGACCAAACTAAAAGGTTTCTTAATGCTTGCCGTTAAAAAATCGAGCTGGTATAAATCATGTAGTAATTTTATAAGCCTACAGGATTTTCCTGTTCTTACTAAATCAGACTTAATTGAAAACTTAACAAAGATCAAAACTTTAGAAGAAAGAGACGGTATTGTTAGCTTAACTGGAGGTACGACCGGAGCTTCTATGAAAGTTATATATACGAAGTCTGATATGCAAGAACGATTCGCAATATTAGATGCTTATAGAGCGAAGTTTGGTTATAAGCTAGGAAAGAGAACAGCTTGGTTTAGTGGAAAAAACTTTGCTACAGAAAATGATATAATGAAAGGACTGTGTTATAGAGATGATTGGATAAATCAGATTCGTTTCTTTTCCACTTTCCATATTTGTGAAAAAAACTTCGAAGTGTATTGGGCAGCATTTAATAAATTTGGCCCTGAGTTTATTGTTGGTTTTCCCTCTAGTGTTTATGAGCTGTGTTCTATTGCCTTAGCTAAAGGTTATGTCTACAAGGGCAATGTGAAATGTTTCTTTCCAACAGCAGAAACAGTTTTACCTCATTACCGAGAAGTTATATCTAAAGTTTTAGGCTGTAACATTAAAGATCAATATGCATCTTCTGAAGGCGCTCCTTTCATACTTGAATGCGAACATGGGAGTAAGCATCTTTATCCATATAGTGGCATATTTGAAGTCGTTAATGAACAGTTAGAACCAGCAGATGAAGGTGAGATATTGGTTACTTCATTTACAACTCACGGTACCCCTCTTATTAGGTATCGTATTGGTGATAAAATAAAATTAGCGGCTAACTCAAAAAAATGCGGTTGCTTATCTCCTTATCCTATTGTCGATAATATTCAAGGAAGGGATTCGGACTTTTTGTATTCTCAAGATAAAGTGAAAGTGAATTTAGGTAATATTAGTAATTCAACTAAAGATGTTTTAGGAATTATATGTTTTCAAATAATCCAAGACTCTTTAGAAGAAGTGGGCGTATATGTCGTTGGAACTGATTTTTTTGATAGTAAACAGCAATCTAAGTTTACAGAAGCACTTCAAGAAAGACTTGGGTCTAATATGGTTATAAATATAAATGTTGTTGATTGTATTGAAAAAGAGAAAAGTGGGAAATTTAGAATTGTTAAAAACAATATTGAGTTAAATTGTTAGTTGTATGGTTGCTAATTTACAAATTTATGGTGATTTATATATTTAGTGACTTTATCTGTTGTTACTAAACTAGCGTGAATGTAAGTGATATATGAAAATAATGGTTATAGGTGCATTGCCTTCATCTTTATATAATTTCAGAGGACAGTTACTTCAATGTCTTAAACGTGTAAATATACAAGTTAAAGCGTTGGCTTCAGAAGCTTCAACCTCTGATGTGGAGGCTGTTGAACATTTCGGTGCAGATTATATTGATTACCCTATAAGCCGAAGTGGGTTAAGCCCCACTGAAGACTTAAAAACATTTATAGCATTACGTAGAGCTTTTAAAGAGCAACAACCTAATGTGATTTTGGCTTACACAATAAAGCCGATTATCTGGGGAGCTTTTGCCGTGCGTTGTATTCCTAGTTGTCGCTTTTACGCATTGGTAACTGGTTTGGGGTTTGCTTTTCAAAGAGGAAATTGGAAAAAAAACCTTTTGATGAAACTAGTTATTTTTTTATATAAAACAGCCCTAAAAAATGCGGATAAGGTGATTTTTCAAAACCCGGACAATAGGCGGGCATTCATCGATTTAGGGATTGTACCTGAATGCAAAACGGCTTTAGTTAACGGTTCAGGTGTTGATGTTAGCTATTTTCAAGTTAAACCTTTACCTTCTTCCCCAAAATTTTTACTAATCGCCCGCTTACTAGGTGATAAAGGGATTCGTGAATATATAAAAGCTGCCAATATAGTGAAGCAAAAATATCCAGAGGCTATATTTCAGTTGGTAGGACCAGAAGACCCCTCGCCAGATGGTATTTCACTTAATAAATTAGAGGAATTAAACCGACAAAATGCCGTTAGCTATTTAGGTGAAACAGACGATGTAAGGCCTTATATAGAAAGTTGCAGTATTTTCGTACTGCCCTCATATCATGAAGGATTACCACGAACTGTTTTAGAAGCGATGGCTACTGGTCGACCAATATTGACAACAGATGTTCCAGGTTGTCGAGAAACTGTTACAAATGGTGAGAATGGTTGGTTAGTTAAAAAAGGCGATGCTGAACAGCTTGCCGAAAAAATGATTTGGTTTATAGAAAATCAAAGTGAATGGCAAAGAATGGCAAATGCAAGTAGAGCAATGGTTGAAGATAAGTTTGATGTTCATAAGGTTAATGCGGAACTTTTGAAGATAATGGAATTAAATTAATGAAACGTATCTTTGATTTTTTAGTTGCCCTGTGCGCAATACTGACTTTACTGCCTGTAATAATTTTAGTTGCTTTGCTTATACGCTTAAAACTGGGTTCACCTATATTATTTACTCAAGACCGCCCAGGTTTGAATGGTAAAATTTTTAAAATGATGAAGTTCAGAACCATGCTAGATGCTAAAGATAAGCAGGGGAACTTATTGCCAGATGACCAGCGTATGACCAAGTTTGGTGGTTTTTTACGTTCAACTAGCTTAGACGAGCTACCTGGGTTGCTAAATGTGATTAAAGGGGATATGAGCTTAGTTGGACCTAGACCTTTACTCGTTCAGTACTTACCTCTTTATAGTCCTGAGCAAGCGCGTCGCCATAATGTCCGTCCTGGGATTACTGGTTGGGCACAAGTGAATGGCCGTAATGCAATTAGCTGGGAAGACAAATTTAAGCTTGATGTTTGGTATGTAGAAAATCAAAGCTTTTTACTCGATATAAAAATACTCTTTTTGACCGTAAAAAAAGTCTTTGTACGCGAAGGAATAAGTGGTGATGGACACGTGACTATGGAGCCGTTCAAAGGAAATCAAAATGATGGCTAAGCTGGCTATTTTAGGCGCAAGTGGTCACGGAAAAGTAATAGCGGAAATCGCTGAATTAAACGGTTATCACGTCGAGTTCTTTGATGATGCATTTGAAGTTAAGAGCAAGCTTGAGCACTGGTCTGTAGTTGGAGATTCTGAAGCGTTAGCTCAAAGACTCGATAATTATGAAGGCGTAATAGTTGCTATTGGTAATAATCAAATTAGAAAAGAGAAGCTAGAGAAACTGTTAGCTCTTGGAGCTAGAACGCCTGCATTGCTCCACCCGAGTGCTACGGTAAGTAAATTAGCTAACATTGGTGAAGGTACAGTCGTTATGGCTGGTGCAGCGATCAACGCTTTTGCTCAAATCGGTCGGGGCTCTATTATCAACACGAATGCGACAGTTGAGCACGACTGTTTTATACAGGACTATGTTCATATATGCCCAAGTTCAGCCATTGCCGGCGGCTGTAAAATTGCCAGTGGAGTGTGGGTAGGTATTGGGAGCTCTTTTAAACAGTTGATTGAAGTTGGAGAACTAGCGATTATTGGTGCCGGTTCTGTTGTTGTACAAAATGTTCCAGCAGGTGTTACAGCATATGGTAACCCTGCTAAAGTTGTGAAGGATTAAAATGTTAAATTCCCCGTTTTCCCCTTGGCCTAGCTTTACTCAGCAAGAAGCAGACGCAGTAAGTAAAGTTGTACTTTCTAACAAAGTGAATTACTGGACAGGTACAGAAGGGCGTGAATTTGAAAAAGAGTTTGCAGCTTGGACTGGTGCTGAATATGCGATTGCACTTGGTAATGGCACATTAGCGTTAGATATTGCATTGAAAGCATTGAACGTTGGCGAAGGAGACGAGGTTATCACTACTCCTCGTACTTTCTTAGCTTCTGCAAGTAGTATTGTTACAGCGGGAGCTGCACCTGTATTTGCCGACGTTGACTTAAATAGCCAAGCTATTACTGCAGAGTCTATTAAAGCGGTTTTAACACCGCAAACAAAAGCAGTTATTGTGGTGCATTTAGCTGGGATGCCTGCTGAAATGGATGCAATCATGGCCCTCAGTAAAGAGCATGGCTTCTATGTTATAGAAGACTGTGCTCAGGCACATGGTGCTAAGTATAAGGGGCGTTCGGTTGGTACTATAGGTCATATAGGTGCTTGGTCATTTTGCCAAGATAAAATTATGACCACTGGTGGTGAAGGTGGAATGGTTACTACAAACTCCAAAGACCTATGGTCAAAAATGTGGAGTTATAAAGACCACGGTAAAAGCTTTGATGCCATTTACAATCGTGAACACCCTCCTGGATTTCGCTGGTTGCATGAGAGTTTTGGCACTAATTGGCGTATGACAGAAATGCAAGCAGTGATTGGGCGTATTCAACTTACTCGTATGTCAGACTGGACGGCTAAAAGGCAAAGCAATGCTCAGGCAATAGATCAAGTTGCAAAAGCATTTAATGTGGTACGTACAGTGCGCGTGCCGGATTATATTGAGCATGCAGAGTATAAACATTATTTGTTTGTAAACTCTGCGGCGCTTAGGGAAGGTTGGACAAGAGATCGCATAGTCGACGAAATCAACACGCTTGGCGTGCCTTGTTTTCAAGGTAGCTGCTCAGAAGTTTACCTAGAAAAAGCCTTTGATAGTACGCCTTGGCGACCAAAAGAGCGTTTAACGAATGCAGTAGAGTTAGGTGAAACATCTTTAATGTTTTTGGTACACCCAACGCTTACCACTGAAGAAATCAGCAAAACTTGTGAGGTAGTAAAGCAAGTACTTCACAAAGCATCACTATAAATAGGAAGGGTGCGCACGCATCCTCCATATTTTCCTCATACATTTTTGCTACTTTTGTGTATACTGCAACATGTACTATGCTTTAGTTCGTCTGCGGTTTTAATTCGGATTGGAATAAAAAGGGAACACAATGGATAGTTGGTTTCGCGCCTTACTTGGCGCTTCTCGTAGCCAAAAACGACTTCTCACGCTCGTATTAGATTCAGTTTTTATAGTCTCAGCCTTTTGGTTAGCGCTTATTGTTCGCCTTGATAGCCTAGCACCACTGGCTAATTTTAATAACTGGTTAATCCTCGCGTTATTACTCCCCATTAGCTTGGTGATATTTGTAAAACTTGGTTTGTATCGCGCTGTGCTCCGTTACGTTGGGGCAAATGCCGTAGGTGCTGTTGTACTTGGTACAGTTATTAGTACCGTGATTTTAGTGTTGTCTTCATTTTTTACGCAAACCGCCATTCCTCGTACTATGCCCTTTATTTATGCGTGGTTGATGATACTTTCAGTGGGGGGATCGCGTATTTTGGTAAGAGCACTTATTTGGCGATTAACCTCATTTACTAAAACCCCAGTGGTTATTTATGGCGCTGGAGATGCAGGCCGGCAGTTAGCTACTGCGCTAGCAACAGGGCCTGACTATTATGTTACGGCGTACTTAGACGATGACGCTACCAAACATAATGCTATTATCCAAGGGATCCCCGTTGTTGCCTTTGACGAAATCTATAATTTGATAGATAAAAAGCGAGTAAATAAGGTTTTGCTTGCATTACCAAGCGTATCGCGCTCACGCCGTAAAGAAATACTCACGAAGTTAGAAAAACTGCCGCTCGAGGTGATGACGGTGCCAGGTATGGCAGACGTTATTGACGGTAAAGCGCAGCTTAATGAGATAAAAGAAGTCGAAATTGAAGACTTATTGGGCAGAGACCCAGTAGCGCCACAAGCAGAGCTGATGGCTGCAAATATAAAAGATAAAGTCATTATGGTAACCGGTGCAGGCGGTTCTATAGGTTCTGAACTATGCAGGCAAATTATATTAAATGGACCTAAAAAGCTGGTGCTTTTTGAGGTGTCTGAGTTTGGTTTATATAGCATTGAAAAGGAGCTGAATCAGCTTGCATTGAATAAAGGCGTATCATTGGAAATAGTACCAGTGATGGGGTCAGTGCAACGTATCAATCGTATTGAAACTTGCATGAAAGCCTTTGGGGTGCAAACTGTCTACCATGCCGCAGCCTACAAGCATGTACCGCTTGTAGAGCAAAATGTTGTTGAGGGTGTTCGTAATAATGTATTTGGTACTTATTACACGGCTAAAGCCGCTATTAACGCAGGAGTAGAGACCTTTGTATTAATCTCTACAGATAAAGCGGTGCGCCCTACCAATGTGATGGGTGCAACCAAGCGTATGGCAGAGTTAGTGTTACAAGCCTTGGCTGAAAGTAAAGTAACGTCTAAAAATACCCGTTTTTGCATGGTACGTTTTGGTAATGTGCTTGGTTCTAGTGGTTCAGTTGTGCCTCTATTCCGTAAGCAGATTAAAGAAGGTGGACCAATTACCTTAACGCATAAAGATATCACCCGGTTTTTTATGACCATACCAGAAGCTGCGCAGTTAGTTATTCAAGCGGGTGCTATGGGGAAGGGGGGGGACGTATTTGTGTTAGATATGGGTGAATCTGTTAAGATCAAAGACTTAGCGACCAAAATGGTGCATCTTTCTGGCTTAGAAGTTAAATCAGAGTCAAACCCTCATGGCGATATTGAAATTGAATGCACTGGATTGCGCCCAGGTGAAAAGTTATATGAAGAGTTATTGATTGGTGACAATGTAGAAGAAACCTCTCATCCACGGATCATGACGGCCAATGAGGTAAAACTACCAATGGCAGAGCTAGAGTCTTTTATGAGTGCAATGGACACGGCTTGTCATAATTTTGATCATGAGCTTATTCGTAAATTGTTGCTAGAGGCGCCTACAGGCTTTAATCCTACAGACGGTATTTGTGATTTGGTGTGGAATGAAAAACGCCAAGTGCTTGAAGCGCAACGTGAGTCCGAGCAGAAAGTGGTTAATTTAAGAAACGTGTAACGATCTTATCGCGGAGTTATGTATTCGTAGCAGCGACTTTATGTCGCGATGCTCTTATCTCGGGGTAAACCCGTTGCTACGGGTGGTGTTTTGGTGCTGTTGTCGCGGGATAAACCCGCTGCTACGGGTGGTGTTTCGATGCTGCTGTCGCGACGCTTTTATCTCGGGGTAAACCCGCTGCTACGGGTGTGGTGTTTCGGTGCTGTTGTCGCGATGCGCTTATCTCGGGGTAAACCCGCTGTTACGAGGTTGGGTTTTTCTATACTTCATTGTACGATGTCTACATAATACTTATAACGGTGGC
Source organism: Pseudoalteromonas sp. OF5H-5 (assembly GCF_021530695.1). NCBI lineage: Bacteria > Pseudomonadati > Pseudomonadota > Gammaproteobacteria > Alteromonadales > Pseudoalteromonadaceae > Pseudoalteromonas > Pseudoalteromonas sp. OF5H-5. The sequence continues at coordinate 317,105 of NZ_JAKGBF010000002.1, forward strand.
TGAGCTGGTTAATTTGCTCTGCCACATTTAATTCAAGAATTGAAAATAAAAATCGGTCTGCGCACATGTCAAAAATAAATACGATTCTTGCAGGTAGCATTGCACTTGCAAGCATACCTGTTTTAGCTGATACCCAAATAAATAACTACACTGCATTTGCGGGGTACACTGGTATTTTTAATACCCCTACTGCTGAGGTACTTGAAAAGGGAAGTATAGATATTGGTTACAATAACCAACTTGATCACAGTGGCAATGGCTACTTCGATGGTCACAACTATATTTTCTCAGCGGGTGTGTTTGACGGTTTAGAGGTAAGCGGTATGATTGCTTCTAATACAATGCACGACAATCTTTTTACTGCTAAAGCTAATGGTGAAAATCAAACTCGCGACCTTTCATTTAACTTAAAATACCAACTCCCTTTTGTGCCTAAAGAGTGGTTTAACTTAGCTGTAGGTGGTAAAGACCTTGGCGGTGCCGCTAATAATTATGAAACCTATTATTTGGCAGGTTCTCGTGAATGGAACGACTTTAGATTTTCAGCGGGTTTTGCGGTAAGCGATCGCGCAACCGGGCAAATGGATGGCGCATTTGCGGGTATTGAGTGGCAGCCACTAGACTGGCTAGCTGTGCAAGTGGAACATGATGCTGATGCGGTTAATGCCGGTTTGCGTCTAACAGTACCAAAAGCATGGATTTATGATGTGGGTACTTTAACGCTTACCAGTAAGTTTTACAGTAATACTGATCACGCTGAAAAAGACACCTTTTGGGGTGTAAACTTCTCCATGCCTTTGTTTGAGCAGGCAACATTAAATGACCCACTAGAAGCAGCTCCAGCGCCAACGCTTGACGCAGACGCCAAGCGAGAAGCGGCATTTAAAGCTCATTATGAGGAGCAGCGCCGTCTCGCCCGTAAACCTCTTCCTGAAGCGAAAAAAGAAGTCACAGAGCGTGATGAATATAAAAAATCTCTAACAATGCAAACGCGCGCTTTAAAAGCGGCGCTCTTGGAAGACGGCTTTGAGTCGGTAAGTGTTGGCTTCAATCGAGACCCTCATGTTGTCGTGAGTTTTGAAAACTATGTTTTTAATCGCAACGACATAGATGCAATTGGTTTAGTATTAGGTCGTATTGCTGAACATGTGAACGAGCCGAACGCGCAGTTTACTGTTCAATTGCTAAATCGTGGTATTCCAATGTTAGCATTGCGAGGCCACATTAATAATTATAGAGAGTTCGTAAATACTGGCACTACACCTGATATGGATATTCGTCGAGGCGAAATGGACCCAATTGGTAGTGTGTCTTGGGTTGGTATGCCAAAGGCAAATAGCGCGTACTTTAAACCAAGATTAACCGTTGGTCCTGCACTGGACTCAAGGTTGGCAACGGAGCTGGGAGTTTATGATTTTTCACTCGCCTTAAAAGCTGATGTTGATGTACCAATGTGGTATGGCGGTGGTATTAATTTAAGTGCCGAAACCGAAGTTGCGAATACGAGTGACTACGATGATGGAAAAGCATTTGGTCGTTTGGCTAAACAAAGTGGCTTAACACAAGCGACTATCTATCAAACATTTGCACTGCCTTATGGTATTTATAACCAAACACATATCGGCTTTTTTAAAGAGTTTAATGATTACACAGGTATTAAGAACGAAACAACTTGGTTGAGTGGCAATGGTCGTCATCAATTTTCAGCAGAGCTTGGATACTTTGAGTACGATGATTATGACTTAGATAAGGATTATCAAACCTTGTCTTATCGTTATAACTGGGTTGAGCAAGATGTTAGTTTTCATGCTACAGCAGGTAAGTTCTTTTATGAGGATAGTGGCGTTAAGCTAGAAACGCGCTTTTGGTTTGGTGATAGTTACGTGTCCATATTTGCGCAAGATACAGATGTGCAAATCGCTGGTATATCTTTTAGCATTCCACTTACACCTAGAAAAGACATGGCACCAACACGTTATGGTCAAATTAAAGGAAATGAGTCGTGGCGTCATGCTGCAAGTACGCGAATTGGTGAATCAACAAATGCCATTGCGATTGGTCGAGGCCATTTAGTTAATACGCCGGTTAATATTGATAAAACATTCCTCAATCAAGGTCGTTTATCGAGCAGCTATGTATATAGTAACTTGGCTCGACTAAGAGAAGTGTATTTGACCTATAAATAAGAGATGGTCACGGTAAGCCTGCTGCTATGGGGTCGGTGTTTCGGTGCTGCTGTCGTGGGGTTATGTATTCGTAGCAGAGACTTTATGTTCGGGGTTAACCCGCAGCTTTAGGTGTGGCGTTTCGTTGCTGCTGTCGCGGGATAAACCCGCTGCTACGGGTGTGGTGTTTTGGTGCTGCTGTCGCGGGATAAACCCGCTGCCACGAGGTTGGAGTGCTTGTCGCGAGGCTATGTATTCGTAGCAGCGACTTTATGTCGCGATGCTGTTATCTCGGGGTAAATCCGCAGCTTTAGGTGTGGTGTTTCGGTGCTGCTGTTGCGGGATAAACCCGCAGCAACGAGGTTGGAGTGCTTGTCGCGGGGTTATGTATTCGTAGCAGCGACTTTATGTCGCGATGCTGTTATCTCGGGGTAAATCCGCAGCTTTAGGTGTGGTGTTTCGGTGCTGCGGTCGCGGGATAAACCCGCTGCTACGGGTGTGGCGTTTCGTTGCTGCTGTCGCGGGATAAGCCCGCTGCTACGGGTGTGGCGTTTCGGTGCTGCTGTCGCGGGATAAACCCGCTGCTACGGGTGTGGCGTTTCGTTGCTGCTGTCGCGGGGTAAATCCGCTGCTATGGGGTCGGTGTTTTGGTGCTGCTGTCGCGGGATAAACCCGCTGCCACGAGGTTGGAGTTTGGAACCTTGTCGCGGGGTTATGTATTCGTAGCAGCGACTTTATGTCGCGACGCTCTTATTACGGGATAAATCCCGGTTACGGATCGCGATTCTCTTTTTTATTTTATCTCGTGACGATAGCTGCACTGAAGCTATCGCTACACATTTACAATTTATACCTCGTTAATAAACAACCATTATGTTGCAATTATTTACGATAAATTTAACTTCATTCATTGTGTATTTAGTGTACCAACGGTATCCTACTTTCAAACTAAATCAAGCGGTTGGATCTAACGCTTTACTGTGATAAATTAGCGGGGTCATCGTGGGCTGTTTCTATCTTGGTCATAGTTTTGACTACAAAGCTCGCGTTGAATCGGGTCAGGGAGTGACTTAGTCCCTGTCTACCATACAAATTTTTAATTTAAAGCTTTCATTGCTAGCAATGAAGCTTTTTTTGTGTGTTAACACGCTAACGTGGCGTTGTTAATAAAAAAGAAAACAAGGACTAATCATGATTGCAAACAAAAAATCTCTTCTTGCGCTGTCAGTCGCATCTGCGTTGACGCTTTCAGGCTGTTTCAGCGACGATGACAATAACACAACAACTCCACCACCAGAGCCTACAGATCCTGTAGTAGTAGCACCTGATGCTCCTAATGCTCTTTCTCTAGTTGTGAATGGTAGCGTTGTTGATAAAAACAGCACTAACGTTGTTCCTGCAACAATCGCATTCCTAGAAAATGGTGAAGCTTCTGAAAACATCGTAAATACCAAAGGCGAAGTAACTGCAACAGTTGAAACTGGTGATGCTGGTAATTTTGTATTTACTGTTAAAGAAGGTGCTGAGCTTTCTCAAGTAACAGCCGTTGTTACAGCGAACGGTTACTTCTCAAAGAGCTTCAACATTGATCTAACTACGGAAGAAGATGTTGCTGAAGTTGCAGTTCAACTAGCACTTGTTTCTAAAAATACAGATTCAACTGTTGAAGAAGTTGTAGAAACTGAAGTTGAAGGCGGTGTTGTAGACGCTGCAATCACAGCAACAGCAGCTAAAGGCAAAGCTGGTGCTAACGTGGTAATTCCTGCTGGCGTTGTACTTCGTGACGCAAATGGTGAAGCTATCACTGGTACAAAAGTATCACTAAACGTTGGTTCTGCAGATCCTACATCTTCAGCTGCCGGTGCAGTGCTTCCTGAAGGGCTGAATGCAGATAGCGCTGCGACTTTAGCAGCTCCAGTTGGTGTTGCTAACGTAACAATGACTGATGAGAATGGCGTTAAGATCAAAAAGTTCAGCGACCCAATCTCTATCTCAATCTCTATTCCAAAAGATACTGTACTAGCATCTGAAGGCCGCGCTGTTGAAACTGGTGATGTATTAGGTCTTTCATCTCATAACGAAGATACAGGCGTTTGGACTAAAGAGACTAATAATGAAGTTACTGTTGGCGCTTTAAACGAAGCTGGAACTGCGTACAAAGCTTCGTTTATGACCGATCACCTTACATTCTTCACCGCAACTGATGAAGTTGCTGTATGTAATAATGATGTTTCTGTAAACATCACTGGTGATGTACCTGCAGGCGGCTTATTTGTTGATGTGCAATCATCTGATATCAATGCAACTAAGTTCATTGCTTCAGGAGCAACTTCTAAAGTTATTTACACTGCGGAAAACGCGGGTAAAAATAACGTAAGTGCAGACGCGACAGCGCGTATTGTACTTCGTGATGCTGAAGGTACAGTTTGGTTTGATACTGAAAATGAAGTAGCTGTATGTGGTGAAGCTGTTGCAGCAACGTTAGAAGCGCCAGCGGTTGAGTACACAACAGCATCATTTGACTTAACGGGTGTTTGTTCTAATGATGAGTCGGTTTCTGTTCCAGTACAAAACTCAGTGATTACTTACCGTCGTGCTGACAAAGCAACATACCTTGCTGCAAATGCTGAAGGTACATATTCGTTAAATAACCTAGTTGTTGGCGAGACGTACACTGTGAGCATTGATCCATTATCACTAGAAGTTGCAGAAGGCCAAGCTACATCGTTTACTTTTGAAGCGGGTGCTGAAGTTGCAGACCAAGAGCTAAAAATGGCTTGTGAGACAGTAACTGGTTCTTAATAACGTCTGTTATTAAGCCTTAAAAAAGCCGCTGAATAGCGGCTTTTTTTGTTGTCAAAAAAGTTACAAACATCCTAACATAAGTACACTTAGCAAAGTTTGGACGTCATAAATATTATTAAAGTAATATTACGGTTGTTATACACTTGCTTCTATTAAAGGGACTTGAAGTAACTTTGTATACGAAAATCTTTAAAAATTATTAAAAACTTATACTATCAAGCTGGACAATCTTAAAACCTTCTCTATATTTAAACTTCGATGTATTAAAACGCGCGACGGTGCCGCCTGGCGCTTTCAAAAAAGGGAACAAGGACCAATCATGATTTCGAACAAAAAATCTTTACTCGCTTTGTCTGTAGCTTCAGCTCTAGCATTATCTGGCTGTTTTAGCGATGATGATGATAATGTAGTTGTTAAGCCGCCAGAACCAACAGATCCTGTGATTGTGGCGCCAGAAACGCCAGCCGCTCTAGCATTTGCTGTAAGCGGTAACGTAGTTGATATTGATACTGTTGATATCGTTGCACCGGCAACAATTGCCTTTTTTGAGGATGGAGAGCCTGCCTCAAACTTGGTTAATGTCAATGGTGATGCAATAACACAGATTGCAACAGAAGATGGTAGCTACACCTTTACTGTAAAAGAAGGTGCAGACGTTGGGATCGTAACTGCGGTTGTAACTGCTGACGGCTATTTTTCAAAAAGCTTTGAAATTGATTTAAGTAACGAAGACTCAGAGGCAACTTTAGAAGCTGAATTGGCGCTTGTGTCAAAAAGCGGTGATGAAGTTGTTGAAGCAAGCGTTTCTGAAAGTGTGGCTAACGCAACAACTGCATCTGCTGTTACTGCTGCGGCAGCAAAAGGTAATGCGGGCTCTGATGTCACTATTCCAGCCGGCGTGCAATTAAGAGATGCAAACGGTAATGCAGTTACAGGTACTTCTGTTTCATTAACTGTTGGCTCTGCGGATCCTACATCCAGCAAGATCTCCGCTGTTTTGCCAGCGGGATTGAGTGCAGGTAGTACAACCAGCGTTAAAAAGCCAGTTGGTGTAAGCAATATCGTTATGCAAGATAACAATGGAACTAAGATCAAGCAATTTAGTCAAGAGATTGATGTTTCTGTTTCACTTCCTGTCGCAACCTTAGCACCATCTGGTGATAGAACAATTCAAACGGGAGACCTGTTTGATGTTTCTTCGAATAATGAAGATACAGGTAAATGGCAGTCAGAAACGAATAAAGCAACTGTTGGTGCGTTAAATGCTGAAGGTACTGCTTATAAAGCATCTTTCAAAACCGACCACCTTACGTTCTTTACATTGTCTCGTTCAGTTCCAATCTGTACGCAAGGTATTACTGTTAATGTGACTGGTGATACTGTTCCGAGCTCAGGTCTATATGTGAGTATGACTTCAGCAGATGCAAGCGTATCAAGTTATTTACGAGGTGGTAGTACGTCAAAAACAGTCGTTTCTGCAAGCACTTCAGCTCGTTACGGTATTAGTTCAACGGCATCAGCACGTGTAGTCATTCGTGACGCAGCAGGTAACGTGTGGGGGAATGCTTCTGCAACGAATGCTGAAGTTCCGGTATGTGATGGCCCAATTTCGATCGCGCTAGCAAATCCAATTCAAACCACAGTTAATGAAAATGTAACTGTTAGAGCAGTTTGTTCTAACGATACAACGGTAACAGAAGTTATTCCAGGTGCGATTGTAAAGTATAGAGCTAGTACTACTAAGCCATTCCGCACAGCAGCGAATAATGGCGACGGTACTTTTGCACTTTCTGCACTTAATGGTGATATCGCATCATATGCTGTTAGCGTAGATCCTCGAATTTCGGCACCATTCACAACGTCTATTACGCCTGATGGAACAGATGAGACCATCGATGTTTCAGTTGCTTGTGACACAGTAACGGGTAGCTAAGAAAAGAATGATTAGTCCAATCAGTTAAGCCGCGGAGACGCGGCTTTTTTCTTTTCTCAATTAAATATATACATGTAGGTATTACTCGTTATCACTTTTTTCGCGGGATAAACCCGCTGCTACAAACTTGGCGTAGCAGCGACTTTAGGTCGCGACTCTTTTATGGCTTTAGGTCGCGACTCTTTATTATGACTTTATGCCACAATTCTTCTCTTTACGCGCTTGTCGCGGGATAAACCCGCTGCTACAAACTTGGCGTAGCAGCGACTTTAGGTCGCGACTCTTTTATGGCTTTAGGTCGCGAGTCTTTTTTATTATTTTATGCCACAACTCTTTTCCTTACGCGCTTATCGCAGGATAAACCCGAAGCTACAAACTTGGCGTAGCAGCGACTTTAGGCCGCGACTCTTTTATGGCTTTAGGTCACGACTCTTTTTTATTATTTTATGCCACAGCTCTTTTCTTTACGCGCTTGTCGCGGGATAAACCCGCTGCTACAAACTTGGCGTAGCAGCGACTTTAGGTCGCGACTCTTTTATGGCTTTAGGTCGCGACTCTTTTATGGCTTTAGGTCGCGAGTCTTTTTTATTATTTTATGCCACGAGTCTTTTCTTTACGCGCTTGTCGCGGGATAAACAGGCTGCTTTGAGGAGAAGGTAACTATCAAACTTCCGAAAAAGACTAAAAACCGTTAAACTTGAGATCTTTAGTATACTCAATACGTTGACTACAGTATGAAATCTCATTTAGGCCGAAGAGCGTTTTCCTCTATGGAACTTCATACTTTGTTCAATGGCTATATATACTCGGATGAAAAGTTGAAGCGTGAGCAACCCAAGCATTGGCATTTTTGGTTACCTTTGCTGAGCTATTATACGGGGGCTTACAGTGATGAAATTGGTTCTCTTACACTTGATGATATTCATTATGAAGATCATGTTCATGTGTTTCATTTTAATACTCACGGTAAAATTCAACCACGTATTGTGCCCATCCATTCTGCTTTATGGCAAAGCGGGTTAGAGCAGTATTTAGCACTAGTCAAACAACAAGCTCATCATCGCATACTATTTGATTTACCAGCTAAGACTGGGCGCTACAGTGAGAAAGTCAGAATTTGGTTTTCTGGTGAAGGGGAAAGGCAAGGGTACTTGCAGAAGTGTGGTCTACCTAATGTTGACCAGCAAGGCATGAAAACTGCGATCAGCAGCCTGCGTTTGAATTTTGAGCAGCAAGTTAGAATTTCAGCTATACAGCTCGGTACAAAAAGCAGCTTCCAATACTTGCTGGGTCTCAAGCAAGATGGCCATGAAGTGAAACGTCCTCCTCTTTGCTTACTGAAGCAGGTCATTTCACCAATCCGAGTTATCAATCCGAATATTACATGGCAACGCTTTTTAGAGCGACAGTAAAGTGTAGTATTCAGCTACTACCACTGTGTAGATCGTTTGCTTTATTATTTGCAAGGTAAGTTAAGCAGGTAATACGCAACATTGACGCCAAGTTTTTAATCTCACCATGGCGTTCAATTACTTCTTGATAAAGAGTTGAAATAAACTCAGCTAAAGTAAGCTGTTCATTCTTAGCTATGTTTTCTAGCAGGTGCCAAATTTCGTTCTCTAAAGCAAGGCTAGTAACAGCACCTTGAATTCGGATAGATCGCTTATCTACTTCGTAGCAGTGAGGGGGGGTTGATGCGTAGAGCTCACACATATAAATTCCATAGGTAAAGTAATGGCAAAAATGATCCATTCAATGATCAGAGTGAAAGATGCTGATCGTTCAACTAAATTTTATCATGATGTATTTGCATTGACAGTGAAGCGACGACTAGATTTTAGTGGCTTTTCTCTTATCTATCTTGGCAATGAAGAAACGTCCTTTGAATTAGAGCTGACTTGGAATCATGAGGCTACGGATTATACCATCGGTAATGGCTATGGGCATCTTGCATTTGCTGTAGATAATTTGGAAGTAATTTACGATAAAGCCCAAAAAAGTAACTACAATCCTCAAGCAGTCAAGGACTTTTATAATCACGATGTATTGGTAGCAAGGTTCTTTTTTATCAAAGATCCTGATGGGTATGATATTGAAGTGATTGAAAAAAGTGAGGTGTATCGGTAGAAACGGGGTACTCCGCGTCAAAGGTTGTAAATCTCAGCATAAAATCGTTAAAGAAGTCGAGACCTAAAGCCATAAAAGCGTCGCGACCTAAAGTCGCTGCTACGCATGTGCAAACCGGTAGCAGCGGGTTTATCCCGCGACCCTAAGCTATAGAAGAGTCGCGACTTAAAGTCGCTGCTACGAATGTGCAAAAACCGGTAGCAGCGGGTTTATCCCGCGACCAAGGTTGGTGTGAGTCGTGATATCAAATCTTACAAGAGTCGCGACCTAAAGTCATAAAAGAGTCGCGACCTAAAGTCGTTGCTACGAATGTGCAAACCGGTAGCAGCGGGTTTATCCCGCGACCCTAAGCTATAGAAGAGTCGCGACTTAAAGTCGCTGCTACGAATGTGCAAACCGGTAGCAGCGGGTTTATCCCGCGACCAAGGTTGGTGTGAGTCGTGATATTAAATCTTAAAAGCGTCGCGACGTGAAGTCATAAAAAGAGTCGCGACCTAAAGTCGCTGCGACGAATGTGCAAACCGGTAGCAGCGGGTTTATCCCGCGACCAAGGTTGATTCCAATATACTTTTCAAGTTTGCTCTCTTTCAAATCTGCTCTATTCTTTATGTACGTAGAGCTATAAGGATATAACATGTACAAAAGTCAAAACTTGAGGAATAAGCGGGTCTCACTCGTAAATCAGTTCTATGCAATTACCGTCACGTGCAAAGATAGAAAGTCGTACTTTAACTCCTTTTCGATTTGTGCTGAGGCCGCTAAGACAATCATGGCTTGCGAAAAGGAACGCCTTTTTAAAGTTATTGCTTTCGTTTTAATGCCTGATCATCTGCACTTAATCATACAGCTAAATGGCTCCCTTAGCTTGTCAGATGCAATTCGCGCCGTAAAGGGTCGAATTACGACTCGTTTACGCTCATTTGGTGTCTTTAGCTTATGGCAAAAAGGTTATTATGAACACTTGATTCGAAGCGAAGATGATTTAAAAGAGCAAGCGAGGTATATAATTCAGAACCCAATAAGGGCTAACCTTGTTACGCGGGTATGTGAATATCCATATTGGTTTTGTATATGGGTGTGATTTATTAAGGTGATTGAAAGTCATTACAAGTGTCGCGACTTAAAGTCATAAAAGAGTCGCGACCTAAAGTCGCTGCTACGAATGTGCAAACCGGTAGCAGCGGGTTTATCCCGCGACCAGGGTTGGTGTGAGTCGTGATATTAAATCTTAAAAGCGTCGCGACGTGAAGTCATAAAAAGAGTCGCGACCTAAAGTCGCTGCGACGAATGTGCAAAAACCGGTAGCAGCGGGTTTATCCCGCGACCAAGGTTGGTGTAAGTCGTGATATCAAATCTTACAAGCGTCGCGACCTAAAGCCATAAAAGAGTCGCGACCTAAAGTCGCTGCGACGAATGTGCAAACCGGTAGCAGCGGGTTTATCCCGCGACTAAGGTTGGTGTAAGTCGTGATATCAAATCTTACAAGCGTCGCGACCTAAAGCCATAAGAGAGTCGCGACTTAAAGTCGCTGCGACGAATGTGCAAACCGGTAGCAGCGGGTTTATCCCGCGACCAAGGTTGGTGTGAGTCGTGATATTAAATCTTAAAAGCGTCGCGACCTAAAGCCATAAAAGAGTCGCGACCTGAAGTCGCTGCGACGAATGTGCAAACCGGTAGCAGCGGGTTTATCCCGCGACAAACTAAGAAGCTAGGCTTAATTGATGAAAGCGTTTTAAGAATTGTGAAAATTCTTCACCTAACTGCTCGTCACGAATAGCATATTCAACGATAGCTTTAAGATAACCCAGCTTATCTCCGCAGTCATGTGAGCGTCCACTCATATGAAAAGCTTCAACGGTTTCTTTTTCCATCAACATATCGATTGCATCTGTTAACTGGATCTCGCCACCGGCACCGACAGGTGTTTTCCTTAATAGGGGCCAAATATTTTTAGAAAGTACATAGCGACCAACCACTGCTAGGTTAGAAGGAGCCTCTTCAATGCTTGGCTTTTCGATCATATGCTTTATCGCGCTACTCTCGCCAGCGCTAAGTTGAATGCCATTAACATCAGCGATACCGTACTTACATACGTCCTGCTGTGGAACCGGTTCTAGCATAATTTGGCTAGTTTTGGTTTGGTTAAAACGAGAAAGCATTGCAGCAAGGTTTTCTTTACTTTGATCCGCAGAATATTCGTCTAAAACTACGTCAGGTAATACAACAACAAAGTCATTGTCACCAACAATGGGCTGCGCACATAACACAGCATGTCCAAGGCCCTTAGCTTCACCCTGACGAACATGCATAATAGTGACGTCGTCAGGACAAATTGAGCGTACTTCATCCAATAGCTTGCGTTTTACGCGCTTTTCCAATGTAGCTTCCAGCTCAAAGCTAGTATCAAAATGGTTTTCAATTGCATTTTTGGACGAGTGAGTCACTAATACGATTTCTTTGATACCTGCTGCAACGCACTCTTTGACTATGTACTGAATCAGAGGTTTATCTACCAAAGGCAGCATTTCTTTTGGAATTGCTTTGGTCATTGGTAGCATCCTAGTTCCCAAACCTGCCACAGGAATCACTGCTTTCATATCATCTCCGGTTTAATTCTTGCTGCCTTTTTTCGACATAGCCCGCAATTTTAACCATTATAAGCTAAGTTGCAAACAAATTTATGTTGCAATATGTACGGTTGGTAATTGAAGTTTGGTTTTTAACTCTAGCGAATGATATTCCATCGCGATGTAATAACGAATGATTATTAGTTCTTTCTGTTGCAAGTATATAATACCAATTAATCTTAATACTTGTTCAATTTGACGGAGCAAAACTGACGCTGTCTGCGTTAAAAATTTCTTATTTAGAACAACTGAATAGCAAGCTTTTCTCTTGTTTACATGGATGTAGGTACCTTGGCGATAGCAGGACGCGGTAGCGGTATTATCGACAATATTTTCTCGCCTCAAAATAGATAATTTAATTAAGAGAATTGGTATAAATCCATATTTATCCGCTTATTTAAAGGACTTATGTGGTTAGTACTTCGAGTTGAAGTGGTTATAACGGTTGGGTAGTCAGGTGTTGTATGACGTGTTATTGGGTTTCTAGGTATTAAAATAAGCCTATGTGGCAATATCTTATGGCCCAAAAAAGCCCCTTCCGGGGCTTAGATTATTTTTTGGGGATAGAGTGATTAAAAGTTCACTGTGATTTCATTTGAACAGATTTCACTAGATTGACACACTTTATACGTGTAGCTGGTAGCTTCTAAATCACGAGAGAAGTCTCTGAATTTACCAGTATTTGAGACAGATTCAATCGCTTGTCCATCACGGTAAATCGTTACTTCATCTGCACTGCTGCCTTGCCATGAAAGTTCTACGCGGATAAAGCCTAAGCGAGACTTATTTGCGCGAACTAGCGATAGCTCAATTTCATCAGTACTAACAATAACAGATTGGGTTGTTGTGTGGCTGTTGCCTTCACTATCAGTAACAGTCAGAGAAACGCTGTACTCACCAGATGCTGCAAACTCATGGATCGGGCTTGCGTCAGTACTGATGCTGCCATCACCAAAGTCCCATGCCCAACTAACGATGTCATCGTTCGGGTCGCGGCTCTCATCAGTGAATGTCACGGCTAAGCCTGAAGCTGCAAAACTGAAGCCCGCAACTGGAGGTTGAGGAGATGTTTCACCAAGGCCTGTTAGGTTCAGAGTCCAACTGTTCAATGTTCCAGTATCGATACCTGCATTATCTGAGACAGACAATGTCCAATCACCTGTTGCAACTTCACCATTAAATGCAGCTGAGTTAAAGGTTTGGTTAATGTCGTCTGCGGCACCACCTTGACGGTTATGCAGTGTTGCTACTGTTCCAGCTGGAGAGGTAAGTGTAACAATTAAGTCGCCAATGTAGGTGTGTGTAATATCCACTAGGGTATTACTATCAAACACAGTAACCGTATCAGCTACAGTGATCACAGAAGTAATACCAGAAGCATCGTTATCAGGGATGTCTACCGCGGTAGTATTTTCATAGCTGAAATCGCTTAACCCTTGAGGTAATACATATAGTCCTACCTGCTCTTGATCTGCAAGTTCACCTGATGTTGCATTGAGTGTAAAGCTATATTCGCCCCATTGAGTCGAAGCCGTAGTTGGTACTGAAAGTGTTACAGTATCGCCAGGCATTGCGGTAGTCGCGGACAATGTCGCACCAGCAATTGGTGAGGTAACAGACAAGTCTATGGTACCCTGCCAGTCAGCGACCGAAGCAAAAGTAAATTCGTATGTTGCAGTATCGCCCGCCGTGATTTCCTGATTAGCAGGACGAGCTGACACTCTAAAGCCAGGCTCTGGGTCTGCATCGATTACTGCTTGATTCACATTTAAGCGCTTACCAGATACTGTTTTATCTGTAAGGTCAGCATTAACATCACCACTTTGCATCAGTAGGTTTTTAAGCTCGATAGCACTTAGTGTAGGATTGATAGAAAGTACCAGAGCAGCAGCACCTGCAACGTGAGGTGTCGCCATTGAAGTACCTGAGTAACTTGAATAACCACCACCTGGAACGGTAGATAAAATTGCGCTACCTGGTGCGCCCATGTCAACAGACGTTAAACCCCATTGAGAAAATGAAGACATCGCATCGGTATGTGTTGTACTTGCAATAGAGAATACGCTGTCGTGTTCATAGCTTGAAGGATAGTGAGGGTTTACGTCGTTATCTACCGCACTGTTACCAGCTGCGGCAACAAATAAGATATCCGCATTTTCACTGGCTGTGATTGCATCAGAAAGTGCTTGGCTGAAGCCGCCGCCACCCCAACTATTATTAGTAACACGAACGTTATGACCCGCGTTTTTAAGCGCAACCATATAGTCAATACACTCAATCGCATCTGAGGTTGAGCCTGAGCCTGATGCATCGAGGAATTTACAGCCTACGATAGACACCTCATGGTTTACACCAGCAACGCCCGTTGCATCGTTGCCTGAAGCACCGATAGTACCCGAAACGTGCGTACCGTGGCCTTGGTCATCCATCGGATCGCCACTACCAGTAATCGCGTTAATACCGTGAACGTCATCAATATAACCGTTACCGTCGTTATCAATACCATCCCCAGCTATTTCACCCGGGTTGTACCATGCATTTGCGGCTAGATCTGGGTGAGTATAATCAACACCGGTATCGATCACACCGACGATAACATCACGTGAGCCAACCGTAATATCCCACGCTTCAGGAGCGTCAATGTCGGCATCTGCTGTACCACCAGTTTGACCTGTGTTGTGCATACCCCACAATTCGTCAAAACGACTGTCATCGGGAATGCCAAGTGCTTTTACTTGATAGTCAGGCTCAACATATGCAACCGCTGGATGATTAGCCAGTTTTTCAATCGCTTGTTTTGCTGTAATGCTATCTAGCTTAAAGTTTGCTAAACGACCTTTCAAAACATGACGGTATTTATCATCAACACCGTCAGCATTTAAATCTGCCATTTTTGCTTTTACTAGGTTTCTTGCATTTGCACGAAGTGCTGCAGAGGTATTTTCTTTAAATACAACTAGGATGCTGTCGTCTGCAGTCGCGGTTGTTGTTTCAATTTGAACTGCCGCTTGAGCCGTGAAAGCAAGTGCTGGTAGCAAAGCCAAAGACAATGCAGAAAGTTTAGATCTCATATTAATAACCTTTTTAATTTCAAGCGTATCCATCGATACACGATTTTTGAGTTGGTAATTTTTCTGGTAGTGGCTGTGGTCTTTTTGGCAACGCCTTAAAACCTAGACGCAGATATTCAGCAGTGCAATGTAAAAAAAGCGTTAATTAATAAAATCAGGATTTTTTACTGGGTAGGAGGTTTCGGAATGAATTATTTGGTTCTTTTTTATGGGATGTATGTAAATGGGTGCGTTTGAACTTTAATCATACTTTTTTTGTATCTCCATTTTTTGTTCGTAATTTTGTGTAAGTTTAGCTTTGTATCGTAATGAAAGTTAAAGGATATTTTTTTCATAAAATCTTCTTATTTATCTTCGGTTGTTCCCATCTTAGAGTTAAAGATGACTAGACGTAATAAAATATATTATTTCATCATATTGATTTGCTGACTTTGATATAGATTACGTTTTTCATTAAAAATGTAACACTCTGGTAACTGGCACAGGTGGGAGCGACTCAAGAGTAATGAGTCATAACAGGACGTTAGTTAAGTGAAAGGTTGCAGTTGGCTGAGTTCGGCAACAGCTCAAAGCCTGCACTAAGCACTTAATTGAAAAATAATATAATAAATCTCTAAGGAGAACAGTGTGAAGTTTTCAAAATCAATCGTGAGTTGCGCTATCGCACTTGCGCTAACACATTCTATTACAGCACATGCTGAGGCAAAATCAGATAATAAACCACTTTCAACTTCTGCACTTTCACAAGTAGAACGTGTAAGTGGAACAAGTAATGAGCTTAAGCTTTCACAAACTTCAGGTAGTCAAGGTGGCAACGAGTTAGCTTCTGTGCAACTGGGAACATCTAATCTGACAGATGTGACTACGGTTGGCGACAACAACATTACAGAAGCCGATCAAAATGGTACTGGTAACGTCGCTATTATAACAACAACTGGTAACAACAATAACCAAGTATATAGCCAAGATGGTGAATCTAACGGCGCATTAACGGAAGTTACTGGCGACGATAACGCGATTGACATTCAGCAGTCAGGTAGCGGGATCCTTGGGATTAACAACGAAGCCATCAATATCATTAATGGCGATCAAAATACTATTACGGTATCTCAAGGTTCTGGCGGTCAATGGTTCTACAACCTAAATATGCAAGGTAGCCAAAACGAGGTATCAGCGACACAATCAGGTATGTGGAACGAAGCCACACTTGAGTCTGTACAAGGTGATATGAACCAAATTACTTTGGACCAAGATGGTGTGTATAACCAATATAAAGTGGTTAGTCTACAGGGTAATGAAAACGAAATTGAATCGAGCCAAAGCGGCAATTTCAATGTTATCGCCGTAGAGACAGTGATTGGAGATGACAACCAAATTGAGATTGAGCAGTCGGAAGGTGATAGCAATACGGTTAACGTATTTGAAATTACTGGAGACAATAACGAGCTTAGTATCGATCAGGAAGGCTCAACTAACACCTTTGCGTCAGATTTATTAGTTGGTAGTGATAATGAAGTGACGGCTGAACAGCGTGGTGATGAGAACAAAGTTCAAGCTGACGTTGTTGGTGATAATAACGAATTTACCGCGATGCAAATTGGCAATGGCAACGAGATGTACCTTGGCGTTGCTGGTGAAAACAATGAGTTTTCAGCGACTCAAGTAGGTAATGCGAACATCGCACATGTTGCGAATTTCAATGGTAGTGATAATGATGTTGATGTTACCCAAACGGGTGATGAAAACGAGGTGGTAGTGCAATCATCTTACCCAGACGTTAGCCTTGCAAGCAATGACAACGCCGTTGATATCTCACAAAGTGGCACTGGCAATGGTGTTGTTGTGACGATGAGCAGTGTGTTCGATAGCAGTTCAAACCAAGTAGATATTGCGCAATCAGGCGAATTTAACGCGATAGATTTAATGCTTGAAGGCAGCCGTAATATGTTAGACATCACACAAAATGGTAGCAACAACTTTGTGATGGGTATGGGCTCAGAAGCATTCATTATCAACGGTGATGATAATGCATTTACAGTAAGCCAAATTGGTGATGGCAACTTAGTTCAAGGTGGAATTACAGGTAGTGGTCAAAACATTACCGTAACTCAGGTTGGTGACAACAACGTTGCGACTATCACTCAGCAATAACTAAGTAATAGCTAAGCAATTTAGACAGGGGGCAACACCAGCCCCCGTATTTTGTACTATTCAGCTAACCAAAATATCAATGTGAATCTCGTCAGTAAAGATATTCTATGCCGTGAGTAAACAAATAATGATAAGAATAATAACATTCTTGAGCGCCATGCTCGTTTCTACATTTTCACTGAGTGCACAAGAAGATGTAGAAATTGATGGTTTAGTGATGGATCAGAGTATTAGCCGATTTGGTCATCAGTTTTACTTTCAATTTTCACAGCTTTGGAGAGATGTTCCTAACACCTCGGGAATTAATATCACGGTTAAAGAAACGGTTTTACCAAGAGCAGGCACTCGGTTAGAAGTTTTAATGAATAATCGCGCAGTCTACGCAACAGCGATGGGAAGGAGAGGTGGCTCTGTTGATGAGCGAGTTGAGACTGCCATCTTTACTATTATGGATGCGATGGCGAGAGAACAATATCAACAGAATGGCTCAGAAGATTTAGCAGCAAGTGGGTGGTAACATGGCAACAATAAAAACAACAATCGTGTGTGCTGGTTTAATGCTACTTAGCGGTGCTCATGTGGCAGCAACGGAGCTGGTATATAAACCAATTAACCCCGCATTTGGTGGTAACCCGTTAAACGCCAATATGTTATTGAGTAAAGCGCAATCTCAAAATAAACACAGAGCGCCAATTATAGAAAAGACCTATGATGAAAAGTTTCAAGAATCACTCGAGCGTACGTATCTCAACCGTTTGGTAAGAGAAATTACGGATGTAGCGTTTGGTGATGACATCAAAGACAGTATTTTTGATCAAGACGCGACGTTTATGAGTGGCGACTATCAAATCCAAGTGATCACCAGTACACCCGACACCATTACGGTTAGAATAACAAATACAGCATCGGGTGAAGAAACCATTCTTGAAGTACCCAGGTTTGCCGCTTCGGCTGGTGGAGGATACTAAATGCTCCGCGTAACTTTATTGGTATTGTTGTTACTACTTAGTGGTTGTTCTAGTATGTCACGTGTGTTGCCACCGGCGCAAAGTGTGGCTATTGAGCTGACCGATACCGAAACCTTTGCAGAACTAAAAAATTTACCCACACCTAAGGGGCGAATTCCTGTCTCGGTTTATTCATTTCGCGACCAAACAGGGCAATATAAACCACAAGATAATGTGAGTTCATTTTCAACAGCGGTGACTCAAGGCGCTAACTCGATTTTAATGCAGGCACTACACGAAACGGATTGGTTTATTCCGGTAGAACGTGAAGGGCTGCAAAACTTGCTGACTGAGCGCAAAATTATTCGTGCAGCAAGTGATGATAATGATACAAGCGCTTTGCCACCATTAATGACCGCAAAGATTATTTTAGAAGGCGGGATCATCAGCTATGACTCTAATATCCGCACAGGCGGTTTGGGGATGGAATATTTTGGCATAGGTGCATCTGAGCTTTATCGTGAGGATGTTATCTCTATTTATATGCGCGCAGTTGATGTTCGTACCGGGCAAGTGCTGCTTTCTGTCGCGAGTAGTAAAAAAGTGCTATCCATGGAGGTTCGGGCAGGGTTTTTCCGCTATGTGAGTTATAAACGATTGGCTGAAGCCGAAGCGGGTTTTAGCGATAACGAACCGATGCACATTTGTGTAACTCAAGCGATAGAAAAAGCGCTGACTTTGATGGTACAACAGGGTATCGAAAAAGGCGTGTGGTCGGCAGCTACCGCATCGCAGGTCGCGCTTTAGCGCGACAAACCTTTACCACAACGCTCCCTTTTGCGTGGCACGCACCACTAACCGTAGGTCGTGCTTTAGCGCGACAAAAATTTTAAGAACGATACAACCTTGAGCACGTTCTCACACTACCCACTTTAAAATAAAGAATAATACTGGTGCATGAGATTCAACAATAAAGTCAGCCACCAATAAGCTGAGTATGTTAATCTAAATGGCAATGAAATAATAAAGAACGCTAACATCATGCACGTACATATTTTAGGGATTTGCGGTACCTTTATGGGCGGGATCGCAGCCATCGCTCAATCATTGGGGCACAAAGTCACAGGTTCAGATCTCAATGTTTACCCGCCGATGAGTACACAACTTGAATCACTCGGAATTGAACTAACTCAAGGGTACGACCCTAAGCAACTCATCGATGTTGAGCCTGATGTGGTGATCATCGGCAATGCCATGAGCCGTGGTAATCCGTGCGTTGAATATGTTTTAGAAAAGGGTATGCGTTATACTTCAGGCCCTGAATGGTTAAAAGAACATGTATTACGCCAGTCATGGGTGTTGGCTGTGGCCGGTACGCATGGCAAAACGACCACTGCAAGTATGTTAGCTTGGTTACTCGAATACGCAGGATTACGCCCGGGCTTTTTGATTGGTGGCATAGTGCAAAACTTTGGTGTGTCGGCGCGCACATCAGATACGCCATTCTTTGTTATCGAAGCCGACGAATACGATACGGCGTTTTTCGATAAACGCAGCAAGTTTGTCCATTACTTACCTCGCACGTTAATACTCAACAATCTTGAATATGATCACGCTGATATTTTTCCAGATTTAAATGCCATTCAAACCCAGTTTCATCATTTAATTCGCACGCTACCCAGCCAAGGTAAAGCCGTATATCCAGCGGATGATACTGCGCTACAAAACGTCATTGAACGTGGTTTTTGGAGCGAGCAGGAATCCCTTGGTAAAGAATGGTCGTATAACTTGCTCAAGGCTGACGGCTCTCGCTTTACGGTATTATTTGAGGGCGAAGAAAAAGGCGAAGTAAATTGGCAAGCGATTGGTGTGCATAATGTGAAAAATGCCATGATGGCGATTGCGGCGGCAAGACATGTGGGCATTCCAATCGAGGTGAGTATCGAAGCGCTGGGGCAATTTATTTCTCCTAAACGCCGTATGGAAATTAAAGGGGAGGTCAATGGCGTTACTGTCTATGATGACTTTGCACATCACCCCACGGCAATAGCAACGACCCTCGCAGGTCTTAGAGCAAAAGTTGGAGATGCACCTATCATTGCTATTTTAGAGCCTCGCTCAAATACGATGAAGCTTGGCATTCATCAAGAAACCTTATTGCAATCCCTTGATGTGGCAGATGAAGTGTATCTATTCGAACCAGATGGCCTATCTTGGTCTCTTAAAGCACAAGCCGAAGCCGCGGGTCGTCAGTGTTTTGCAAGTGTGGATGAGATTGTCGCACAGGTTGTGACAAATCAAGCACCAAACCAGCATGTGTTGATCATGAGTAATGGTGGTTTTGGTGGCATCCACGACAAACTTTTAACTGCATTGAAAAAGTAATCATTATGTCAGAACAAACATTTAATGGGCCAATTACGCTGGCCTTTAGTGGTGCGTCGGGCGCCCCTTACGGACTGAGATTACTCGAGGTATTGGTGTCGTTAAACTATCAAGTTTACGTGCTAATCTCGAGCGCAGCCAGAGTGGTGCTGGATACTGAGTCCAATTTAAAGCTCTCAGGAAATGAACAAAAAGCAACAGAGCAACTACAGACGCTTTTCTGTGCTAAAGATAAGCAAATTCAGGTATTTGGTAAAGATAACTGGTTTAGCCCTATGGCATCTGGCTCGGCCGCACCAAAGCAGATGGTGGTGTGTCCGTGTAGCGCAGGAAGCGTGTCAGCCATTGCACTTGGGGCATCTGACAATTTGCTTGAGCGCGCAGCAGATGTGGTGATCAAAGAACGTGGCCAATTAATATTAGTGCCGCGTGAGACGCCCTTTAGTCCAATTCATCTTGAAAACATGCTCAAGCTTAGCCGCTTGGGGGTGACTATCATGCCTGCAGCACCTGGTTTTTATCATCAGCCACAAAGTATCGACGATTTGGTCGACTTTATGGTGGCCCGCATTTTAGATCATCTACACATCGAGCATACCTTAGCTAAGCGCTGGGGTTATGGAGAATAATAAAATATGACAATAGCACTGAACATCAAAGGGTTAAAAAAAGTTTATAGTAACGGCGTCGAAGCCGTTAAAGGCATTGATCTCGAAGTTCAAGAAGGGGACTTCTTTGCGCTACTTGGTCCAAACGGGGCTGGTAAATCTACCACAATAGGGGTTATTGCCTCACTGGTGAATAAAAGCCAAGGCAGCGTAGAGGTTTTTGGTCATAGTATTGATACTCATTTGGAAGACGCTAAGTCGAACTTAGGTTTAGTACCACAGGAGTTCAACTTTAGCCAATTCGAGACGCTAAACCAAATTCTAGTGACTCAGGCGGGCTATTATGGTGTGCCAAGAGACGTTGCCCATCAGCGAGCCGAGAAGTATCTCAAGCAGCTGGGATTATTTGATAAAAAAGATAAGCAAGCTCGCACGTTATCTGGCGGTATGAAACGTCGCTTGATGATTGCAAGAGCATTGATGCATGAGCCTAAGCTCCTTATTTTAGATGAACCTACGGCTGGTGTGGATATAGAACTACGCCGTTCTATGTGGGATTTTTTGCGTGAAATTAATAAGCAAGGCGTAACGATTATACTCACAACGCATTACTTAGAAGAAGCAGAGCTGTTGTGCCGTAATATTGCGATTATTGATAAAGGCACGATTGTTGAGCACACGACCATCAAGACATTACTCTCAAAGTTGGATAAAGAAACGTTTGTACTTGATCTTAAGCCGCCCATGCAGCCTGTGGCACTCGATGGTTACCAATTTACCACCGTAGATGACCATACGATTGAGGTAGAAGTAGCTAAGTCGCAAGGGCTCAATGGGGTGTTCACACAGCTCACAGAGCAAGGTAATCAAGTATTAAGTATGCGTAACAAAGCTAACCGTTTAGAAGAGTTGTTTGTTGGCTTACTGGAGCAGGGGAGAGGGGCATAATCGTGTTGAAATATGGCGTCGCGTTAAAAAGTATTTGGATAAAAGAGTGTATTCGGTTTTTACGTATTTGGGTGCAAACCTTAGTACCGCCAGCGATCACCATGACACTTTATTTTGTGATATTTGGCAGTTTAATCGGCTCGCGCATTGGTGATATGGGTGGCTTTAGTTACATGGAGTTTATTGTACCTGGCTTAATCATGATGTCGGTGATCACCAACTCCTATTCTAATGTTGCCTCGAGTTTTTATTCCACCAAGTTTCAAAAGAGCATTGAAGAACTACTCGTTGCACCTGTGCCTAACTATATTATTGTACTTGGCTATATGGGCGGTGGTATGGCGCGAGGCATGCTCGTTGGGCTTATTGTTACTATCGTCAGTCTGTTTTTTGTGGATATTCAAATTCACAATCTAGCGGTTATCGTTATTACGGTTATTTTAACGTCAGCTGTGTTTGCATTAGGTGGTTTGATCAATGCGGTGTTTGCCAACAGCTTTGACGATATTAGCATTATTCCGACTTTTGTGCTTACACCCCTGACTTACCTAGGCGGCGTATTTTACTCAATCACATTGCTGCCGGAGTTTTGGCAAGGTGTGTCACAGGTAAATCCAATCATCTATATGGTAAATGCCTTCCGTTTTGGCTTTTTAGGTGTTTCGGACGTTGATATTGGCGTTGCCTTTACGGTATTAGGTGTATTTATATGTGGTCTATTTTGGTTGTCACTGCACTTAATTAAACGCGGTGTTGGGCTAAGACACTAACCGCAGGATAAAGAATGAGCGCTGCTATCAATTGCAGCGCTCTTGCGTTATTTCAGGTAAAATCCTTACCATTCCCCCTTAATAATGACTGGTTATGACAGAAGCAAACTCTCGTAGTATCACCACTAATCAACAAGGGCTACACGAAAAGCTCGATGAAATCGTTACTAAGCATCTAACCGCTGAGTTTAAAAAACCCATTGCGGCACATACACAAAGCGCTTTCGATGAGGTTAATGTGCGAGTACAGGCCTTTAATGGACCGATTATTTTGGACTCATGTTGTGGTGTTGGTGAAAGTACGGCAAATTTAGCGAAGCGACACCCTGATGCATTGGTAATTGGCATCGACAAGTCTGCGCATCGACTAGATAAACACGATGTTGAATATAAACAAACGGAACAAGGCCAATATATTTTGGTGCAAGCCGATCTCAATGACTTTTGGCGATTAGCGCTGGAAGCCAATTGGCAGCCAACTCACCATTATTTGCTGTATCCTAATCCGTGGCCGAAAGCTAAACACATTCAAAGGCGCTGGCATGGTAGCGCGGTGTTTCCTTTTATCGTTAAGCTAGGCGGTAAGTTGGAGCTGCGCAGTAATTGGGATATCTATGTAAAAGAGTTTGCCAGAGCTTTGGCGCTTAGCGGCGTTGATGTTGAAGTGGAAGCCTATGAAAGTGATGAAGCTATTACACCCTTTGAGCGTAAGTATTGGGCAAGTGGTCAATCTAGTACCCGCCTCGTCGTAACGCTTTGAGCTAACCCATTACAAGTCTGACTTCAGATTGATAAAAGCGGCTTAAAGATGGCCGCTTGCTTTGCCTATCCAGCTACCTTCTAATCTTGCAACGCCTGCAGCTTCCAATTGTTTTGCCTGTTTGCTGGTGGCAACACAGGGTACAATCAAGTCGATCCGCTTGGCATTGCAATGGCTTGCAAGATATTCAATGGAGCTCAGCAGCATCTCATCTTCATCCAAGTTTTCACAAATACTGGCTTCTAAACAAATGGCATCAAGTGGGAGTTTTAAGATCCGATTGATGGTAAGAAAACCACTATTCACACCCGTTACCGCAACATTTGCACCTTTTGCTTTTAACGACTGCATCATTAAGCTCATATCGCTGAAGTTTTTTAGCACATCCGTTTCATTAAACTCAAATGTGATGAGTTGTGGCTGCGGGTAACGGCGTAGGATCTGGCTGATATATTCAAAATATTCTGCATCCGCGATTTCACTGTGGCTCAATTGCATGCTCCAAGCATGGTTTGATTTACGAAAACGGGTGATGCATAACTCAAGTAGCTTCATGCTAATTTGTGCGCGGAGTTTTGGTTGCTTCATCACTGGATAAAAATGTTCGGCATCGATGATAGCGCCGCGCTCGTTAAGGACGCGTGCCGTGCAGTGGTACTGAATGTCAGCATGGTCGTGACAAGCTTTACGCGGCGTAAAAAAAGGAATGATGCGGTCTGATTCACACGCGCTTTGCAGTAAACGGGTGAGGTGGAGATTTTTTGATTGTTGCTGGGGGTTTATTTGCAGCTGAGAATCAAAATAACACACTTGGGTATTTTGCTGTTGGGCCTGACGTAGCGCGAGAAAGGCATTTTCAAGTAACAACGCGCAATTGCCTTTAGCAACACCCGCACACAAATTAACGTATAAATGCGGCGCGTCGTATATGGGTTTTGCACAAGGGAATGACTCGGTTAAGTTCGCCAAATAATGCTCACCATTTTCGATGCTGGTAACTAGCGCAATTTTAGAGGTGGTAAGGCGGTAAACCTCAAACGGATGGGTAAACTCGCTAAAGTAGCTCATGACTTTTGCCATAACGTTATCGCCGACTTCCGTGCCATAGAAGCTAATGATATCCTCAAGCTCCTTCACCCATACTACGCTTAAGCATAGGTGTTGCGATTTAGAATATTTAAGTGCTTGCTCAAGGGCGATACGGTTGCCAAATCCGGTGCGGCTATCTGTTGTTAAGGTCTTCTTGTAGTACATAAAGTACAAGCTCACGACAACCAAAAACATCACAAAGAAGAAGCTAGCGTCAATGGCTGCATCCATTACACTTTCTTGTAACTGACTTTCTAAATCGTGAATGGTTAAGTCTGCACCTGCTATATAAGTAGTGCCATCGGGTAGCACAAAAGGAATAAACACACTTTTAAAGTGGCCCCATTTGTCTTTGGCTATTTCAAACACAGGTTCGGTAGAGTGAAAGGCGCTTTTTAGGGTAATCGAAGCCTCGGAATAAACATCTTGATAACGTGTTAGTCGGTTGAGTTTAAGATCTTCTCGGGTGTAACTGGACGCGGTAAAGTGCACGTAAGGTGGTTTAAGCACCATGGTATAGACGTATTCAACATTTAAAGCACGGGCAAGCTCGGTGAGGGCATGGCTTTTTTGTTTAAACTCGGCTGGGGTTATTTGCTCTGGTGACTCGTGATACTTTTTGCCTACAATGACGTTGGCGCTGGTGGCTGCATTGATTAGCTGGGCGTCGATCCTCGCCATGATATCGCGACGCGTATCATAATAGTTGGCGATAACATAAATCGATAGGGCAGCTAAAAAGATAAAAGAGGCTAAAACGAGCCAAGCAACGGGGAGTCGGGAAGTATAACCTGTGAGCCCTAAAAGCGGCGTTGCTTTTGTCGTAGGCTGCTTAGATTTAGCTTTGAGGGGTTGAGCTATACTCCGAGTATTCATGATAATCCTTTATCCACAATATCGCGATTTAACGACGATCAAAATGCCTAACTAGCGTAAGCGTGGCAGCTGCTTTGTTACATAATATAAACAATACAACATAAATTGATGACTTGAGAAGAAATAAAGCAAAAAATTTCCTCACCAATGATCAATAAAATGCATTGTTGCGAGCAAGTCGGTAATATACCGTTTTGTTGGGTTTATGTCCCCATTTTATACCTTATTTTTGACGAGAATGTAAAATAGAAACTAAGGTATTTTTCACTGAACTTTCGTTGGGTTTTCATAAAATTGTCAATGTTTCATGAATTTTAACTAGACAATAGAAGACAATTCCCTTTCTTTACAGTAAAGTTAGCCATTTCATGTATCACAATCTCTTGTGCAATTTGTATCTACTCAATCTCTAAAATGGGTAGGTAAGCTACTGCACCGTTTGATGTTTAGGTAGTATTGATGGGTCCAAAGCGTTGCGCCGTTGCGTCTGAAGAAAGCTTAATGCGTATATTTACCGTGCCTGAGGCGCCTGATTCAACTTTAAGCAGAATCGAGCAAGAAATCTCGAGCAATTTGGCTGGCTTTTTAAATGAGAATATTGCGGCAGTTGAAAAGCCACTGCACGAAGTTGAAAAAGACTTTCAGTCGGCGGTGATCCCCGAAGTGCCGATGTTTGTCTCCGACTATGCGCAAGATATCATGGAGCAATTAGTTGCCCACTCAGTGCATACCGCAGCCCCAAGCTTTATTGGGCATATGACCTCAGCGTTACCGCATTTTGTGTTGCCACTGTCGAAGTTGATGGTGGGACTCAATCAGAACCTAGTCAAAATTGAAACGTCAAAAGCCTTTACTCCGCTTGAACGTCAAGTATTGGGAATGATGCATCACTTGGTTTACGGCAGCGATGATGCTTTCTACGATAAGTGGATGCACAGCGCAAAAACGTCACTAGGTGCTTTTTGTTCGGGTGGCACAATTGCGAATATAACCGCGCTTTGGATTGCAAGAAACCGCTTATTAAAAGCGGATGGTGAATTTAAAGGTATTGGTGCATCGGGTATTGTGGCTGCAATGCTACATTATGGTTACCGAGGCTTAGCGGTATTGGTTTCTGAAAGAGGCCATTATTCGTTGGGTAAGGCCGCAGATGTGCTAGGTATTGGCCGCGATAACTTCATTTCAATCAAAACGGCTGGCAACAATAAGGTTGATGTTGACGCCATGCGAGCTAAAGCTAATGAGCTTGAAGCGCAAGGGATAAAAGTACTGGCTTTGGTTGGTGTTGCTGGGACGACCGAAACGGGTAATATTGACCCTCTAGAAGAGATGGCTGATTTAGCTGAAGAACTCAATTGTCACTTTCATGTCGACGCCGCTTGGGGTGGGGCAACACTACTATCGAATAACAATCGCTACCTTCTGAAAGGGGTGGAGCGAGCAGATTCAATAACCATAGATGCGCACAAGCAAATGTACGTGCCTATGGGAGCGGGTATGGTGTTATTTAAAGACCCGGCGGCATCTGATGCAATTGAACATCACGCCGAATACATCTTACGGAAAGGCTCTAAAGATCTGGGAAGTCATACTTTAGAGGGGAGTCGTCCTGGTATGGCGATGTTAGTGCACGCATGTCTGCGTGTCATTGGTCGTCAAGGCTATGAGATGCTTATTGATAAAGGGATTGAAAAGGCGCGGTATTTTGCTGAACTAATTAAACAAACCCCTGATTTTGAGCTGATCTCTGAACCTGAGCTATGTTTGCTGACTTACCGCTATGTGCCTGAGCAAATAAAAGCGGCAATCGCACAAGCGGATGAGCAAGAAAAGATAGAGATTTATGCTGCACTTAACCGTTTTACTGCGAGTATGCAAAAGCGTCAGCGTGAAGCGGGCCGCTCTTTTGTTTCTCGAACACGCTTAACACCAGAGCAATATGACCGCCAACCCACGGTGGTATTTCGAGTGGTTTTGGCCAACCCTCTGACATCAGAGTCTTTGCTTAAAGAAATCATGGATGAGCAACGCCAATTGGCAATGTCAGATCCGGTATTTAAAAAATACCTCGCAAAATATATTAAATAATCAACGAATAAAGTGGCCTCGCGCCACTTTAATAATCTCAGGCTTATTACCTTTTAGCATTACCTCCTTTACGGATTACTCTACTTATATTCTTATTTCTTACATAATCGTGTGAAAATATTCCAAAACATAGGTTAATTCTAGTATTTAAGACTATGCTTAAAAATTATGGCGCGTTATGCTAGCAGAAAAGAATAAAATCTTCGTATTATGTTGAAGAACTTTAGCAATGTCACTCAGAGGCTTAGGCGGCTCAGCTCGCAAGAGCTTGATGTATCGGGAACATTTCAAAGCTTCCTGATTGATTTACTAGATGAAGGTAAGCTTATCTTAGACGTCACTCGGGTTTCCGTTTGGTTGTTTGATGATCTTGACAAACCTTCTGAGCTTATCAATGTTGCTAATACAGATTGGCAGGGTGACGAGTTACCGGTGCAATTGCCAGCCTTAACATATGAAAACTTCCCCGCTTATTTTTCAGCAATCAACAGTGGTCAATCGATAGATGCGAATGACGCTGCCGCCGATCCCAGAACGTCTGAATTTCAAGAGTGTTATTTAACCCCAAACCACATAGTGACCATGTTAGATACGGTGATCTTTAAAAATGGTATTCCTCACGGAGTGGTGTGCTGTGAAGGGAATAATGGCGTACGTACGTGGCACAAAGATGAAATTGCTTTTGCGGAGATGATTGCGGACTGCTGCAGTCGCCGATTACTGGTTAAAGAGTTATGGCAGTTACAGCTGCAACTTACTGACATGGCGTTTAAAGATCCACTCACTGGATTGAGTAATCGACGTTTTTTAATGGATAACGCGAAACGTGAGATCAGTCGTCATGCACGCTTTGATCATCCATTTAGTATGATGATGCTAGACATAGATCACTTTAAAAAAATCAACGATAATCACGGCCATGAAACCGGTGATTTAGTGTTAAAAAGCTTTGCTGAGATCTGTGTAAATACCTTAAGGTTAGAAGACTGTATGTGTCGTTTAGGGGGGGAAGAGTTTATTGTGCTGTTACCTAACACGCCGGTAAATTCAGCGATGGTGATCGCCGAGCGCCTGCGACAAGAAATAGAGCAATCGGTTATCTCTACGCCATCAGGGGAGATCACCATTACATCAAGCTTTGGGGTCGCAGCAGTTAATACCAATTTGCCTTTTGGTCATTCATTAAAAGCCGTTGATCACGCGGTATATCAAGCCAAAGCTGCAGGCCGCAACTGCGTGATCCCCGCGCAATAGAGGTGGCGTTGAATACACTAACCACAATCGCAGCCAATTTGCTATTGCACGCTCAAGTTAGTTGAAGCGTCCGGCTCTGACGCGCTTTACCCTTTGGTTTATCCAGTGTCTAAAGCAGTGTGCATAGAGCCATTGCTTGATGCCAGTTAGATTTTTGTGTTGCTGATACAGCGCATCTGGACTCGTATAAAGCCCTAAATCGCGTGTGATACTTTGCTTTTGAATATATGCACCATTTAACGAAAAGCGATTATCGGGTTGCTGTAAACAGGGAGTGGAAATACCAAATCCAGTAAAGCCTTTTGCCTTCGGGAAGTGCTGCTGAACCTGTTGTAGGTAGCCGTCATCAATTATGTAACCTTCAAGCTCTACCCAGCGCTCCTCTAGATAAACTTCAACCCAACTATGGATAATACTTTTTGGAGCAAACCACGCCAGTAGGGTAGGAATTAACCCTTGTTTAAGACTGTTGGCTATCTCAAACCCATGAACTCGGGTGGGAATATCAAAAGCCCGTAGCAATGCGACCAGTAATGTTCCTTTGGTATTACATTGTCCATAGCCTTGCTTAAGCACTTGGCTTGCAGTTAGTGTATCTGTCTCACTATAACCAAACTCAATGTCGTCTTTGACGAAGTTATAGATTTGCTCCGCTGCTGTGATTTCATCAAGCTGCCGCCAACCTTTTGCTTCTATTAAGCCTTGGATCTCTGAATGTTGATAATCAACTAAAGGGGTAGTTACTAAAAATTGCTTCATGGTTATGCTCCTATTTTGGTAGCAGTGTGATGCAACTTAGGTAACTAAGCTTGAATAAACTGGCTAAGTTTGTGTTTTTAATGCCTCAGTCGGTGTAATGCCAAACTGCCGTTTAAATGTACGGCTCAAATGAGCGCTATCTGCAAACCCCGCGAGCATGGCTGCTTGTGTAAGGTTGTTGCCTTGTTGTATGGCGACAACTGAGCAGATCAGCCTGCGCCACA
Organism: Pseudoalteromonas sp. OF5H-5; assembly: GCF_021530695.1. Classification (NCBI taxonomy): domain Bacteria; kingdom Pseudomonadati; phylum Pseudomonadota; class Gammaproteobacteria; order Alteromonadales; family Pseudoalteromonadaceae; genus Pseudoalteromonas; species Pseudoalteromonas sp. OF5H-5. Next base: position 346,692 of record NZ_JAKGBF010000002.1, read on the forward strand.
GCACATAAGGTCGCCATGCTATCCCCACTTGCTCGGTAAACAGGTGTAAAAAGCGACTTGGTGAGAGATAAAGTGACTCGGCAATCGTATTTGCGCTGAAGTGACTGGGTTTAAGGCAAGTTTGTGCGTTAAAACAAGCATCTAATTGCGCCAATAGACGGTCAATTCGTGGATCTAAATCCGTCGTTGGTAGCTCGGTAAGTCCTACTGTGCGTATTAACTCGGCAAGCTTGGCATTGCTCTTTGGTGCGGTATTTATCTCGATTGCTGCGCAGCTGTTGCTCTGGAGTTGCCCGCCATACACGCTTTTTGGCTCGACTAATATCACCCAGCCTGAGGTCATTTTTAAGCTATGTCCTACGCCACTAGCAATTACGCTTGGGCCAAATAGCGTTTTGTCACCGACTTGCGCGATACAGTCGCTCACGGGCAGGTTGATTTGAATAAGGTGATGTGAATGGCGCGCGGCATTCAAGTCTTTGACAAAGGAGGCGAATATACCCGGAGTGAGGTGCAGCATAAAAACAGCCGAGACTTTCGTCTCGGCGAGCAGTATTAACCAGCGAATGCGTCTTGCAATGGTGGTACAACTTGCTTTTTACGGCTCAGTACGCCGTCCAACCATACTTTGCTTGCTTCAGGCTCAACGTCGTATGCTTTTGCGATGATCGCTTCATCATCAGAAGCGATCAGCATTTGTGAGCCTTCTTTCATGATATCAGTAAGTAGCAGCATTACACTGTGGCGATTACCTTCTTCTTTTAATTTTGCGATATCGGCATGTAGCTCATCTTTGATCTTGTCAAATACAGCAAGATCAACCACTTCAAGCTGGCCAATACCAACAAGGTTGCCATTCATATTAAAGTCTTTGAAATCACGCATGACCAGGTCACGAATTGGTGTGCCTTCAACTGCTGATTTCACCTTGAACATTTCCATGCCAAGCTCTTTAGCATCTTCAACACCCGCGATTTTTGCAAGCGCTTCAACACATTTGATATCCGCAGTGGTACAAGTTGGTGATTTGAAGATGACTGTGTCGCTTAGGATTGCACACATCATGATGCCAGCAATATTTGCTGGGATCTCTACATCGTAGAAGTCGTACATCATTTTAATGATCGTGTTACTACAGCCAACAGGGCGGATCCAACACTCAAGTGGTGTTGAAGTTGTAAGGTCGCCTAGTTTGTGGTGATCAACTACGCCAACCACAGTTGCTTTATCGATGTCGTCTGGTGCTTGCGTTTTTTCAGTGTGGTCAACGATATACACATCTTCGCCAGCATAGCTCATCTTAAGCTCTGGTGCTTCAAAACCAAAACGGTCAAGAATAAACTGAGTCTCCGGTGAGACTTCACCCAAACGCGTTGGGATTGCTTCTTCACCAATTTGGTTTTTTAAATAAGCAAGTGCGATTGCACCGCAGATTGAATCTGAATCAGGGATCTTATGACCCACTACATACATTGCCATTGACGGAACTCCTTAAAATTTTGCCCACATTCTAGCAAAATAACTTGTCATTTAAATAGTGTAAATGCGCAATTTGGCGTAGATAGGGGACGGTAACGACAGATTGTTGAATTAGGCGAAATAGCCTCGGTGAGCAAGGGCTAATTGAGCATGTATAAATGTAAATTAGTATTATACACTAACCGTTCAAACGCTTAGGAGATAGGTATGATTCAAATGAGCCGTAAGGGCTGGAATAACGTGGTGATCTTTTCCATGTTACTGATGATCTTTTTTCTCAACGGTCTCCACTATAAATTGAATCCCAGCGACGATAAAGCAAAGATTCAAGCTGTGCTACCAGAGCAAAGCTTTGTCTTAACCGTGGCATTTCCTGGCTATAAAATTGAACGCATTGGTACAAGCTGGCGTATAGAGTTACCGCAAGGCTCAAACCAGGCCTTTAGCGAAGATGCCTTAGGTGCGCTTGTCGCCAAGTGGCAAAGTTTACAGCTATTGGTTGTTGAGACGCCAAAGCAGTTGGAGCCCGCGTTGAGCGCTGCGCAGTTTTGGCTGGCAACTCAAGAGCTTCCGCTTAGCTACCAGCTGTATCCTAGCGATAATGGCTTTGTATTATTTGATAAACAACAACAGCGTTGGTTTGAGCTTGATAGTGTGCAAGCCAAAGCATTATTTCTACCGATAGAATTGTAATACCACACAGTAATAGAGTGAATTATGCCTGAGTTACCAGAAGTCGAAGTGAGCCGTTTAGGCATTCAACCATATTTAGAGCAACATATTATCCAAAGCGTAAAAGTGCACAATGGTAAGCTGAGATGGCCTGTACCAGAGGAAGTACAATTGCTCGAAGGTGAGAGGGTGCTTGCGGTTAAGCGACGGGCAAAATATTTGCTTATCGAATCCAAGCATGGCACTGCGATTTTGCACTTGGGGATGTCAGGAAACTTACGTGTTGTCGATAGCAAAGAGCCACTAAAAAAGCATGATCATGTGGAGATCATTCTGGCCTCAGGTAAGTCGCTCAGATTGAACGACCCGCGTCGCTTTGGTGCCTTCTTATGGCAAGGTGCAGGCGAAGATCATAGCGTTTTTGAAAAGCTGGGTCCTGAGCCGTTGACCGAGCTTTTTACAGCAGAGTACTTATTTGAAAAAAGCAGAGGCAAAAAGCAGCCGATTAAACAATTTGTTATGGATAATCATGTGGTGGTTGGTGTGGGTAATATTTATGCCAATGAATCTTTGTTTAAAGCAGGGATCCATCCCAAAAAAGAAGCAGGCAAAATTTCACTTAAACGCTACCAATTACTGACACCGATCATCAAGGAAACCTTAAGTGCAGCTATCAAACAAGGGGGAACGACACTTAAAGACTTTGCTCAAAGTGATGGTAAGCCGGGTTACTTTGCTCAAGAGTTACTTGTGTATGGTCGCAAAGGTGAGCCTTGCGTAAGCTGCGAAACGCCATTAAAAGAAATACGTCTAGGGCAGCGCAGCACAGTGTATTGCGCTAAGTGTCAGCGCTAAAGTAAAGTGCAGGTTAGGAGCCCGCGGTTTTAAAGTCTATCTTGACTTGGTTTTCTTGTAGCGTTGCTGAGCAAGGGGGGTAACTGCGGGTTGTTTTATACACGCGATCAAAGATATGAATTTCAACCCCTGAATGAAGCGCTTTGTTTGCCGCAAGTTTCGTGTTGTCGAGCAAATCGTGTAAGTCGTGATCAAGCTGGCTGAGCTTTTGCTCAAGGTGCTCGGCTTGCTGGCAGTAGTGCATCTGTGTTGCGCCAATTTTAGTTTTGAGTTGTTGCTTTTTAGCTGCGTCTTTTACTAACTCTGCTTTTTCAATCGCTTGCTGTAGTTGATCTAAAGAATCATTGGTGGCGGCGACTTCTTTGAACAGGGTGTCGGTTTCTTGGGTGATTTTAAGGCCTTTGCGTGCAAGATAAATCATCATCTTAGCGCCAGACTCACTGCCAATCTCTCCCGCTACCACCATTTGCGCATCTATGATTGAACCACCTATTAACTTGCCACTTGGATGATCGCCAGTGCCAACTTGTATCAGCTTTTGCGCTTTAATATCGCAGTGGTTACTTTGCTTATTGATAATAATGTTATCGCCTTCAAGGTAAGTATATTGTCCATGGGCAATCTCAATATTGCCTTTGGCGATAAGCTTGCAGGTTAAGCCTTGCTCATTATTTTGATGGTCGACATGGCCGATCACGCCACCTCGTACCTCAATATGACCACCTGCAATAAGTTCTCCAGATTCCACCGTGCCGAGCACTGTGATATCGCCTTGTGCAGTCACGTGCATACCCGGCTCCACATTATGGGTAACTATAACGCTGCCATTAAAGTCGACATGACCACTTTTTACTGTGACATCGGCAATCGTAAATACATCATCCACGCGCATACCGTTGGCGATATCAGAGGGGCAACCTGCAATGGTTGCGATAAGCTCTAGTGGGTTGTTGGGGTTGATCTCGGTGCCTTCACCCGCCATAAGCTGGAATGATTCGCCGGGCTTTGCTTCAATACTTTCACCACTAACCGTAAAGCCTTCTTTACCTGGTGTTGCGGGCTTTTGAGTGACCAGTAAATCGCCCGGTGCAACGCTTGCAAGCTTGCCAAAATCACGCATGTCAACGGTGCCATCTTCACGCATTCTAGGTTGTTTGAGTCTCTCTTTTAAAGTTTGTACGTGCGGCAGTAATTTTGCTGACTGGCCGTCTTGTGGTGGTCGGCCTTGGGCGATTAATCCAGATGCTTCTTCGCCAGGTGGAAGTTCAAACTGTTTGCGCAGGATATTTTCTAGGTAAGCTTGCTTATAACCACGGCTGACGCCCGCTTTAACAATGGCTTTTTTTGCCTCTTCTAATGATACGGCTTTACCACCTCGAGCCGTTTTAAGTTGCCCAAAGGCCTGCATTTTATCGTCACTTAAGGTGACTTCAAATTCGGCATCATGTTGTTTAGCAACGACGATTTGGCTCTCTGGAAAGTCGCTTTGGAAAAAGGCATTAATCGAGTCGTGATCAATTTCGCAGTCGGCAAATTGTGATTTTTCAAGGGCTTCAATCACAAACGCAGCACTTGGCGGTGAAGCAGACTTCACATCCATTAAGATATTGCCATTGTGCGCAAGCTTGAACACGATAACTGCCTCGTCGAATTTTTATCCTATAGTTTCAGCTTGCTAAATAAACATCAATTGGTCAAGTGCTTAGGCCAATTTTCTTACGTTAATATGGGTTAAGTTAAAAAACAGAAATAAATCGTGATTTTCTAATACTTTCAGGTGAATAAAAGTCAGCGTGCTTAAAAATGTGCGGGCTTATCACGCGCTTCTTGCAGCAGGATTTTAATTGCTTCAGGAACAACCTTTTTCTGTGTTGAAATCGCATAAAAATACTCATAAATATTAGGTAGTTCCTGATATTGCTGTAGCACCCCTTGGGCTATTTCGTCTTTTACTACTACGGCAGGTAAAACGGCTACCGCGCCACTATCTCGTGCCAGTAGTCGCATCATCGCCATATCGTCGACCTCTGCCAAAATGTTGGGGAAATACTGATACTGAGCGCACAGCGCATTAAATGCGGTGCGTAAATCTGAGTTGGCAGGTGGCAAGATCCAGCGTGTTTTTTCAAAGCCTTGCGGAAATGGCGTGCTTGGCTTGAGGGCAGGCGGACCAATGATCGCCAGCGGTTGCTTGGCAACTAGTTGGCACTGCCAATAGGGATCTGAAGTATCTAGGTTTATTGTGCGGTTGGTAAGTACTAAGTCCAGCTCATAATTGGTTAAGCCGTTGAGCAGCTCAGAAATACTGCCTGACTTTAATTTAAATTGCACATCGCTGCGCCGCATCAAAGGGCTAATAAAAGCTTCTACAAAGTTACGTGACAGAGTGGTCAACACCCCAATAGTTACATGGGTGGTTGACTGCACGCCTTTGCTTAGCAAGGCTTCGAGTTCTTGCCCCGTGGTAAAAATATCATCGGCATAGCTCAGCACCTTTTTACCCTGATCGGTGAGCATTAGGCTGCGGCCTACGCGCTCAAATAGTGATACTCCGACATTATGTTCCAACTGTTTGATTTGCGCAGAGAGCGCAGATTGCGAAACATGTAATTCTTTAGCGGCTTGAGTCAGGTTTCCGAGCTTAGCAACCTGCCAAAAGTAGTAAAGGTGGTGATAATTAAGTCGGCTCATCTAGGCTCATCTATATATAAGTAAAACAGAACGAATAGTTAAATTATATCTATTTTTATTAAATTAAAAAGGTTGAAATAATGACCTGATTCAAGACTTAGGTGAGAAGCATAGAAAGTGATGATTAATATCTTAGTGGTGCTGTTGCTATTACACTTTTTGATTGCTGCGTCTTTCATGAGCAAAGCGTCTCGCAGTAACGCTGGGTTATTTCGTATCGCGAACGGTTTTGCTATCGGTGTGGCAATTTGTATCGCTCTTGGCTGGGGGAGTTGGGCAACACAAGGTGATATTGCCAGTAGCCTGTTTGAAATAAACTTTTTACGGCTTAGCGTGGTGTCATTGATTGGCTTTATGAGCTTTATTTTACTGCGTTACTCCATTCACTATTTACATGGTGAAAAACACCGGGGCCGCTATTTTCGCTATCTACTCACGACATTACTGAGCGTGACTATTGTGGTGCTCAGTAATCACTTAATCCTATTTTGGTTGGCTTGGGTTGGCATTAGTTTGAGCCTACACCGTCTACTGCTGTTTTATCCTAACCGCCCGAGAGCGGCATTGGCCGCACACAAAAAGTTTATTTTGGCGCGCTTGGCAGAAAGTGCATTGCTGGGGGCTTTTATTTGTATCTACCTCAGCACTGGCATGCTCCGGCTTAATGACATCACCGACTATTACTTAACTCACTCAACGACACTGACTGTGCTAGAGCAATCAGCAGCTGGCTTACTCGCAATTGTGGCGCTGATAAAATGCGCGCAACTGCCAGTGCATGGCTGGTTGATGCAAGTGGTTGAATCACCCACACCGGTAAGTGCGCTGCTGCATGCAGGGATCATTAATTTGGGCGGTTTTTTGGTGATGGTGTTTGGCCCTTTGATTTTACGCGTAGAAGCTGCGAAATGGCTGATCTTGATCGTGGCAGGAATAACGACATTATTAGCCGCGCTTATCATGACAACGCGGATCAGTTTAAAAGTGCGCTTGGCTTGGTCAACCTGTGCACAAATGGGGTTGATGCTAGTGGAGTGTGCTTTGGGGCTATATGAATTAGCGCTACTACACTTATTGGCGCATTCAGCTTACAAAGCCCACGCATTTTTAAACTCAAGCCAGTGGATCCATGAAGATTTGACTCGTCGCTTGAGCGACCAGCTTGAACCGCCCTTGTGGCAATGGCTCATTGCACTTGCCGTGGCAACTGGCCTCACTACAGCAGCTGCAGTTGTCATTGAATATCAAGGTCCTATCAGTATTTGGGGATTAATGGTTGGCGCATTAACGGTGTGGTTAGCGCTGCGTTTTGAGGCGCAAGCCCCTAGCAGCTATTTTAGAATTATCACCGCAGCTGTTGTGTTGTTGGCAGCCTATAGTGCGCAAAAGTGGCTATTGCACTTGGTGGTCGCGCTACCAAATGATCTCAGGGCGCAAGCACTCGATGGAGCTGATATTTGGTTGCTCAGCTTAGTAGTGGTACTTATCGTAGTAAATTATCTGCTCTATTACCGCGCACATTTGGTAACAGTGCAAAAACTCTCTCGAGTGTTGTATGCCGGCCTGTACTTAGACGAGTGGATGACGCGATTAACCATATTACTTTGGCCCGTCCATTTGCCAAGTATTAAAAAGCAGAAACACCTAGCCATTCATCGCTATGCTGCGGGGCACGAGGAGCAGAAGTAATGATAGAGACACAAGACAACAAACAGACTCAGCTATCTAAGCCGCAACAGCAACAACTCCTGAGTGCTGAAACACGCATTGCGCCAACTTGGCCACTCGATCAATTGATCGCAGTGAATCCATTTTGGGGAATGCGCGATCTGCCCTTTGATGCGGTGGTCAATAAAATGAGTGCGTTGGCACAGGTTAGAATGCTGATGCCCGTGGCATTTTATCTTGAAAAATGGCAGCAAGAGGCGATTTCAGAGCAAGCATTGCAGCAATCTGCGGCACATTATGCGGTGGATCGCAGCACCAATGCGCTACTTAATTGGCTCAAAAAAAGTCACTGCGGCGAGTTGCCACATTGGCATACATTAGCGGACTTACTTGACCGTTATCGCTCAGAGCATAAGATGCCATGGCAAGAGGAAATCAGCCACCAAATTAGCCAATTTTGCGCCGCGCATTATCAGCAGGTGCAGCCTATTCTCAAACAAACCCAAGGTGAGGATAAACTCTGTTTGTATCGCCACTGGTATGAAACCGTATCGCGAGACTTGGGGATAAGCATCGTCATGGGGGAGTCGGGCTTAGTGGATTACTTTAAGGCTTTGCCAACGTCTCCTGAGTCTTTAATTGCACTCGCTGTCGACACCTTAGAGATTGGTTTTAATGAGCTGAGTGATTATGCACACATGCTACTGTTAGATATTAATGGTTGGGCATCTTGGGCGGCTTATGAACGCTGGCAAGCAGATCTTGCCCAGCATCCGGCTTCCGATATGCGTGCGCTACTGGCAATTCGAATGGCGTGGGAGCTGGTGATTTGGCGTTATGTGAGTGAGCGCCATCCAACGACCTTTACCCGTATTCAATACCATTGGAACAAGCAAAAGCAGCAACTTGCTGAGATTGTGATTGAACATAAAAAGGCATTGTTGCCGCGCCTGGTATTTCAGCGGGCACTCGAGCTCAGTTATCAAGTCACTTTAGTGGGGCAGCTAAAGACTCAGCAGGTAAAATCTGAGGGAGCTCGTGAGCAAGCTACACCAACCTTACAAGCGGCTTTTTGTATTGATGTACGCTCAGAGGTGATCCGCCGTGCGTTAGAAACTCAAAACGCAGGCATTCAAACCATAGGCTATGCTGGTTTCTTTGGCCTACCGATTGATTATCATGCGACTAACTGTCGTTTTAGTCGGCCACAGTTACCCGGATTATTAAAAGCACCAATCACCGCGATACAAACGCCAGCACCCCAGCATCTTGCCACAAAACGCCAGCAAGCTGGCCGTTGGCATAGCTGGTCTCACTCTGCGGCTGCTTCATTTTCGATGGTGGAGTCGATGGGGATGAGTTACTTTTATCAGCTATTTAGCAAAGTGTTTTCACTGCAAAAAACTCATCATCCCGTCGATAGTCATATTGATTCAAGAAAGTGGCAATTAAAACAGGGCGAACACGAAGTTACTGTTTTGGAGCAAGCTAAACTCGCAGCTGGCATATTAAAAGGGATGGGACTGACTGAATTTGCTGATACAGTCCTATTGGTTGGCCACGGAGCACATACCACCAATAATTTACATGAAGCCGGACTGCAATGTGGTGCATGTGGCGGCCAATCGGGAGAAGTGAATGTTAAAGTACTCGCGCAACTTCTTAATGACCAAGCGGTACGCGCAGAATTAATCGCGCTAGGCATCGCTATTCCGTCGCAAACCCGTTTTGTTGCAGCGCTACATAATACCACCACTGAAACAATTACCCCCTATGGCGAAATAGATACAGAGATGACCCGCTGGTTAAAGCAGGCATCGCGTCTGGCTAGAGTAGAGCGCGCTCATACGCTTGCGATAACTGGTAAAGAGTTATCCGAGCAGCAATTAGAGCAGCTATTTATAGCCCGTACTAAAGATTGGTCTCAAGTCAGGCCGGAATGGGGCCTTGCCAACAATGCAGCATTTGTGGTCGCGCCGAGACAAGTTACGCAGGGGATTGACCTGCAAGGTCGAGTCTTTTTGCATGAATACAGCGCGGAGCAAGACCAAGACTTTAGTCAGTTAACAGCTATTTTAACCGCCCCTATGCTCGTCACTAACTGGATCAATATGCAATATAATGCTTCGGTAACCGATATCCACAAATACGGCAGTGGTAACAAGGTGTTGCATAATGTAGTGGGGGGGAGAATAGGAGTGTTTGAAGGCAATGGCGGAGATTTGCGAATTGGCCTGCCAATGCAGTCCGTTCATAACGGTGAAAAATGGATGCATACCCCACAACGTTTGAGCGTAATTGTACAAGCACCAACCGAAGCACTAGAGCAAATCATGGCAGCACACCCAGTTGTAAAACAATTGGTAGAAAACGAGTGGCTTTGTCTTCTGTCTATTTCGCCTAATTGTAATGAAGTTAGACGATTTGATAATAGGAAGTGGGAACTTCTTTGAATTCAAACGAAACTCGTTGCAACTTAACAAGTTATTGTGCAGAGTATTGCAGAAATTGAAAGGTGTGGCTGGACGCTGCCTAAACTAGACGACCTCCTAGCCACCGACATTGGACTGTTTATACAAGGAGGCTGCTAGTGGCTTTTGATTATGGCTCTATTGATTTAGGGCTTAAAAACCCATTTAAAACGGAAGGTAAAATCACAGCTATTCGTGGTGCAATACAAACTATTGCTGGAATTGCATTACTGGTGATTGCCGCCAGCTCAGTTAAGAGCGATGCGGGTATGGGTTGGATCATCATGCTATTTGGCATGTTGATTTTAGGTCTTGGGATCACGTCTTTTGCAAAAGGAATATATGCAACGCTGCGTTTTTTTGTGGGTCGTAACCATCCCACCTCTTTAGCTTATAACTTCAGTAAATCAGAAACTTCAACTGCCAAGCAAGAAAAGGCTGATGTAGCTTATGCGGCGAAAACGCTAGAAGAAATGTTGATTGGCCGAAAGAATAGCACTTTTGTAGAGCCTAAGGGATTCTTATCGCGTTTACTTCACAGCATTGCACCTAAATTACTCTTTCTCCCTTATCCTATCAGAAATATGAGCCAACGCTTATTTGGTGCATGGGTGAGTACATTAACCGCACTTGTGCTTTATGGCGTGGTGGCGTTTGTATCGCTGTCGGGCTTTGCCGGTGATGCTGGGGAGCTGACTTTTCCAATCTATAGCACCTTACTGATGATATATATTTTGTCATGCTGGTATAGCGCGGCTAAACCGATTTCACGCAAAGCGGAACATGCTATTGAATCTTTGGGGAGTGCGACCCTCACTAAAGTGATTTCGCTCTCTTTTGTGCTACCAATCTTGATAGGTCTAACTTTGTCTTACATCATGGATGAAGGAAAGTTAAGTAAAGCCGATATTGAGCTCTTTTTTGCGCCGTTACCTAGTCTTCATACTTGGGCTTATCTCACGGGCGTTATCGTGCTTGCACTTGGCTGTAGCGCCATTATTGCTGTTATGCTTAAAGCGCGTTTAGACAAAGTAAACCCAGTGGTTGAAGTGTCTGAGTTAAGAGAAAACTGGCAAGAATCAGTACATCCAAATGAGATATTTATTAACCTCGACAACTTGGTGATGGCTAATCGCCGATATAAAGAAGTACCAAACCGAGTTTATCGTGAGCTAGATCCCAGCTTGCAAGAACAAGTTGATGGTAAAGGTGGCTTTAAAGGCGAAATGATCCAAGAAGTACAACCTAAAGTTCTGCCCCTAGATTTAGGTAAATCGTTTGAACGCTTTAGGTTTTTATCCTTGCTTGGTGGTAACTTACTGCTGCTAGTAACCCTTGGATTAAGCGTCTTTTTTGCTTATGCCGTAGTAGATATTTACCACTATGTAACGAGCGCCAATATCAGTAATTTTTCTAGTGCCTTCAGCGAAGAAAACATCGCGTCATTCAGCGCCGTTGTGATGGTAGCCGTACATTTACTGCTAAGTGGTCTATTGATTAAATCGTTTGCATCAATGCTAACCAATGCTGCACACGTATTCTATGCCGAGATGCAGTTTGAATCTCTGCTGGTTTATTTTAAATGTGAAGGGACATTTACTGAGTCTAAAATATCAACAGGTACTGGCATTCACGATTCCACACGCTCTGAAAATACGCTAGTACGCAGCAGTATTACCCCTTGGGTAGTGGTGTCGAGAATAGTATCAACGACCTTCGCTGCAACGGGCATGAAAAACCTAGAGCACCCAAGACATATTTTAGAAATGCATAAAGACGATGCACAGCTAAGCGACATCCGTAAAGATGTGATTAGCTTCTTAAAAGACCGAGAATCCATCGCCGCAATTACCAGCGAGCGTGATTTAGGCAATGCCTCACAAGTGTACCAACTCAATCAGCAAACGAGAGCGGTGGATCAAAACCACCAACTGCGTGCAACTAGTGATGAAGCCGGCGCCTATCTGCGCCGAGAAGAAGCACTCGAAAATAAAGAAGAGTAAAATGAAAATGCCACCCTCGGGTGGCAATCTAAACATTTAAAAACTCAAAAACTTACTGAAAAGAAATCGCTCAAAAATGCCTATTTTCCCACCAAACTGCCCACTAATTGTCTATGGCTTTTACTAAATCTTAGTGGTGCTCCTTGGCTATGACTACGGAAAAACAGTGCCGTTTTTATGCTGCTGTTAGGACTTAAAAATAGAGGTTTTGAAGGGCTTTATCGAGCACGATTTCTGTCAACATAATTTGGCCATTTTTTGCTGGTTCTACGTGATAGTGATAAGTCAGCAGAAACTCACTTAACCTGAAGTGGACATTATGGTGTCCATTTCAATAGAAATAAGCTCAATGTGGATACTATGGTATCCAATAGAGGTAAGACTGAGTGTCCGAATATCAGGTATCAAGGTCTACAGATTGTTACCTTTGAAGTAACTTTATGTAGACCTCGGGGGCTAAGCAACGCGCTTTTACCATCTCTGAGGTAAATACTGCGTGAAATACAAAGGCATTACGATTTTGGTTTGTTCTAACGCTGATGAGCCTTGTGTACCAGTTAACTTAAAAGTTTTACTTGGTGCACATTTTTCAACATAAGATGCCAACGATTTTGCCCTTGTACGGTTACCACTTTTGACTTCAACAGGGATGATATCGCCTTCATCGGTTGCCAAAATAAATTCGATTTCGGCGCGGGCGTCATTCCATGAGTAACTTGGGTCAACGCCGATGGCTGTGAGCTCTTGCTGCACGAAGTTTTCAGCCACGTAACCTTTGTATTCATAGCTTTGTTGCTTAATCTCTTTATAACTGCTGCCTAGCATATGATTAAGCAGCCCCACATCAAATAGAAACAATTTAACCATATTTTCTTTTTTATAGGCCGCTAGTGGCGATTTTGGCAATCCTTCAACAGGGTAGTTTGGCAAAGCTAAACGGCAGCAATGAAGCCAATGGATCGCGGTTTCAAAATCGCTATAACGAGATTTACGCTCATGCACATGTTTAAATTTAAAGCGTTTAACGGACTCATCGCTGACAAGTGATAGCTGCGCTGGAATGCTATTAAACACAGATTCAATCAGTGTAGCATCGACCTTGCCTGCGTACTTACCAAAATCGCGGCGATAACCTGCAACTAAATCGGCATGAATTTTTGTGACTTTTTCAACACGCTCTAGAATGCTTGAATCCTTATACTGATACCAAGCAGAAACGGCTTCCGGCATACCACCGGTAAAAAAGTAATCTGTTAGTTTATCCATCAATTTAGTGTGCACCGCAGGTGTGCTTGCTTGACTGTCAAACGCTTTGATCAGCGCTTGCTCGTTTGATGCATAAATAAATTCTTGGAAGGTCAGTGGTCGTAAATTGTATTGTTCTACCTTGCCCACAGGGAAGGTGTTGAGCAACCCAATATTTGAACCGCTGGCAGCGACAAAATAGGAGGGGGCTTTCTCGGCAAAGTACTTAAGTGAGGTAACGGCACGCTCACATTCGCCAATTTCATCTAATATCAGCAGATCGGTTTCTGGGTTGAACACCTGATTGGTCAAAAGCTCAATGTTCATTATTAGCTCGTCAGGTGAGAGTGAGCCATCGAACGCTTCTTTGTAGGCGGGATTTTCAAGAAAGTCGATACGAAGGATGTTGGCAAAGGTGTTACCAAACAACTCTTGCAGCAGATAGGTTTTACCTGTTTGTCTTGCGCCATCGATTAATAATGGCTTGCGTACAGATTGGTTTTTCCATGCCATTAAGGCGCTAAGTAAGTTACGCTGCACTGTTATTTCCCGCCAATTAAGATTGTTAACGACCTATACTATAACTCAAACCACACTTTTATGCGCATAAAAGTGTGGTTTTTTACATTTTTACGCGCATAAAAGTGTTGTGGTGTTCGTTCTAGTTGAGAAAGACTTTCTCTTTTTGACAAGGGGGCAGTATGGGCAAAGTCTTAATTCACGACACTTAGTCACACACCAACTCTGCCCACACGGTATTTATCACTTGGGGCATTATGTAAATTCTGGGGCTGGTTATGCCAGAGAGCAAATATTGGTTGGCTTTGGTGTGTCTACTTTTGAAAAGCAGGCTAATTCTCGAGAAGGTGTTTTTAGCATTCGAGAGCAAAATATTGAGCTGCTATTCGTTACGTTGAATAAAAACGAAAAGCAGTTTTCGCCCACTACTATGTATCACGACTACGCGATAAATGAACAGCTTTTCCATTGGCAAAGCCAAAACTCAGCAAGGCCTGATTATGGTAGAGGTCTAGACTATATCACTCACAAAGCAAAGGGTAAGCGACTTTTTCTGTTTGTTAGAGAGCAAGCAAAAGACGAATTTGGCAAAACCATAGGATTTGTTAACTTTGGCGAAGTTGACTATGTATCGCACATTGGTAGGCAGCCCATGAACATTACTTGGCAGTTGCGAAATACCATGCCGACGTTTATGTGGAAACACGCGGCTAAGTTAGCAATGGCTTAGCAGCTTGATATTGGAGCGTTAGCTTAATAAAGCGAGCATTTCCTTAATTGGCCAAATACAGTCTTTTTGTCCTTTAACCATACAAGGGCGTTCAGCTAACCAGGCGGCAGTTCTATAAGGCGAACAATCCATGATGTTAATTTGGTCGAACCAAAGTTGATGTTCTATATCGCCTTTCATTTGATTCATCGTCCCTTGCACACTACGGTTATTGGCTTTGGCGATTGTTAGCGGGCCGAGTAATGAAGCTGCTTTTTGTAATTGCTGGTTACTTGCACCCACTTTTAGCAAGGTATTCATAAAGCTATCAGCAAATAGAAAATCTAACTTTGCAAAATCTGGTTTGGTGAGGCCAATAATAAATACCGGAAAGCGGGTTTGATTATGCATCAGGAGCATACAGTTTCTGCGTTGTATTGTGAGCAAATTAGCATGCCAATCTGACAAAGGGTGAGTGTCTGGCGTGCTTAAATCAGTCAGTTTTGCATCGGAACAAGCGGGTATAACTCCTTCATTGACAGGGAGCTTTGCAATGAGTTTTTGTGTACAGAACAGGTTAATCATGCGGTTGCCTTTTTGTTCTAATAACAGTTGAAGTTTAGCGAAACTATGAAGGTTAATATACTCCATAAAATGAACCCAATAAAAAACCGCCGAGAGGCGGTTTTTCAAAGCTGATAGAATATCGGCGTGTTATTCAATATTCTGAATTTGTTTATCGCTTTAAATTTCATAAATTCACCTATATCAATGCCTATAAGGTGTTTTTTGCTCGTTTAAACCCTCTCTTACTCACCAGTGTACTCACCATAAAGAAATCGAAAAAAATTTATAAAAAAAATTAAAAAATACTCAATTTCTAACTGGGAAAGTTGGGATATGGGAAACATATCTAACAATCTGCATCAGTACAAACACAAAATGGGGAGTGCAGAGAGACATTCACAGACAACAAGCAATCGTTACGAATAATCCAGAATTGTAACTTACTGCCTGCTTTAACCAGGTAACATTTATCGGTAGACCGAACGTGTTTGAGAGTTGTGCGCTCAATAGGTTTTGCCGACCTTGCTATATCAGCAAATTCTACTTTTTTAGCCCTATTTATAAAGTCCATCGATTTCATAGAAGCCCCTTTCGCTATGAGGTTGGTAAGTTTTAGGCGCTTGCCGCCTAAAGGCGCGCCATACCTCATGGCCAACTGTAACTCCCCCAAAAAATGATAACTCATTGAGTAGTAATGCTAATCCCACTTTCCCAGTTTCCCAGAGCGAGAATTACTAATGCTTACAGACCAGCTATTTGACGAAATAAAATGCGTGATTGAAAGCCAACTTTGCAAAGTAGCGCTCAATAGCAAAGAGTTTCTGACATTTGATGAGTGTGTTCAGTACACAGCACTAAGCCCAAATTTCTTGCGGCAACAAGTACGGAGCGGGTTGCCCAGCTACAAGCTTGGGGGGCGGCGAACCTTTTTCAAGAGAACGGAAGTTGATGCTTGGGTACTACAGAATCGCGTGGAATTAGGAGGCGAACATGAATAACGAGCTATTTGAAAAACGAGCGGGCATTTTAAAGCTTTATGGCGAAGAAGAGCGACTGATAAGCGAGACTGAGCGCTGTCGCAGAACCGGCATAAGCCGCACTACCTGGTGGCGTATGCAAAAGGCGGGAGAAACCCCGCCAGCTTCCAGCGTTGGTAAGGGGAAAGCCCGCTGGTTACTGTCTGATATTTTGCTTTGGATTAATGAAGATTGAAATGACAGCTCAAAACTTTGTTTTAAATATTTAAAAGAATTAATATTATCGCCTAAATATAACAATTACTACTTAATGAGCGGGGATGTGTTGTGTTGTCAGGAATAGACCAACCAATAAAGTTGAAATTAGCGTTTCAAGGCGGAGGAGCTAAATTAGCCGCTCTTGTAGAGTGTGCTGCTCAGATACAAGAGTTACAGAGAGCTGGTAAAGTAGAGATTGTTTCTCTTGCTGGTACTTCAGCGGGGTCAATAGTTGCAGCTCTAGTAGCTTGTGA
This sequence comes from Pseudoalteromonas sp. OF5H-5, assembly GCF_021530695.1. Taxonomy (NCBI): domain Bacteria; kingdom Pseudomonadati; phylum Pseudomonadota; class Gammaproteobacteria; order Alteromonadales; family Pseudoalteromonadaceae; genus Pseudoalteromonas; species Pseudoalteromonas sp. OF5H-5. The sequence goes on from NZ_JAKGBF010000002.1 coordinate 363,060, forward strand.
CTTTAATTTTAGTATTGCAAAAGAGAGAATTTCAAACTTATTTGCAACGCTTGAATCAGACCTATTAGTTGAGCGAAAGTTTTTTAGTAAAACTTTCGGTGCCGTAAAAAATGTCTATAACGGTGAAACTTTATATAAGCCTAAAGCGCTGAAAAATTTTGTCGATGGGTTATTTTCTGAATATATTGATGGTTCAACAGTATTTAGCGAGTTGGAGCTGCCATTAAGTGTTGTTGTTACAGATCTATCAACAAGGTCTAAGAAAACATTTTCGTCTCAGTTGACACCTAATGAGAAAGTGTTGGAATCGGTTGTTTACTCGTGCTTTTTACCTTTGATTTTTCATGCTCATAGTTCTAGCACCTATTATGTTGATGGTGGGTTATGTGAGAATTTACCTGTAGAAGAGTTCGATATTTGTGATGGAATATACAACGTAGCGATTGGTTTTGATGACGAACTAATTGAAACGTTTGATGGGTTTGATGGTGTTAAGGATTACTTGGAAAGAGTTATATCTAGCTCAATTAATCATGGTGTTAGACGATCGGAGAACTCGGTAAAGTGTCATGCAATTATTCGTTTATCTCCCTCTGTTGGTACACTAGACTTTAAAAATGCTATCGATAAGCTTAATGAAGGGGTATGGCGTTCAGAATGTGAATTGGCTTTGGTTAAAGCTCTTCTTAACTTAAATAAGCGTCGTGAGGATGAAAATACGTTTAAAAAAAGAGAAGAAGCTCAAAAAACAAAGCTTGATAAAACAAGAGAGGATCTTTATGAGGCTTTTTCAATATTAGAGCACCATAGAGTTAAATACTTAAAAAAAGAAATTAGCGTAGTACCATATTGTTTGTTTCCAGCTGATGATGAAAGAAGTATTAATCCTGACAAAGTAAAGCAAATTGAAGTCATAAAGCCTCTTGAACCATTGAGATGTTATCACTTTCAACTTGCGGCAGATGTTGATGAAATTAAACGCTATAGAGTGGTTGTTGAAAATGTTAAGGAAGATAAGGTTATCAGCCATAAGGTTTTTGAAGTAGAGCGAACAAACACCGCTGTTATAGAAGGAGGGTTCCTGACAACCTTATTTATCTTTTTTGATGAATATTTGCCGCCAGAACAAGAATATAAAATTACAGTTAATTACAGTATATTCAATACTATGAAATTGTTAAATGAAGCAGCTGGAATTGAGCTGATGACATGTATGAATGACCGTCGTCAAGATGCATGTTATGAAGAGGCTACTATGGTATTCTTTTGCCCTCCGAATCTCGAAAATATGCTTTCTATGTCACATGCGAGTGATTTGTGGGATGTAGAGCGAGGCCTAAAAGCTGTAACCGGTCAACTTATTACTAGTGAAGATTTAGCGTCGCCGGTTCCTCTGGATGAAGGTATCTCTGAGGTATTGGCCTGGAGGTGTCAAAATCTAAGGTTTAATGAATCTTGCTGTGTTCGTATCAACAGAAACTAATTCATCTAAACTTGCCTCTTGTAGCTTTACATGAGATGATATGGGTCCTATATAACTACTAAGGTTATGAAAAGCCATTAAAGGAGAGTTGTCCTATGCATATGCCTATAAAGGTTGGTGGTTAATACTTTAAAGCTAAGGGAGTCTATGAGCTCCCTTTTCTGTTTATAAGAGCTTATAGTGTTTCCAACAAATTTGATACAGCCAAATGAACTTCTAGCCTTTTATCAAAATAGTCACCTTGATCATAAACTTTTGGCATATTACCAACCTTGTGATTTAAACAACGCTCACAAACGTTGGAGTGGAAACCTAGCTGGCCAGCAATGGTTCGAAACGTTCTCCTGAAATCATGAATAGTAAAGTGCTCTAATTTCCCCATACGATTCGGAGGCGGAATCTTTTTACTTTTATCTATTCCAAATAGGCTGTTCACTGCACTATTTACTGTGTCTTTTCCCATATAGGGCACTTTGCTTTTACGTCTTGCAGGGAGTACATACTCAGAGCCATAAGAGCGAATTTTCAGCTCTTCTAGCCAAGACATAACCTGTGGTGGAAGTGGTATGCTGATATCGCTCTCTGTTTTTGTTCTTGCTTTTGGTAAGTGCCACACTGCGTTATCTAGATCAAATTCCTTCCAAGGCGCTTGGATTAACTCTGATTTTCTAACGCCTAGCGTAATAAGCAGGCAGCAAACTAAGTAATTATCGCGTGTGAATGAATCCGAATGTTTTCTGAATACCGAAAAGGCATGTTCAACCTCTTCAATGCTCAGAACCCTTCTCCTTGGCTTTTCAACTCCTCCGGCATCTTTACAGGAAAAAGCTGAAGCAGGATTATTTGATGTAATACCAAGTTGAATCGCATGCTTAAAAAGTTGATTGAGGAGGCCCAACACATCATTTGAAACTGTTCGACGACCACTTTTTGTAATGTTGTCCAAGATATTTCGAACATGGATCGCAGTTACTTGTTCAACTTTTAAGTGGCCGATATGGGACGAAACGTTATTCTCATACTTACTTTTTGGTATATCAGGGTGTTTATTACGCTTTAATATCTTGTGTTGATACATATCCTTGAATAATAGGTCAAATGTCATTCCGACATAACTTTCAATTGAGGGAATAGAAAGGGGGTCGATTCCATCTCGAATTAATGCCCGAATTTTCTCTGCTTCACCGCGTGCTTCAGCCAGTGTCAATTGCCCGAATTTACCTAGAGACTTTTCCCTCCTCTTTTCGTTAAAGGTATATCTCAGGGACCAATAAGGTTCGCCACGCTTGGGAACGACAAATAACAAACCGTTTCCATCAGACGTTTTTTTAGGTTCGCCTTTAGCAAGTATGTTGACTTGTTTAACTGTTAAATTTGGCATTTTTTTCATCTCTTGTACTCACCAGTAGTTTGAGACTAGCAGTGAAAAATACTCACCACAATACTCACCAATTGGATGAAACAGAATGAAAAAATACGGAACGATAAAAAACAAAACCTCGCTATAAAGCGAGGTTATTCAGTTGGTTATGAGTGTTTTTGAATATTAGTGAGCTTTATTCGATATTCTGGATCTGAATGTTTTTATGTTTTCATCTCATTGATTTTTATTGGGTTTGTATTTTTATGTTTTGTATGGTCCCCGTTTCACTCCCCTTGTGGGTTGAGAAGAAAGCTACTTTTTGGGGTTTGCACTTGCTTGCAGTATCAAATGCTCAATGAATTCTTCTTGAGAAAGTCCGCAAGACTTAGCCATATTCTTTAACTTACTAGCAGTACTTTTTTCGATGTAAAACTGTCTAGCTACTTTATCATTTTTGCTTTTTCTGTGCTTTCTTGATGCATAAGAAGCTTTCATTTTTCTTATAGTGTTCTCGAAAGCATCTATATTTTTAATAATTGCCAAAGCTTCTAAATAACACCACACATACAGCTCTTTTTCACATAAATTCGTAGGCACATGCGGATAGATTTCTTTCACTGAACGCTTAGTCGGATCAAGTATAGGAGCCTCGTTCTCTTTCTTAGCAATATACTGAATAGCCCAGTTAATAGATTCTTCGTCTGATTTGAGCCAGTTTAATTTATTTACACATAAAGTATGTAATTCAATGACCTTGCTCCAAGAACACACAAAATTCATCCCTTTAATAGGAAAATTAATGGGGTAAATTAACTGCATAAGATACAATTTTATGTAGGCGTTGTCAGAATCAACCCTTGTCATACCCGGCAATATACGACGATTTTTGTTGTAAAAAATCATGAGAAAGTTATTAAGCCTAATGTTATTTGGAGATACGTCTTTTGGAAGTATATGTTCTGATTCATGTTGCTTGTGCCAGCATTCTAATACTTCCTCTAGCAGTGCTTTATTAAGCTTATCATCTACAAAAACTTCCCTAATCACAAATGCTCTTTGTTCCTCAATACACTTAGCAAAATTACGGAGACTAAACTTGTCAGCTAGGTAGGTGTAAGCAAAAGAAGTCTTTAGATCATCTTTGATTAGTTGTTTATATTCGTCGAGTCTATGAGATACAAGTAAGGATGCCATTGCTTTATTACTAAGTCATTTAAAAGTTATTTATACGGTATTTTAAGCATTTTTAAAAGTGCTTTAAAAGCTAATTAAGAATAATGAAAATTACATGGTTCCTAGTGTTTTATAAGCCTAGAGCCTAGAAAGGACTAGGTTTTGTGAGTATTTGTAGCTACGAATGTGTTTGTAACGCTCAATTGGTTGAAAAAGTGGTGGGGTACTGGTTCATTGGGTTCGACAAAGAGCGTAAAGATGGGGGCTTTAGCATGCGAATTATGGGGACACTCTGGATTTAGTTTCAATATCCAATCATTAAGTGGTGAGTAACTTCAGAGTGACAGCAATCAAAAAAAGTAAAGATTTATAGGAGTCGGAACATCAAATTGCCTATGCTGCTTGATCTTTTCTCTGTAGCGAAATCCGTATAGTTAATATACTTCAACCTAGACTAATAAATACTAAACAGGTTAGAGGAATAGCATTGATTACAAAGCCATAAAAAGTATTTTTTTACATTGCAGTCTCTTAGTGTGGGTAAATAAACATTAAGAGTTTCAAAATGAAAAAACTATCACAAAGAGTTCAGACCAATCCCTTCGATAAGCGCTACAAAGTCATCGTAAATCACAAAGAAATTATAGAGAGCAAATTCGAAGAAGCATTAAGTGAGTATTCGCGTATTTCTGTTGTCAGATTTGATTTGCATATTCCTAGGCAGTGCAAAGGAGAAGATAACCCTCTCGCATCAAATGAAAGTCTGATGAAGCGATTTATAGCTTCATTGGTATCAAAGCTCAAGTACAGTTATTTAAGAAAACCAGTGTCAAGAACTCAAATTTTGCGTTATGTCTGGGTTAAAGAGAAAGGAAAGTCAGGTAATGAACACTATCATGTTTGTCTGTTTCTCGATAAAGATCACTTTGGAATGTTAAGGAGTTATTCCAAGGGGTACAGTTACTTACTAAGTTATAAGAAGCCTAAAAAAAAGTCTGTACAAGAGTGCATTGTTGAAGCATGGGCAAGTGCGCTAAGTATTGAACCTCAGCTGGCCGAAATAAATGTGCAATTCTCAGATTCAAAAGTACATTGGATCAACTTGAACGATCAGAAAATGCAAAGCGAGGAGTATAGAAACGTGATGAAAAGGCTTATGTACATGGCGAAACCAGAAACCAAATTTGTAGACTTGAGTAAAACTAGGTACATAGGGCATGGCTCGCCGACAATTAAACTAAAGTCACTACCAGTTAGAGCATAGAAGTATTTTCATAGCGGCTAATAGTGGTGATACAAGTAAATACTGCTGTACTGTACTCTGACGGAGCTGACTTTGAAAATGGCTCGATGTGTCTCCCATCAGCAGGTTTAACTTTGTCTGTGCGGAGGGGAGCTACCCCTCCAATATGCTTAGTGCTCCTTTATTAACTCTTTGATAATGATGAGTATCGCTATTGCATGAGAGATCAACTCTACGGTTCGTGGGTTGTGTTGCATAAGTTCTCCATTAAAGAGTGTTGATTATTCCCCTTTCGGCAAATGATGCGTAAGAGTCTCCAATGACTATGTGGTCTAAGATTTGAACATCTATAAGTGCCAAGGCATCGATAAGCTTCTTAGTGATATATCGATCAGCATCTGATATATCACAACTTCCAGAGGGGTGGTTATGTGCCAATATGACATTGGCTGCATTGGACTTTAAAACATCTTTAACTACTTCTCGCGGGTAGACAGAAGCAGCGTTAATGGTTCCAAAGAACAATTCTTTATATTCAATAATCTCATTGCTGTTACTCAAATAAATTACGGCAAATACCTCTCTTTCCCTAGCACCTAATTTTGATCTCAGAAAATCAACTGCACTAGCTGGGTTGGTAACTTTCCCCTGCCTTTTTAATCGACTAAATAGGATCCTAGAGGCCCAGTTCAGCACTTCTTCATCATCAAGGAGCGCAGGAGTATTTGAAATAGCATTTTCTTGAATTTGCATCGTTGATACCTCAGTAATTAATAGATTCGATGCAGTGATATAGATTTCAATTTGGTTCGATTTGAGTGTGAACGGTGTGATGACCTGAGCGTAAAACTTTACGCAACTCCCTTATTTGATGAGTTTATTCACATAGGAGACAAAAATGAAACTCATCAAACTTCCTCAAGTGATTGAAAAAACTAGTCTTAGCCGTTCAAGTATTTATGACTTTATGAATAAAGGAGGATTTCCAAGGTCAGTTAGTTTAGGTGCCCGAGCTGTTGCATGGGTTGAATCTGAAATTGATGACTGGATCGGAGAAAAAGTGAAAGAAAGACAGCTATAAATCAGCCAAGCACTCACTTTACTGTTATTACCAACGGAACTCCTAAAAAGAAACTAGAGCACAGTTAGTTTGACGCTATGTAGAACACTGGAATTGTTTTACTTCTCTCCTTTTAACATGAGTAATCACTTCTTTGCCTTAGTTGAATAGGCACTGTAGTGGTCAACTAATTTTGGCCACAGTTTTAGAATCTTGGTATCTAACCTCAGATTCATTTGGCGCTAAACCAGCATTATAATGATGAGGCCTAACGTTGTTATAATATCCGTTGATATAATCACTCACACCATATTTAGCATCTTTAAAGTTTTCGTATCCAACCTTTAGCATCCACTCCGTTTTAAAGCTTCTAAAAAATCGCTCCATTGGCGCATTATCCCAATTTCCGCGCCTGCTCATACTTTGTGTAATTTTATAGCGCCATAAACGTTGGCGGTACTTCAAGCTTGTATAATGGCTTCCTCGGTCTGAGTGAAACATCAATCCACTTGGTTTACCTCTGCTTTCATACGCGAGTTCAAGCGCTTTTAGCGTTAAGTTAGTATCTGGCGACAATGACATTGCCCAACCAACGACTTTGCGTGCAAATAAATCAATAACGACCGCTAAATAAGCCCAGCGATTGCCTGTCCAAATATACGTCACATCACCGCACCACACCGTATTCGGCTCAACAACATCAAACTGCCTATCTAGCAAATTTGGGATTTCAAGATGCTCATTACCACCACGTTTATATTGATGTTGTGGCACTTGGCAGCTCTCTAGTTTTAGTTTAACCATCAGCTTAGCGGCGCGATAACGGCTTAATTCAAAACCGTTATTCATTGCAATTGCTGCGATTGTCCGTGCCCCAGCCGAACCGCCACTCATTGCATGTATAGCTTTAACTTCAGCTTCTAGCCTTATTTGCTCTGGTGTAGGCGTTGTATCCCGTATGGCCCAATATTTATAGCTGCTGCGATGCACATTGAATACGCTACACAACACGCTAATTGGGTAACGCTCTCGTTGATTTAATTTCTCAATTAACGAGAATTGTTCAGGGAGTCGGACATCAAGAGAGCGGTAGCCTTTTTTAATATATCCTTTTCTAATTCAATACGTTGGATTTGCTTTTTAAGTTCGCGGATTTCAATTTGTTCGGGTGTCATTGGTGAAGCTAATGGGGACTGGCCATTCCGTTCTTGCTTTAATTGAGTTACCCATTTACTTACAGTTGATTTACCAACCCCCATAGCTTTGGCTGCATCTTCTTGCGTGTAGCCTTGATCAACTACAAGCTGAGCTGTTTCTAATTTGATTGCAGCAGAATACGTTGCGCGTTTTAATTTCGTCATTTTTTCACCCAAATTTGTATGCAAATAGCATAACATTTCTTTCTTAATGGGTGGCCAAATTAACTATGCCACTACAGTCGCAACGGAATATTGAAAGATATGCCGGTGATTGAAGTTGAGTTTATTCTAGATTGGCTTGATATACACAAGGAAAAAGCGCCGGTAACCGTCGATTCGATAGAAATGAAAAAACGCCATAGCGAAACAAAAAGCAAGGCTAAGGAAAGGGCAAAAAATAATTCATGCCATATAGAGAAAAAATAAAGCGGACTAGAGATAACCGTCGCGAGGAGTTAAAGAGAACAACCCATACGTACACTGAAGAAACTAAGGCAGACACGACGGCCGTCAAACCAGGGGTAAACGTAGTAAGCATGTTACCGAGGCGCAACAGAAAATCGGAGGGTAAATAAATGCGTAGAGAAGAAGCCGAATACCATGAGGCCATTCTACCTGAGCACAAAGGGACCCCCTGATAGAAGCTTTGCCGCAGAAGAAAGGAGCGGCTGAGCTGCTAGAAAATTTTCCAACTACCCGAATTTGGATGAGCATATCAGGCAGCATACTAACCCTCTGGTAAGAGAAGAATACACAAGTCGCCTGAAACAACTGCGTCAACCGTTCTTTATTTATTATGAGTGTTTTCGAGCCATTGAAACGGCTATAAAGAATGGTTATGCAAGTAAAAACCCGCTTAGCCCTACCACAGCTCAGTACCTATACTATCCGGTCGACGCCAGACCCGATATCGAACCTAAGACCGGCTACTTCGAGCCAAAGGCTGAAACCATCACCCTGATTGGCGACAGCGGGGTAGGCAAAACCAGCATGCTGGAGCAGATCCTCAACTATCTCCCAGCGGTTATCGAACATAAGGCATACCAGAATCGCCCAATGGAATTTACCGAGTAAGTGGTCTGGATCAAGGTCGACTGCCCGAACAATTCCAGCGTGCGGGATTTATGTGAAGAAATACTGGTGAGCCTAGATTTGGCTATGAACAAGAAAAAAGAGCCTGCGGCGAACACCATCGGCGGTTTGATGCGGCAGATTGAACAGCGGATTAAGTCGAGCTTTTTGGGAATCCTGTAATCGATGAAATGCAGCGCCTAGTATTCAAGCGGACCGGTGGGGAGAACAATCTGCTGAACTTTCTTCACAGCTTAGTTAACAAGTTGAGAGTGCCGCTGCTTTTTTGCGCCAATCCGCCCTTTGACGAAACATTGCGAATAGTTTAAAAGCAGCTCGCCGGGCCGAAAGTGCAGGCTATTTCACTATGGAGCCATTACAAAGGCATAGCGCCGAGTGGAATGCCTTTCTCGGTGAACTTTGGGGAATACAATGGACGAGCGTATACAACGAACTCACCACCGAGTTGAACGACACAATGTACGAGCTGTCTCTTGGCAATCTCGATATGGCTCATCGCATCTACCGGGAAGTACAGCGCCTTGTTATATCGGCGAATTCTGACGATGAAAGAGTTAACTCCGTTGTTATGGAGGCGGCCTATGCCAGAGCGTGCAGTCTGTTCTCAAATACGGAAGAGGTCAAACAGCGGCGTGCCGATATTGTGTTGCCAAGTAGAAATCATTCAAAAAGTGCTTCTAGCAGAAAGCCGAAACCCGTTATATCTAAGGAATTGATTGCCGATATTACCCGCCCGCAGCACCTGGAGTTTGAGTTTCAATTACGGGAGTTGGTTCTCGCTGTCAATCTACCCGACAGGATTAGAGATCCCGATTTGTTCCGGCAAGCGAGTGGACATGAGGAAACATTAGCTCTACTCAGGAGGAGAGGGAACATGTGTACTGATCCGCTTTGTGAGTTAGCATAACTGCTACAGAGACGTGGTAATTATTTGATTCTATTATTATTCAGAGTGGATACCATCTCTCATTTTTGATTTCAAGATTACTATTTGCTTTCTTGAAATCGAAATGCTTCTTGATTTTTAATGACACCAAAACTTGTTACTGCTTCTAGTCTGATACTCATCATGTCCTGCATATTTTATTTATTTGTAATCACAAATTCATGAAAGCCTTCGGTCTCAGGTGGTTCAACTTTCAATACATTCTCAATCGGTAATTTCGCAAAAAGTCTGTCCCAAAACTTTAATGCTTCGCGGTCTTTTTTATAAACGGCTACATGCCAATTTGATGAGCTATTTAACATTAACTGGCGAACAGCATGCACAGCGATCCCTTTTGAACGGTACTTAGGTAGGATAAAAATATCTGACAGCTCAGGAATTTCACGCTCTAATATTTCTGTGGGCTCCACAGTCACGAAACCGGCGAGATTGTTCTCAACAACAATTAAGTAAGCGTCGCAGTCTTCGTCACCCGCAGCGACACCTCTGAGGTATTCTTCATCAATATCAAATCTGCCTGAACTATCGATATCTTCGTTATCAAAATTACTTTGATGGTATTGATAAAATTGCCAAAGCATTGAAAATGCAGGCAAATCTTTTTTAGTTAATTTTCGGAGTGCTATGTTCATTTTTATCTCTAACAGCTTATTTGTGCGCATTTCGATTTAAGGAAGTTATCCACATCCATAAAGTTCTGGACTAATAAATTTTTATTTAATAATTTCAGTACGTTATCATAAGTTTTTGATGCTGGCAATGTAAAAGTACTTTAGCAAAAACGAGCCATGACTTAATCGAGTCTCTATTGGCGCGTTATATATTTTTACTTCACAGTTTTAAGTTAATAATATCAGTGAATTACAATTTGAATTTAGATAATCGAGCCAAGAAAAATTTTACATAACGTGCCATTTAATTGATAAAAACTGAAATACTACATGTGGCTGTGTATGTGTACAGTTATATGTGGTGGTGAGCTATGGGATATTCTACATTTATAGAATCTGTAAGGGTTGAGCTAATAACAAGGCGTTATAGTACTAAAGTCGATTGTTAAAGAAGACATTCAGCTCGGCATCGGTAATTGAATCGAGTGGTTTATTGAAATAGTGACTCAGTTTAAGTAGATGCTCCCAGTAACTTTTGCATGTAAGTTGCGAATACCCTCGGCAGGCTTGAACTGCTTTAATTATAAAGGACACTTTAATAATGGAATATAATCCAATTATTGAGGTGTTAAATGACAAAACGAACAAACAGAAATTACACAGCTGAATTTAAGTAAGATGCTGTGGCGTTGGCAACCGAGCAAGGTTACAGTGTACCAAAAGCAGCGGCGCCTTTAGGTCAGGGCGGGATCGAACTTTAAATTGACGAGTATTGGTGTTTTATGATCTGATTGCGCATCGCAACTTTTTAAGTCGTTACAATGAGCATTATCACACATTTAGAGTGGATTGAAGATCCTAGAACTGATGTAAACATCAAACACAATCTTGTCGACGTCTTGTTTTTAACTTTGAGTGCCGTGCTTAGTGGCGCCGACGGATGGAAGTCAATTCAAGAGTTCGGTGAGTTGCAATTGGATTGGCTAAGGCAGCATCGTCCTTTTGAACATGGCATACACAAACGTCACTGCATTGCGAACATAATCAAAGCTTTAAATACCGATGCTTTTGCTTAAGGCTCTGCTAGATTGGATTAATTCTCGTCGTGAAGAAGCTCAAAAGCCACACATCGCGATTGATGGTAAAGTGCTTCGAGGTTGTTGGAAAGAAAATGTGTACAATGCGCTAAATGTGGTTAGTGCATTTGGATGTTGATAATGGACTAGCCTTATATCAACAAGCTGCGAAAAATAAAGGAAAAGAAGGTAAAATTGCCCGTGATATCATCGACATATTAGCGTGTGAAGGTTGCATTGTGACGCTTGATGCTCTGCATTGCCAAACGAAAACGTTGGAGTCAATTGTAAAGAATAAGGGCGACTTTATTATCCAAGTCAAAGCCAATCAGCGTAATTTACACGACGCTATCGCTGAGCACTTTAAAACTCACTATAACAGCATGGGCCAACACGAAGAAGCACAAAGCAATGGTAATGCTCATGGCCGAGGTGAAAGTCGTCTAGTTATGCAGCTACCGATTAAATTACCACAGAAACTCAAAGAGAAATGGCCTCATGTCAAAACGGTGATTGAGGTTGCAAGAGGTTGTAAATTAGGTGACAAAACCAGTTAGACCTCCCACTTCTATGTCAGTTCATTGGCGGTAGAGCCAGAGTTAGTGGCAAAAGTAATACGCGAGCATTGGCACATAGAGAATCGACTTCACTGGGTCTTAGATGTTGTTTTCAAAGAAGATAAATTAAAGGTAGCAGACCCCGACGGGGCGGCACACATCGCTTTGTTCAACAGGGTATGCTTAAACATAATCAGGCAACATCAAGGTAAGAAAGACAGTTTAGCAGCGAAACGAAGAGGAGCAGCTTGGAACGGTGATTTTAGGATCGAGTTACTTTTTGGTTAAGCTGTGAGCAAAGTGGAATCCCACCCTGCCTTTAGGTATCACTGATAAAATAAACCAAGTAACGTTTAAAACCGGTAAGAAGCTATTTTCGGTATTTCCTGTGAGTAAGCTTTATAAAGTAATGAATGTCAGTCGCTCAGCCTATTATGCTTGGCTGAGCGACCCGCAAAAATCATTACAGCGGAGCATTTGCATATGTATCGAAGAGCCAAAGATATCTTCGAGCAAAGCCGAAATAGCTTAGGTTATCGAGAGCTGAAAAAGCGGTTATGCAAGGAGGGCTTTAAAGTCAGCGAATATGGCGTTAAGAAGTTAATGGCTAAGCTTGGTTTCGTTGTAACTCAGCGAGTTGCTTACAAAGTCACAACCAAACGTAAGCACAGTGATGCTGTTGCTGATAACCTGCTGAATCAGAGCTTTAATCCTGTTGCACCAAATCAGGTTTGGGCTGGTGATGTGACGTATTTAAGAACTGGTGAAGGCTGGATGTACCTAGCCATTGTTATGGACTTATATTCACGCCGCATCGTTGGCTGGCATATCGATAAGCGAATGATGACTGACTTGGTCAGCAAAGCGATGATGAAAGCTTATAACTTACGTCAGCTACTTAAAGGCTTGGTGTTTCTCTCAGATAGAGGCTCACAATATACCAGTAAGCATTACCGTAAACTGCTCGTCAGCTACGGAATTAGAGCGAGTATGGGCGATGTCGGAGCGTGCTGGGATATGGGGTTGTTGAACGCTTCTTCGGTAGCTTAAAACACGATTGGTTGCTGAAAGTACCTCAGCCAACTCATGAATATATGAGAGATGATGTGACAGCGTATATGCGCTATTACAACTTAGAACGACTTCATACGGCAAATGGTGTTCTGTCGCCAATTGAATATGAGCAAAGTTCCTTAAGAAAAGAGTCCTGATTTAGTTGCGCAGAACAAAAAGCTAAAGAAGACGAAGAACGTCAAATGCTGTTAGATATAGGGGGAGTGAAGAGTAGCCCCCTCGAGGGGCATGAAATTCAAAGCCACCTTCTATGAAGGATTATTACTTTGAGCTCCCGATTGTCTCCAGTTTATTGGAAATCTCACTAAAGTCATAACGCTATAAATTTTTTTAATAAAGGTTTGATTTTTTGTAAGAGGTGTTTATAATTCGTACCTAGATAAGGGATTCTAGGTTGTTTATATGCGAAATTGACTTCGTCTGTTATGAAAATATTTCCAATATTCCTAAATCTCCTGACCGTTATTTTGTATAGAATTATTGCTCTAATCTGTGAAGCAGTTTTTGTGTAGCTACACATAGATTATTAATAATTCGTCTTCTAATTTTATTACTTTATTCACCGTACTTGAGAACGGTGAGGGGCAGAATTGTGAACTTTATTTTTGAACAGTACGAGTCAAGTGCTCGTTCATATTGTCGACAGTTTTCTGTCGTTTTTAAGCAGGCAAAAGGCTCTACTCTTGTTGATAACGAAGGTAGATCCTACATTGACTTTCTTTCCGGAGCTGGCGCATTAAACTACGGACATAATAACGCAGCCATTAAAAATGAAGTCGTTAATTACCTTGAGTCCGACGGTATTCTGATGGGGCTGGACCTTTATTCACAAGCGAAAATGGAATTCATTGACAGCTTTGTAAAACATATTCTGCAACCCAGAACTCTCAATTATCGTCTGCAATTCACCAGCCCGACAGGCACCAGCGTCGTAGAATCAGCCATTAAACTTGCGCGCAAATATACACAGCGCGAAAACATCATCTGCTTTACCAATGCATTCCACGGTATGACAGGTATGTCATTGAATCTGACGGGAAATGATCACCATCGACAAAGCGGCGTCTACTCGCAAGTAACCCGTCTTCCGTTTGAAGGGTATGCTGGTGATACATTCGATTCAATTGGCTACTTCCGAAAACTGCTAACGGACCCGAGTTCCGGTGTCGATATGCCCGCTGCAATTATTTTAGAAACCGTTCAAGGAGAGGGCGGATTAAACGTTGCATCCATTGAATGGTTAAAAGCACTGCGCGAATTAACACGTGAGTTAAATATCTTGTTGATTGTTGATGACATTCAAGCAGGCTGTGGTCGTACAGGAGAGTTTTTCAGTTTTGAAAGAGCAGACATCAAGCCCGACATGGTTTGTCTTTCTAAATCAATAGGTGGCATTGGCTTACCCATGGCTTTATTACTCATTGAGCCCAAAGTAGACATATGGAAACCTGCAGAAGACAACGGAACTTTCCGCGGTAATAATCTGGCATTTGTAGCCGCTAAGGCCATGATCGAGCACTATTGGTCAACGCCTGAGTTTGGTCTCGAAATCGCCGAAAAAGCCAATATTATCAGTGAAACTTTGCATCGGCTTACAGAAGAGTACGCCGGAAAAGTGATTCAAGTGAAAGGACTGGGATTGATGCAAGGTATGGAAATGAACGATGCCTCCATGTCACAGTTTATAGTAGAAAATTGTTTTGAACAGGGATTGATACTGGAACGATGCGGTCCAGAAAATGAGATTGTCAAATTAATGCCAGCCCTCACCATTCCCGTAGAACAGCTACAAAAAGGGCTGACAATTCTTAAGCGAGCATTTAAACATCTTGAAAATAATATGCAGCCGCAAGTTCATGCGGATGAACAAGCCGTTTAAACGCTCTATTAACGATAAAATATTAAGTAGTAAAGTCTTATGTTTGGAGTTGCAGAATATAACCATCTCGACATCGCACAGTGCCAACAACAACTGAAGGAAGGCAAAGCGGTCGTTTTGCGTGGACTCATTAAACAGTGGCCAGCTGTTAACTTATGGTCGCCAACGTATTTTAAAAATCAGTTTCCTCAACTGGAAGTGACGATTAAGTACTTTGGCGCGCAAAACATACGCACACAACACACAACCATGCAGCGGTACGTCGATATACTTAAGGCGTTTCAGGCTGGCAAGTCAGGTCATGAGATTCCTTATTGTCATGATATTCCTATTTTTCTACAGACACAGGACTTACTACAGGATATAGGCACCTTTCCTTCCACTATTTTACCGTCTTTTTATCGGGAGCAATGGTGGAAGTTTGTACAGTTCTTTATGTCGCCTTCCGGCGCTGTCACTCCATTACATTTTGATACGCTGCGCACCAATAATCTGTTCTTTCAGGTAGCAGGAAAAAAACGATTTACTTTGGTTCCATGGCACCAGAGAAGTGACTGCCATCGTCGAGGTTGGCGTTGGTTTGATCACAATCCTGAACAAGCACTGGACTCAGATATTATCGAACACCGACGTGTCGAGATTGATGGGGGAGATGTCTTAATAATGCCCGCAGGTATGTTGCATCATGTACGCACTTTGACCGACAGCATTTCATTTAACATCGACTACCATACCAAAGCGACTGCGTTTTCAGCACTGACAAGAGTCATTGAAAAAATGCCCCGCGAAAACCTCTACTACAATGCGGTTTCTCTGTTAGGGCTGGCAGGCTTTATGCGTCACGATGCATTTTTCAAACGCTATCGTTCTTATCTTAATTACATTTCATAAGAAGGGTGTGAGCCAGAGACGCGCTTAACTTTCCGTATAAACGAATAAATCTAAATGCAGCCAGACTTGCTTTCAAAGAGGTGAGAGCAGGGATTGCTGAGCTTAAATTAACGAATTTAACTCATATGGAGTTGGATTTGTCAGGAAAAACCTATGTCAGCAGACAGCAAAACAGAACAGTTTTTTGAGTTAAATACTCCCCAACAAGAGATTTATCTTGATCATAATAACAAGGAAGATACTGCTTCTTTTAACATCGGTGGTTATGTCGATATCAAACAATCTGTCGATTTAAAGCGGCTGGAAAAGGCCATTCAGCGGAGTGTTTATCAACATGCTGTATTACGTAGTCAGATAGACAATTATTCGGAGAAAAACCACGCTGATAATAGCCAACCTGGATATGTTGTCAGAGAACAGAGTTTCCATCTGTCAGTGACGGATTATTCGCATCAGGAAAATCCTGAAGCAGCAGCTAGTCAACTGATCAAATCCGTTTTTATACAGCCTTTTAACCTACAGTCCGACTGCCTTTATCGCGTTGCACTTATCAAGTTATCTGAACAACGCTTCTGGTTGTATTTTATATCCCATCACATCGTTATTGATGGGGCAGGGTATGCCAACTGGATTCGAAGTATTTTCAGTCACTACCAACAGCTCTCCGAAGACGCTGACACAGAATTGACGATCACTTTGCCACTGACTGCTGACAAGATCGACGAAGAAAAGCACCAGCGCCGTCAACAGAAAGCTCAAGCTTTCTGGGAGCAACAGCTGAATCCATTACCAGATGTGCCCTTACAACCAATTAGTCAAGCGACAGAGCAACATGCGAGCTCAAAGTTGATTCATCACATCAGTGTTGAACGTTACAAACACTGGATGAGTTTAGCCAGCGACGCGGCACTGCCCGTGCTGCCTTTGTTTATGACGGCTATCAGCCACCTGATTCAGCATACATTCCGCTCTGGTGCATTTATTATGGGCACGCCACTGCATAATCGGACCAACGCAGAACAGCGTGGCATGGTTGGCTCCTTTATGTCCATGCAGCCGGTTCTGGTTCAGGCGCAGCCAGCAACAACCGTTTCTCAAGCCGTTGCAGATACGGCTCGCTCCATTAAAAGCGGATTTCGTCATCGTCACTACCCACTCAGTGCCCTATATCAGGCTCTTTCGCTACGAGCGCATAACCGAGAGCGCTTATTCGATGTTGTGTTTAACTACCAACTGATCGACTTTGATTTTAGTGCAACCGGGCTGGACGTTGAGTCTCATTACTTAAGTCATGGCCGAGAAGAAATGCCGCTCACCATCACTTTGTGTGAGTACGGTGAAAAGCAAAGTACACAACTGCAACTGGATTATCGCCATGACTATTTTTCAGCGCAGCAAGCTCAAGCATTACTCGAAGCGACGGTCTTTCTGGTTGAGCAAATGCTCCAACAACCGGATACAGCGCTTAACCAGTTGTCATTGATAGACGCCTTGCCTGCAACCATGTCAATGCAAGCGGTGACACCGAGAAAATTCACAACGGTTGTTGATCAGATTGAAAAAATCGCTTTAGAATCGCCTGATAATATTGCTGTGACCGATGGCAAACAACAGCTCTCTTATGCTGAACTGAATCAACAGGCAAACCAGCTCGCTCGATACCTGAAGGCATCCTGTACAACCGAAGCTGATTCCGTCATAGCGATTGCCTTACCGCGTTCAATTGGATACCTCATCGCAAAACTGGCCGTACTCAAATCCGGTGCTGCTTATGTTTCTCTGGACACGGACTACCCTGATCAGCGACTGAATCACATGCTGGAAGATTCGCAAGCGCTTTGTCTTATTACCAATCAACAACAAAGTGAGCGAGAGTTCCATAAAGTAGCAACTCTGGTACTGGTTGATGACGCTGAATACGCTTCCCATGTTTCGCATTTCTCCTCTGAAAATCTGGCAGAAGTCGACATAACAGAAACGCAGCTTGCCTATCTGATGTATACCTCTGGCTCAACAGGAACGCCCAAAGGTGTCATGATCGAGCATGGCCAGTTAAGCGACTTTGTTAGCCACTGCACACAAACTTATCAGATAACCGCCAGCGACCGTTTTTTGCAGTTCTCCGCTTTGAGCTTTGACATCTCTGTTGAGGAATGTTTTGGCACATTATGCAATGGCGCTACCTTAATATTAAGAACAGCAGATCTCCATCTGGATCTCGATGCTTTTCAAAACTACTGCCAAATTCAGCACATCTCTATCGTGAGCTTGCCCACCGCATTCTGGCACCAGCTGGCCCAGCATAAAACGAAGACATCTTATGATGATTTAAGACTGGTTATTCTGGGAGGAGAAGCCTTAAAAACACATTGCGTTGAATCGTGGTTCGCATCAGGTCCGTCGATTCCACTCGTAAATACTTATGGTCCAACTGAAACGACGGTGACGGCTTCACATTACTTTATTCGTAGCGAAGAAGATATACGTCCCATCATGCCCATCGGTTTACCGAACCCAGGGGCACAATTCCTGCTAGTCGATGAATGTATGCGTCCGGTGCCCGACACTTTGATCGGCGAGATTTTTATTGCTGGTAACAGTGTTGGTCGAGGATATCTTGGTCGAGATGAAGAAACTCGCCATGCCTTTGTCGGGCATCCTCTGGTACAAGGTCGCTGCTATCGTACAGGGGACCTAGCCCGTGTAACAGAAGAGGGGTTACTGGAATTTGTAGGTCGCAAAGATCAACAAATAAAACTGAATGGCTTTCGTATTGAGCCCAATGAAATCCTGTACCAGCTAAAACAGTTCGATGACATCAATGATGCCATACTCATTACTGAAGAACACACCACAGATCATCAGCGGTTAATCGCCTATGTCGTAACCGATAAAGACATTGATGTTTCTGCTTTACGCGAATTTCTGCGCGCTACGCTGGCGGACTATATGATTCCTGCAGCCTTCGTAACCTTAAGTAAGCTCCCTCTAACGGCTAACGGCAAAGTCGATCACAAGCAGTTACCAGAACCCAGTGCACAGGACTTTGGCTGTCAGGAATATGCGGCACCAGAAGGTGAAGCCGAGGAATTGCTGGCTCATTTATGGCAAGAGCTACTGAATATCGAGAAAGCGGGTCGCTTTGATAACTTCTTCGAGCTGGGTGGTCACTCTCTGTTGATCATGTCAATGCGCTCACAGGTATTACAAGCAGGGTATGAGCTTCCTTTGCGGGCAATTTATCAAACTCCATCACTCAGTGCTTTAGCCGCAGAGATGACAAAGGTGTCAAATACGCAAGTCACCAAGACATCTGATTTACCTCTTTCTCAAAGATTAACTCCACAAGCATTTCCTTTACTTGACCTGACGCAGCAAGATATAGATTTGCTGTGTTCAAAAGTAAAAGGAGGTGCAGAAAACCTTCAGGATATTTATCCGTTATCTCCATTGCAGGAAGGTATTTTCTTTCATCACCAGATGAATGAAGATCGAGACACTTATGTTATTCCTATTTTGATGGAGTTTAACCATTCTGACCAACTGGATGCATTCGTCACAGCCCTCAATCGAGTGGTGCAACGTCACGATGTTTTTCGTACTTCAATACACTGGCAGTCTTTATCCGCTCCAGTACAATTGGTACAAGGTCACGCAACAGTAGAAGTAAACTGGCTGTCTCCAGTGGGCAATGAAAACCCGCTAACGGCACTAAAAGCACTCGCATCACCGGACAATCAGGCGTTGAGTTTGCAGTCTGCGCCCATGATGGAATTAACCGCAGCCAAAAGCAGTGAAAAGGATGTTTGTTACCTGTTATTAAAACAGCACCATCTTCTGACAGATCATATCACTGTGTTGCATCAGATTGACGAAATCAAAACTCTGATGAACGATGCTAATAAGGAGTTACCCGCTCCTGTTCAATATCGTGAGTTTGTCGCCCATACTTTGAGCAAAAACACAGCTCAACAAGGCCACGAATATTTTCGTCAACGCCTGTCAGATGTGACTGAATCAACCGCTCCCTTTGGTTTAATGGATGTCTACAATGATGCTTCTCAAATAGACATTAAAGACGCCTTTCTGGGTCAGTCACTCAGTGAAGATATTCTGTCCATTGCTGGTCACCAACGAATCAGTCCAGCCGCTATTTTTCATCTCGCCTGGGCGCTTGTAGTGGCTAAATGCAGCGGTAAAGATGATGTAGTATTTGGAACCATGATGTCAGGCAGGCAACAGTCGCTTGTGGGCGTTGAAAAAATATTTGGCTTGCTGATCAACTTGTTGCCATTGCGAGCTTCTTTGGCAGAGACCAGTCTGTCTGATGCAGTGCATGCCATGCAAAAGCATATCATTGAACTGGCTGAGTATGAACATTTGCCACTGGCCGATATTCTGCAACACGCCAGTTTACCCGCCGGCACGCCACTGTTTACCAGCTTAATAAACTATCGACACCAGCATGAACAAGTTGCGGTTAATAATCAGACTGGCTTTAAGCTTCTGGAGGCCATCGAGTACACCAACTATCCACTGGAAATGGGTGTCGATCAACTGGAAAACGATTTTCGTCTTGAAGTGCATGTAGAAAAACGTATTGGCGCGAATGCCGTTCTCGGTTACATGAAAACGGCACTAGCGGCCATTGTTCAAGGCTTATGTACCGACAAAACGCAGACAGTACTCTCCTTATCTATTACGCCTCTGGCTGAACAGGAACGTATTGTTAAAGAGTTCAATGGAACTTCTGTTCACTACGAAGGTGCTCAAACGGTACATCAACGTTTTGAGCAACAGGTTAGCTTACATCCAACTGCCATTGCCGCTGTGTGTAATGAGCAACGAGTGACTTACAGCGAGCTGAATACTAATGCCAATAAGCTTGCTCATTATCTTATCGAGCAAGGTGTTCAGCGTAATCACATCGTCGCAATTTATGCGGAACGTTCCATTGAATTTGTCACCGCGATATTAGGAATTATGAAAGCGGGTGCGGCTTATGTGCCCCTTGATCCTAACAATCCTTCTGAACGACTGAAGTACATGTTGTCAGACTCAGATGTGCAGGTCGTGTTAAGCCAGCAAGGTTTCTCTGGACTTCAGCTCGATACACAACAATGCTTCCTGCTCGATGCACATTGGCATTTGTTGGACACCTATCCTGTTAGTAATCCCGTCGTTCATTCACAGCCAGATGATCTCTCCTATATGATCTACACCTCAGGTTCGACGGGACAACCGAAAGGGGCTCTGGTTCATCATGCGGGTGCCTTAAATCATATTGATGCAGAGTTTGATGTGCTGGGTTTTCAGACAAAAGATGGTCTGCAAGCCCGTAACTTCCTGCAAAGTGCTGCATCATCGTCTGACGTCTCTGTATGGCAATTCCTGGCACCTCTCATGTGCGGTGGAAAAACCGTTGTGCTACAAGATGCAATGGACCTTGCTCGCTATATTGATCTGCTGCACCAGGAGCAGATTCACCTGATTCAGACAGCACCTTCAGTACTTAAATTGTTAATGGAAGCATTAATTCAACGGGACTGTGCCGTACCATTAACGGAGTTGAAGTGGTTGATGATCATCGCAGAACCTTGCCCAGTCCCTCTGGTTAATCGATGGTTGAAATTCTATCCCGATATTCCGGTCATGAATGGTTACGGTCCCAGTGAAGCATCCGATGACATTACTTATTTTGTAATGGATAAACCGCTGTCGGAATCTGTGAAAAACGTACCCTTGGGTAAGCCTATTCCGAATCTGACAATGTACGTGCTGGATGCAAATTTACAACTACTGCCCGTTAATGTTGTTGGTGAGCTGTGTGTATCTGGAGTGGGTGTAGGAAAAGGCTACTGGAACAAGCCAGAAAAAACCGAACACAGTTTTAAAAAGAACTCTTTCCAGAATTTAGGCGGCCACGGAGACCGACTCTACCGTACCGGAGATCTGGGTTACTGGACTGAAGAAGGAAATCTTGAACTGGTAGGACGGATTGATAATCAGGTTAAGGTAAGAGGTTTTCGCGTTGAACTGGGCGAAGTGGAATCGGCTCTTGTCAAACTTGACGCCATTGCTGAAGCCGCTGTGTTGATTCACAAAAATCTGCAAGGTGAAAATGTTCTGGTCGCATATCTGGTTGTTTCTGACCCTCAAGAGGACAGTGCATCAGCAATCAGTAGTATCAAACAGGCATTAGTTGAGTTATTACCCGACTATATGATTCCATCGTCATTCCAGATACTCGAACGCATGCCTTTAAACGCTGCCGACAAAATTGATCGGCACAACCTGCCTGAGCCAGATTTCGCTCAACAGCTTGAAAACCTGGTGATGCCAGAGACTCACACAGAAGAAAAGTTACAGTATATCTGGAGCAATATTCTGGGACAGGCACAGATAAGCTGTCGCAGCAGTTTCTTTGATCTGGGAGGACATTCCTTAACGGCAGTGCGATTAGTCGCTGCAATCCGACAACAGTTGTGTGTTGATTTACCTGTACGTAGCATCTTCGAGCACAATACCATTCAAAAACTCGCGGCCGTCATTGATGCTCTTCAAAGTCACGCACCAGTTGCCAGCATTCAATGTTTGCCTAAGCAACCAGGCGAGTGGTTGCCACTTTCTTTTGCTCAGGAACGTTTGTGGACTCTTGATCAACTAGGCAATGGAAGTGTCGAATACAATATGCCAATCGCTTTGCGGCTACAGGGGCGCTTTAATCTGGAATGGGCAAATAAAGCCTTCGCTTTTGTACTCCAGCAACATACCGTGTTGCGAACAATCTACAGCAATCAGAATGGCACACCGCGCCAACAGGTTCAGCCTTTAGAGTCGTTTTCAATTGAAAACTTTGACTTTCGCCAACTATCTTGTGCAGAGCAGGCTAATTTGATCAACCAGCTCATGGAGCAGGAAGCCAATCAGGCATTTGACTTAAGTTCTGATTTCTTGTTAAGAGCTCGTTTTATTCAGCAACAGGATGAGGAGGGAGTATTACTGCTCACCACTCACCATATCGCTTTTGATGGTTGGTCTGAAAATATTCTGGCGCAGAGTTTTGTTGAAGCCTACACAAGCATAGCAAAGAAAAATTCCCTGAAAGTCAAAGAGGTCGCTCAATATTCCGATTATGCGCACTGGCAACGTGACTGGTTAACAGGAGGCACACTGGAACAACAGCAAGCCTACTGGCAGCAACAACTGGCTAATTTACCTCCGGTTCATGACCTGCCACTGGACTATGAACGACCCACTTACACAACCAGTGCGGGTGCTGCGATAAACTTCCATTTATCAACAGAAACCAGCACAGCCTTACGAGAACTTGCCCGGCAGCAACAGACAACTCTGTTTATGATTCTGCACGCGGCATTTGCACTTTTGATTGCCAGAGTCAGTTCACAAAATGACGTTGTTATTGGAACGCCGGTAGCGAATCGACCTCATGTAGAACTGGAAGAACTCATTGGCTTTTTTGTGAATACTCAGGTATTACGAACCGAGTGTTACCCTGAAGCCACCTTCGTCGAATATCTGGCGCAAGTTCGTCAGGTTAATCTGGACGCACAGTCTCACGCAGACATTCCGTTTGAACTACTGGTGGAAACCTTAAACCCTCAACGTTCATTAAGCTATACGCCTTTATTCCAGATAATGTTTGCTATGGATACCAGTGATGACTGGCAACTGACTCTACCTGACTTCTCTATCCAGCCCATTGCACGGGAGCATATTCACTCGCAATATGAACTCATCTTAAACGCCGATGATAAGCAGGAAGCCATAAGCTTCAGCTTTGAATATTTAACTGCACTGTTTAAGGAGCAGACGATAGAACGTCTGGCTCAGCGCCTGCTCGTTTTACTTGAGTCCATAGTGAAAACACCGGATGCGCCTTTGCATGCTCTGGAACTCTTGCCAGAACAGGAGCGTCAACGCCTGTTGCCTGACGATGCGCCCCTTGCTCAATCGGTTCTTGATACAGCGGTTAATACGTCCTTTGATTTAGAAGATCAAACAACCAGCTCCAGTCTGTTTGAGAGTCATGTCGCACAACAACCGGAAGCTATTGCCTTAATTGACGGCGACCAGCAGATGAGCTTTGCGCAACTTAATGCACGTGCAAACCAGCTAGCTCGTTTCCTGATTGCTCAAGGTGTTGCACCTGATCAACGCGTCGCTTTATACCTGCCTCGTAGTCTGGATCTGATTCTGGCTATACTCGCTGTGCATAAAGCAGGCGCTGGCTATGTACCTCTGGCCGTTGATGCTCCCGCGGAACGACTAGAGTTTTTTTTGCAGGACAGTCAGCCCGTTCTTACTTTGACACAAACCACTCTCAGTGAACGCTTACCGGGCAACAGCAACTTGGCATGTATCGACGCCATATTCTCACAGCTGGATGCTTTGGCGACCGACAATTTAACTCAAGAAGTGGACACCAGAGAGAATCAACTGGCCTATGTTATTTACACATCCGGTTCAACTGGCACTCCTAAAGGCGTCATGATTGAGCAAGGAAGCCTGGTGAACTTGTGTCATGGCTTAAGAAGTGTTTATGGCTTGCAACCTGAAGAACGAATGTTGCAGTTTGCCGCTGCCAGTTTTGACATGTCCGTAGAAGAAATCTTCGGGGCTTTATGTAATGGCGCGACTCTGGTGTTACGTAACGATGATTGCCTCAGCAGTAGCGAACGCTTCTGGAGTTTCTGCGCGCAACATGCCGTATCTCGTCTCAATCTGCCTACCGCTTTCTGGCATCAATTGGTAGACGACTCACCGGAACAATTACCCGAATCCATCAAGATGGTCAGTGTCGGAGGAGAGGCGTTAAATCAGGCTCGCATTGAACAGTGGCAAGCGCGTTATCAACATCAGGTAAAACTGGTCAATGCCTACGGGCCGACTGAAGCCACTGTGAATGCCTGTATTGCCGAATACGATCGCCATGCGCTTCACAGTATTGGAGAACCGGTTGCGAATACCCAGATTTATCTGATGACTGATCAGTTAACGCTGACGCCTTTTGGCAGTGTTGGAGAGATTGTCGTCGGAGGTCGCGGTGTTGCAAGAGGTTACCTGAACCTTGAAGAACTCATACAGGATCGTTTTGTTGAAAACCCATTAGGTGCAGGTCGTTTGTATCGCACAGGTGACTTAGCTCGCTATCTTGAAGATGGCACGCTTAGCTACATTGGACGCAAAGACAATCAGGTGAAAGTACGCGGTTATCGCGTGGAGCTGGGCGAGATTGAAGCGCAATTGATTCAACTGGAAGCTATAGAAGAAGCTGTCGTCATTACGCGACCAGATGCCAGCGGAAATCAGTCGCTGGTAGCTTACTACACGATGTCTCATCCCATTGAGGTTGACGCCATACGACGGGCACTCAAGAAAACTTTACCGGACTATATGGTGCCCACGCAATATTGCCAACTCACCGAAATCCCTTTAACGGCCAATAGAAAAGTAGATACAAAGGCTTTACCCGCGCCACAGGATGTTGTGACTACGTCAGGGACTTGCGCTCCTCAGGGAGATATCGAAGTAGAACTTGCTGCTTTGTGGCAGCCGTTACTGGGTATTGCGCACATTCAAAGAGAAGACGATTTCTTTTCACTGGGCGGACATTCCTTATTAATTATTCGCCTGTTAGCTCTTATTAAAGAACATTTTGCTATTGAACTGGACATGATTACCATTTTTGAAAACGCCACGCTCATCGAGTTGGCACAAGTTATTGAGACTCATCGATTGCAACAGCAAATTGCAGCGGCTATGGACGAAACTTCAGAAGAAGGGTGGCTGTAACCATGAATGAGTTAATTAAAGAAGCTCTGAAATCCGGCGTCCTGTTATTCTGTAAAGATGGGAAGCTCGGCTATCGACTCACCGGCGATTCATTTCCTGATGCGTTAAAACAAAAAATCAGTGCAAACAAGCAAGCATTGATCGAGCACCTTAGTGAGACGATCAGCCCCGCCAAACGTCCTGCAATACGCAAGCTTGAACGAAGTCAGGAAGACTATGTCCTGTCATTTTCTCAGCAACGCTTCTGGTTTATTGATCAGATGTCCGGTGGCAGTGCTCATTACAATATGCCATTAGCGATGGATGTGGTGGGTTCACTGGACAGACAACTCGCTCAGCAGGTACTGAATCATCTGGTGCAGCAACATGAAATCTTACGAACCACTTACCATGAAGGTGATGGCCAGGGAGCTCAGCGGGTTCTGACTGAATTTAAAGCGACGATACAGGAACACGACCTCACGCATTTGTCCCAGTCGGAAAAAGACAACATTGCCAACCGATTAATTCAGGAAGACGCCGTCAGCCCTTTTAACTTGAGCCAGCAAATTCCATTACGTGTCAGTTATCTTAAGTTATCAGAGCAGCAGGGAGTTCTGTTGTTCAATATGCATCACATTGCCAGCGACGGCTGGTCCATTAATCTGTTTATTCAATGGTTCTGTGATGAGTATAAAACGCGATTGCAAGGCAAGTCCTCCACATTACCTGAACCCTCCATTCAATATCTGGATTACGCTCAATGGCAACGCAACTGGTTTGCTGAGGGGGCTCTGGAGCAACAACTGGACTACTGGCAACAGCAACTGGAAGGCATTCCAGCGGTTCATGGCCTGCCTCTGGATTATCCTCGTCCGGCTCAGTCAGGACATGAAGGTGCTCGACATGCGATCCAGCTGGGTAATGACATAATCTTGCCACTGCAGCAACTCGCTCAGCAGTATCAATGTTCCTTGTTTGTCGTCTTGCAAACATTATATGCCGTCCTGTTGGCCCGCCACGGAGATAACAAAGATATCGTAATGGGCACGCCCGTTGCGAATCGCTCACACAGCGAACTGAATGATACTTTAGGCTGTTTTGTGAATACGCTGGTCTTGCGTTCAAAGATTAATACACAAGAATCTTTTTCAGAGTTGCTGGAGCGTAATAAAAAACTTCATCAACAGGCACTGGCACATGCAGATGTACCTTTTGAATGTGTTGTAGAGAAGCTCAACCCTCAACGCAGCGCTGGCTACTCGCCGATTTTCCAGCTTTTAATAACACTGGAAAAAGGTGAAGAATCCGCACTTACCTTGCCCGGTGTTGCAATGACGCTGCGTCAGTCAGCTCATAAGCATGCGCAGTTTGAGCTGATGCTTAATATGTGTCTAAGCTCAAAAGGTCTGCATTGCGAATTCGAATACAACACGGCTTTGTTTAAAGCAGAAACCATTGAGCGACTGGCTCAACGATGGTCAATGCTACTGCAAGAGTTAAATGGGAAAGTGGAGCAACCTATTGCATCGATTCCATTGTTGCCTGCCAGCGAACATGCTTTACTTCAACAATGGTTGAACGGACGCAATCAGGCGTTTGACAGTGAACTCTGTGTGCATCAGGTTTTTGAACGCACAGCCGCGCAACAACCCGATGCTGTGGCGGTGGTATTTGAACAAAGTTCATTAACTTATCAGGCACTGAATGAGCAAGCCAATCAGCTTGCACGCTGGCTTATCGGCGAAGGTGTCACTCCTGGATCTACAGTTGCTCTGGCCCTTGAGCGTTCACTGGACATGGTGGTTGCTATTTACGCCGTGGTTAAAGCGGGTGCGGCTTACCTGCCCATTGATCCTGCTCAACCATTACAACGTCAGCTCGATATTCTGCAAGATGCAGAGTCCAAAGCCATTCTTACTCAATCAGCATTTGTACAAAACTATTCAACGCTTAACGTGACTTGTGTTGATTTGCAGACTGAACGCCCATTTGCGGATAAAGCGACTCACAACCTCGCAGACAATGAAGTTGCCTATGCGCCAGAACAACTGGCGTATGTCATTTACACATCAGGCTCTACGGGTAAGCCCAAAGGCGTTCTGTGTCATCATGCCGGATTGCATAATCGAATTGACTGGATGCAACGGGAATACTCGCTGAGTCAAAAAGACGTCGTATTGCAAAAAACGCCTTATACCTTTGATGTTTCGGTCTGGGAATTTTTCTGGCCACTCATGACGGGCGCGACCTTGGTGGTTGCCAGACCAGAAGGGCACAAAGACCCACTTTATCTGCAGCAGCTTATTCAACAACATCAGATCAGCAGCTTACATTTTGTGCCCTCCATGTTGTCGTTGTTTCTGTCGTCAGCAAACATTGGCGAGTGTAACTCATTGCGCCAGGTGTTCTGTAGTGGTGAAGCCTTATCTGCAGATATTCAGCAGGCATTTTTTGCACAAACAGAAAATACTGAACTACATAATTTGTATGGCCCAACCGAAGCTGCTATTGACGTGACTTACTGGGCCTGTGAGCGTGACTCAAAAGACGCTCTGGTTCCCATTGGACGAGCTATTCAGAATACTGAACTGATGATTGTGGATGAACAGCTAAACCCGGTCCCTGTTGGCGTTAGTGGTGAACTGTTACTGGGCGGTATGGGGGTCGCCTATGGCTATCTCAATCGTGCGGAACTCACCGCTGAAAAATTTATTCCACACCCATTCAAGCCGCAACAAACACTCTATCGCACTGGCGATATTGTACGCTGCCTTGATCAGGGTGTACTGGAATACATGGGGCGCAGTGATCATCAGGTAAAACTGCGCGGCTTAAGAATTGAACTGGGTGAGATAGAAGCAGCCATTAATGACATCGCAAATCTTAAAGATGCTGTTGTTGTCTTGTATGAAAAGAAATTGGATGAAAAGACTCTGCAACAAAACAGCCCGAATGATCAAAGGTTAGTTGCCTACTTTACTTCAGATCAGGTAATTGAGCCGAGTGCGATCAAGCAAACGCTCGCGCAAAGCTTGCCAGAATATATGATCCCTGCAGCCTACATGAAGCTGGATGCGATCCCACTTACCGCTAATGGCAAAGTCGATCGCAAAGCACTACCTGAACCTGATGATACCTCCGTTGAACGCTCTGTTTATGCTGCCCCTGAAGGTGAAGTCGAAGAACTACTGGCAAAAATATGGGTAGAGCTCCTGTCAACCGAAACGATAAGTCGACATGACAACTTCTTTAATCTAGGCGGACACTCGCTGCTAATTACCCAGTGTATCCTTAAATTAAATGCTGCCGGGTTAACGACCGACGTAGCACAGGTATTCTCAACGCCAGTGCTTTGTGAACTGGCAGCGACAATAAAAACTCAGTCTATCCCCGCAACCATCGATGTTCCGGCTAATCGTATTACACCGGAATGCACTGTCATCACACCAGAAGATTTGCCGATGGTTGCTTTGTCACAGGAGCATATTGATCTATTAATTGCCAGCATACCTGGTGGTGTCAGTAATATTCAGGATATCTATCCATTAACACCGATGCAGGAAGGTATTTTATTCCATCATCAACTGGATGAAGAAGCGGACCCTTATATTACAACCTTGCTCTATCGTTTAGCGGATAAGTCATCCTTAACGCTCTTAAGCGATCTGCTAGAGTCCGCGCTGTTACGTCATGATGTGCTACGTACTTCTATTCATTGGCAACACTTGCCTCAACCGGTTCAAGTTGTCTGGCGTGATGCACAACTTCCCATCGAGTACCAACAGCTTCCAGAGTCTACCGACCTTAACCAGTGGATTGAACAACAGAAAGACACAGGTCTGTACCATATGAACCTGCAGGTCGCGCCTCTTGTACAGCTGCAAATCTTCGAGTGTCGTTCGGAAGCGGTTGTTAAGCTTCATATTCATCACCTGATTCACGATAACCTGTCGTTGCAACAACTGGAAGAAGATATGATGGCGCTGCTTATGCAGCACAAAGAAGGGACAAGGATTGAACGGGAAGCGTCAGCGCCTTTCCGTAATTTTGTCGCGCATGCACTGAACGAAAGTGCCTCTCAACATCACCAAGATTACTTTAATACTCAGTTGAAAGATGTGGAAGAGGTAACCGCACCGTTTGGTTTAGCTGACACTTTATCGGATGCCGCTGATCATATTGACGCACATAGTGTCATCGATGGTGTTGCCGCGTCGAACATTCGACGAGCAGCACACATTCTGAAGGTATCCAACGCCACTTTGTTCCATATGGTCTGGGCATTAATCATCGGTCGCAGCAGCGGTAGTTCTGATGTTGTGATAGGAACTGTTATGTCTGGTCGTCAGGCAGCACTAGAGGGTATCGAGAGCATGTTTGGTATGTTTATCAATACATTGCCTTTACGCCTGAACTACTCATCAATGAATCTTGAGCAAGCGGCACAACATACTCACAGTCAGCTTATTGAATTAATGCAACATGAACTGATATCGCTGTCTGATGTGCAAGCCAGTAGTGCACTGGATAATGGCACTCCATTATTCAGCGCCATGCTCAATTACCGTCATAGTTTGGAGGGAGATACCAGTAGCCTTCATCAATGGGAAAAACACTTATCGCTCAGACCCATTGAAGTTCAGGAGCGTTCAAGCTTTCCCTTCGCCATGTCCATTGATGAGTCGGCTGAACATTTCGAGTTAACCACTCATATTCATCGCAAAGTATCGGCACAACGTATCATGGAGTATGTGGTTACCGCACTGGAAAATCTGTGCTCGAAGGTAATCAATCAGAAAGCTGAAAGTCCTGTACATGAGCTGAATATACTGCCTCATCATGAGCAGGAGCTTCTGTTTAATACTTTCAACAAAACCGAACTCTCAGTAGATTCTACTTTGTGTATTCAACAGCGTCTGGAACACTTTGCCTTACAACAACCCGAGTCTCTGGCATTGATCGACGGCAATGTGTCTCTAACATATCGAGAACTCAACACTAAAGCGAATCAGCTCGCTCACTATCTTGTCGCTGCTGGAGTTAAACCAGATTCGCTGGTGGGGTTACATTTACCTCGTTCCATCGATGCATTGATTGCACTCTGGGGAATTATTAAAGCAGGCGCAGGATACCTGCCTCTGGATCCTTCACAACCAGCTGCACGCCTGCAAGATATTTTATCGGTTGCCAGTCCAGAATATATTATCGGGCATTCCGATTCGGCAACGCTGCCACAGTCATCTCTGTTACTGCTCGATAAATTGCGCGATTTACTGGCTTCACAACCAACGGAAAACCTTGCTCCAGAGCAGATAGGCCTGAATGCCACTCACCTTGCTTACGTAATTTTTACTTCTGGTTCTACCGGAAAACCCAAAGGAGTCATGATAGAACACCGCAATCTGGTTAATCTTTCTGCGGCGCTGGAAAAATCTTATCAGTACTCCACTGAAGACAGAGTTCTCCAATTTGCAGCGCTGTCTTTTGATATGTCTGTCGAAGAAGTATTTGGCGCTTTGTGTAATGGCGCCACTCTGGTTTTACGTAATGATGATTGCATCGCCAGCGTTAATGATTTCTTCAGGTTTTGTTCACAACATCAACTCACTGCACTGAACTTACCCACGGCTTTCTGGCATCAGATGGTCGATGAGACGGAGCAGGTCATTCCTTCCTGCATTCGACAAATCAGTGTAGGAGGGGAAGCACTCAGCCCGGAAAAAGTGACTCAATGGTTCCAGCGTGACGGACATCGTCCACGGCTGGTGAATGCTTATGGGCCAACAGAGTGCACGGTAAACGTCTGTATCGACGAAGACATGCTTAACGACAATCGCAGCATTGGCAAACCCATTGCCAACTATCAGGTCTATGTACTGGATAATCAGCATCAGCCAGTACCTTTAGGCGCCGTAGGAGAGCTATATGTGGGTGGAGCAGGGGTTGCCCGTGGTTACCTGAATCGCCCAGACCTTACTGCAGAGCGATTTATTGCTCATCCTCTGGTGTCCGGCGAACGACTCTATGCTACTGGTGATCTGGTTGCCTTTAATGATGATGGCAGTGTTGTTTACCTTGGTCGTAACGACGATCAGGTAAAAGTAAGAGGTTATCGTATCGAACTGAGCGAAGTAGAAGCCGGCTTGAATCGTTTGTCCATGGTGCGCCTGGCGAAAGTAAAAGTCTTTAAAAGCGCAAATGGTGATCAGCGTTTAGCGGGCTACTTGCAGTTACACGCTTCTACAACAGCGGAAAAAACTGAGGCTGTAACAGACGCGGAGATTCGAACAGAGCTGGAAACTCAGTTGCCAGGTTACATGATACCGGATGCATTTTTGTTCCTGGAGGCATTCCCTTTAACTCCAAATGGAAAAATTGACGCGAAAGCGCTGCCAGATGCACATCTGCTTCACGACGAAGAGTATGTCGCTCCAGAAAGCCAGCAAGAAATCTTACTTGCGAACATCTGGAGTGAAATCTTCCAACAGGAAAAAGTGTCTCGCCACGCTCACTTTTTTCAGTTGGGTGGCCACTCTTTGCTCATTATGAAAATGATTGCTCGACTGCAAAGCGCGGGTTGGTCGCTGGCCGTTCGAAAAGTGTTTGACGCGCCTCAGTTGAGTGCGATGGCAACAAATCTCATAAAAACAGAAGCCAAGGAATCAAGTGCTTCTATCTATCAACCATTGCCTTATGGTTTAACATCACTGAAGCCTGAGGATATTAAACTGACGTCCCTGACTCAGGACGATATTGATGTCATCGTTGAACAGGTGCCAGGTGGAGTTGAAAACATTCAGGACATCTTCCCACTAGCACCCTTACAGGAAGGAATTCTGTTTCACCATATGCTGAGTGACGGGTCTGATACTTACGTTACGCCTATGGCTTACCGATTTAAGCACCCGGCAAAGCTGGACACATTTGTCACGGCGTTTAAACAACTGGTAGTAAGACACGATGCATTACGCACGGCCATTTTATGGAACAATCTTTCACAGCCTGTTCAGGTAGTTTGTCGAGAGGCAACACTGGAAGTAAATGAACACTGGTTGCAATCCGATCAAAGTGACGATGCCCAGTTAGCCAACTGGATGTCTGCGGATAAACAGTGGCTTAACATTCAACAGGCTCCTTTACTTAAATTAACCATACTGCGCAAGCCTGCTTCAGAAGAATGCTACCTGATTGTTCAGGAACATCATCTGATTTCGGATCATGTGTCACTGGAAATTTTGCAGGATGATCTGATTGAGCTGCTGAATGGTTCAGGTGCAACCTTACCAGAGCCTGCTCAATATGGTGCATTTATTACAGCCACTCAGCATCAACAGAACACACAGGCGGCAGAAGAGTTTTTTGCAGAAAAACTGGCAGGCGTGAGCGAAGTCACAGCACCTTATGGCATTGCTGACAATCAGGCCGACTCAAGTCTGCAAAAAGAACGTCAACAACTACTGGACAGCGAGTTATCCGAAGCCATTCGAATGCAGGCTCGTCGACTCGATGTAAGTCCAGCGGCCATTTTCCATCTTGCCTGGGCTTTTAACCTTGCCCTTTGGAGTGGACGTCAGGATGTGGTAACAGGAACCGTTGTATCTGGACGAATGCAGGCGATAGAAGGGATGGATCGCATGGTAGGGTTGTTTATCAATACATTACCCCTACGCCTGAATTTACAGGAGCAGTTACAGGAACAATCACTGGAGCAACTGGTCCTTCGTGTTCAACAGGAACTGGTGGAGCTGATGGCGTATGAACATATTCCAACATCAGTGGCAGAGCGTTGCAGTGAACTCCCCGCAGGTTCTCCGCTGTTTAATGCTCTGATAAATTACCGTCACTCCGAAGACGAGCAGGCCGGAAGCCACAGTGCACAGCGTTGGCAAGCAACGGACATTGAGCTGCTCGGAATTTATGATCGAACGAACTATCCCTTTACATTATCGATAGATGATCTGGGCGACGTATTTAATCTGACAGCACAAATTCACCAGCAAGCTGACATCGAAGTCGTTCTGCAACATATTATCAACAGTCTGACTCAGATTACTCAAGGTCTGGCTGCTGAGAACAACGTGACCGCTAATACTGTTGTTATTACATCAACAGAAGAACGCGCTGCATTACAACAGCGACTGTCTGGCGTGACAACCCCGATATCCAGTGAAAATCTGGCACAGATCTTCGAGCGTCAGGTACAACTGACACCGGATCACATAGCCGTTGTTGATAGCGACAAGGAATTGTCCTACACACAACTGAATCAACGAGCGAATCAGCTGGCTCATTACCTGCGCGAGCAGGGCGTGAAAACCGATGATGCTGTGGGCCTGTTTATTGAACCCGGTTGTGAATTGATTGTTGCTCTTATGGCAATTCTGAAAGCAGGTGCAGGTTATGTCCCTCTGGATACAGCGCTTCCTACCCAACGTCTTCAGATGATCATTGAAGATCTCGGTGCAGCCTTTATTATTTGCAGCGAACAACAATCGCCAAAGCTGAAAAGTCATTCCGACTCGGCTTTAATCCTCAACGATGAAATGCGAACCGCTTTGCTACAACAGCCTGTCGCGGATTTATGTATTCCCGTTTCCGCAGAGCACCTGGGCTATGTTCTTTACACTTCTGGCTCAACCGGAAAACCCAAAGCCATAGCTATGCAACAGGGACCTCTATTGAATCTGTTGCAAGCAGCGGTACTTGATCAGCCACTCATCGCTGGACCTGACAAACGATTGCAATTTTCGTCCATTGGTTTTGATATGAGTTTCGAAGATATTTTCTTTGCTTTGCAAAGTGGCGGATCGATTCACATGATCTCCATCGAGATGCGCAAGGATATCAGCTTATTAACGCCATGGGTTGCACAACAGAAACTCACTGCATTGAACTTGCCTTATGCCGCTCTGCAGGCGATGGCGGATTACAGTAATGCAGAAAACATTCATTTACCCTGTTTACGTCATATTCTTTCTACTGCGGAGCGACTTAAGATCAGTCCTGCTATTCGTCGATTCTTCGAGCGTCATTCTGATTGCCGACTGACCAATCACTATGGCCCGGCAGAAACTCATGTAGTCACGGCTTATACAATGCCCGTAGATGTTGCTCAATGGCAGGAGCTTCCTCCCATTGGTCATCCACTGGCCAACGTTGAATGCCGTATTCTGGATCAACATCAACAAGTGGTTCCCGCTGGAATTACCGGTGAACTGTACCTTGGTGCTCACTGTGTATCCCGAGGTTATCTGAATCAGCCACAGTTAACGCAAAATAAATTTATTCACTTAACGAGTGACAACGCAACTCAGCGCTACTATCGCACGGGTGATCAAGTACGACTAACTGCGGACGACACCATTGAGTACATAGGTCGTGAAGATGATCTGGTTAAAGTCCGAGGATTCCGTATCGAGCTGAGTGAAATCGAAGCCTGCCTGTTGCAACTCGAAGGTGTGAGCGGTGCAGTGGTGTTAGTTCCTCAGGATGAGTCAGGTCAACAGAGACTGGTCGCCTACATTGAAGCTGAGTCAGGATTAGATAAAGACCAGGCTCAGGCACACCTCAAACAGTGGTTACCTGATTACATGGTGCCTCAGAGTTACATGATACTCGAGCGCTTCCCGATTAATGTCAATGGCAAGGTTGATCGCTCAGCCTTACCTGATCCCGTTGTTCAATCTCACTTTGAAGCCCCTCAAACAATAATGGAATCTTCTCTGGCAGATTGTTGGAAAGGGATATTAAGCGTTAGTGATATTAGCCGACATGACAGTTTCTTCGAACTGGGTGGACATTCTTTGTTAGCGACGCGAGTGAAAACTCAGTTAAGCCAGCAGCTCTCACTGGATATTCCAGTCAGCAAGATTTTCGAGTTACCAAGGCTTATTGATCTTGCGGCCTGGCTCGATCAACAGCAACTCATAATACAGACCCAGGCACTGCACGCAGCGCAAGATGACGAAAGTCTTGAAGAGCTGGAGTGGTAAATGATGACAACCAAAATCAACAACGATATCAATACAATGAATTCTATGACAGAGCTAAAAACATTTCTTGAGCAACTACTAGCTCAAAACGTGGCCGTTTATGTCGATAACGGAAAATTAAAAACTCGCGGGGAAAAGGGCGCACTAACAGCTCAACAGATTGAATTTATTAAGCAGCATAAAGAAGCGCTGATAGATTTTCTGCAACAGGAACACTTTGGTATTGAGCAACAGGATAAGCATATCCCTGCGCTGAATGCGACTGAAGCGCCTCTGACCCCCGCCCAGCAACGGCTCTGGTTCCTCGACAAAATGGAAGCTGGTAGTCTGGGATATCACCTGCCTTATTGCATGAAAGTGAAAGGGGACTTTGACCTTCACGCTGCCGAGAAAGCCCTGAATCAGATCCTTCAACGTCATCATGCCTTGCGAACCTGTTTTCTTGAACGCGATGGCAGTGTCGTTCAAAAGTTACAGGAATCTGCAAGCTTGACATTGCAAGTGTCCGATCACAGTGCTCTAGAGAAGGAACAACAGGAAAAAGCATTGCCTCAACAGATGCAAGCCATTGTTGATGCTCCTTTTGATCTGGCTTCAGATACCATGTTAAGGGCTCACTTTATTCACCTTGGCAACAATGAAGGTGTCATGGTGTTTGTGCTGCATCACATTGCTGCGGATGCCTGGTCTATTAATCTGCTAGTGGATGAGTTTGCTACTTTATACAAAGCTGAAGTTCAACACTCTTCAGCGTTAGTATCTCCGCTAACCCTTCAATATATGGACTACGCAAGCTGGTTACAAACCGACAAACAGCAACAACGTCTGCAACAGCAACTGGAATACTGGCAGCAACAGCTGGCCCATTGCCCTGAAGTTCATCATCTACCTTTGGATAATCCGCGCAAGAAAAACAGTGATAAGACCGCTGGTAGTTATGAACTCAATCTGCCAACGTCTGTGTTAACAGGATTGAAGTCTATAGCCCAAAGAACCGACACAACTTTGTTCATGGTGCTTCACAGTCTGTTTTCATTGTTGGTTGCACGTCAGAGTCAGCAGCAGGACATCGTCATTGGAACCCCGGTAGCAGGTCGTACTCAGGAACAACTGGAATCCATCATCGGTTTCTTTGTTAATACACTGGCGTTACGTCTTAACTGCGATCTGAATACCTCAATTACAGAGTTTCTGAGACAGGTTAGAAACGTTAACCTGAATGCACAAAAACATCAGGACGTTCCCTTTGATCGCGTTGTCGAAGTATTGCAACCAGAACGTAGCCAGCTTTACACACCGGTTATCCAGATTATGCTGGCGCTACACACTCTGGACTCCGAAAGTCTGCAACTGGAAAATATTGAGTTTACCCCCATTGAACCTGATACCAGCTCTGCACAACTGGAGCTCACTCTGGATGTACGTGAAAGTAAGGACCATCTGGCACTGCATTTTGAATATGATGCCACTTTGTTTGATGCTGAGAACATTAAAAATCTGGCGGCACGATTTTCCTGTCTGGCTGAGTCTCTGGCGACGGCAGAGGATTTGTCAGTCTCTATTGGTGAACTGTCATGGTTACCGGATAGCGAGCATACGTTTTTAACATCGACACTGGATAAGTGTGACTTATCATGGACAACTGATGGATGCATTCATCACCTGATTGAGCAGCAAGCACAAAAAACACCGGATCGAACGGCGCTTGTGGACGGCGAAGTAGAAGTTAGCTACCAACAACTCGACCAACGTGCAAACTCATTAGCAATTACCCTGCAAGAGAAAGGCATACAGCCTGAGCAGCGTGTCGCTCTGTGGATGGATCGTTCCATTCATGCTGTCGTTGCTATTCTGGCCGTCTTTAAAGCGGGCGCGGCTTATGTACCACTGGATAAAACCTTGCCGACCAGTCGCAACCAGTATGTGGTCGAAGACAGTGGTGCAGTCCTTTTATTGAGCGATGATAAGCAGACACCTGATTTTGGTATAACGACGATTGACATTATGGACGCAGCTGCCCAGTCAACGAACAAAACGATGTCGCCAGTAAAAGTGTCCTCTGATCAACTGGCTTACATTGTTTATACCTCTGGTACGACCGGACAACCGAAAGGTGTTATGGTCGAGCATCGGGGAATGATCGCCCGATGGGAAGGCTGGCAAAAGGCCTTTGGAATTACTGATGACCGTCTCTGTATTTTGCAGATGGCAGGCATAGGTGTTGATATTTTTCTTGGCGATATGGTTAAAAGTTTAAGTGTCGGAGGCAAGCTGGTTATCTGTCCTAAAGATACCTTACTGTCAGCCACTGACACACTGGCTTTAATTAACCAGCACCAGGTAAATTTTGGTGACTTTGTTCCAGCGGTACTGCGCAATCTTCTGGACGAAGCGAGCAAAAATGAAAGTGCATTAACTAGCTTGCGCTGGTTACTGATTGGCTCTGAAGCCTGGCATGGACGAGATCTCAAGCGCTTGCAAAAAACGTTACACCCCGAAGCTCGTTGCTACAATATTTATGGACAGACAGAGTCAATTATTGATGCCTGTTTTTATGATGCAACAGCTCAGGATCTGGCTGCCGATAGAATTATTCCCATAGGCATACCATTGCAACATACCCATGTGCTACTGCTTGACGAATGGGGACAACCAGTCCCTGTGGGCGTGGTGGGAGAAATCACTATTGCCGGACCTGGCTTGGCTCGGGGTTATTGTCAGAAACCAGAATTAACCGCAAGCAAATTCACTTCAATAGAGTGTAATGGCAAGTCATTACGAATTTATCGCACCGGCGATCAAGGTCGTCTGCTTGCTGACGGACAGCTGGAATTTGTTGGCCGTCAGGATGAACAAATTAAAATTCGTGGTTTTCGTATTGAGCTGGCGGAAGTTGAAGCTGGACTGCGACACCTGGAATCCATCAAAGGTGTGGTCGTCAATGTTCATGAGACAGTATCAGGAGAAAAGCAACTGGTCGCTTATCTGGAGACATCGGAGTCTTTTAACCCTGATGCTTTACGCCATGAACTGGCTGAGTCCCTGCCACACTACATGATTCCTGCTGCGTTTATAGCCGTAGACGCGTTTCCACTCACAGTGACAGGAAAAGTTGATCGTCGTGCGCTGCCTAAACCAGGCGCACAGGACTTCCAGAGCGAATATGTCGCACCAGCCAACGCAACAGAGCAAAAGCTCGCAACGCTCTGGGCAGAACTGTTAAACATTGATTCAAAACAGATTGGACGTCACAGTCATTTTTTTGCACTGGGTGGCCACTCTCTCTTGTGCGTGCGCATGCTGGCTGATGTTCAGGATGCTTTCGATGTGGATCTGCCACTCAAAACAATTTTCGAATACCCATCTCTAAGTGCTTTTGCAACACTCATCGATGATGCCGACCTCACATCGGATCATGACAAGCTGGTAGCAGTCGAGCGCCCACAACATATTCCATTATCTTTTTCACAACAACAATTGTGGCTAATCGATCAGATGGAGAAGGGAAGTCCGCAATACAACATGCCAATGGCTTTATCGTTAAAAGGCAATTTTAATTTAACCTTAGCAGAAAGCGTATTGCGCCAGATCATTGAACGCCACGAAGTATTACGCACGGTTTATTATCAGGAAGGCGAGCAAGGCTATCAAAAGATCATTAGTGACTTTGACTTTAATCTGAAGTCCGTCGACCTGACGACTCTCGATTCTTCCCAGCAACATCAGGCGGTCGAACGTTGGATGCAGCAGGATATTGAACAACCCTTCGATCTGAGTCGCGATGTCATGTTACGAGTTATGTACATAGCACTGGCAAAAGAACAAGGTGTACTGTTATTCAATATGCATCATATTGCTTCCGATGGTTGGTCCATGGCCGTTCTGATTCAGGAGTTTAAAACCCTGTATCAGGCAGCGCTAGCGGGTGAGAAAACAACTTTACCTGCTCTCGCTATCCAGTACGCAGACTATGCCATCGCTCAACGAGCCAGACAAAATCTGACGACAGAGGAGAATAGTCTGGCATTCTGGCTGCAACAGCTACAGGGAACACCGACACTACACTCACTGCCACTGGATCATGCTCGGCCATTACAGCGCGATTATCAGGGCGTACAGCATAATTTTACGCTGGATAAGACGATCACACAGCGACTGCAAACGTTAGCACAGGAACTGGATGTGACTTTGTTTGCATTACTACATGCCAGCTTAAGCATTTTACTGGCGCGTATTGGAGAGTCTCAGGACATAGTGATTGGCGTACCAACCGCTAATCGAAGTAATAAAGCATTGCAGCCACTCATCGGTTACTTCGTTAACACTTTGGCATTACGAACACGAGTAGACAGTAATCTATCTGCACGAGATTTTATCCAACAGGTAATGGCGTTGAATGTTGATGCACAGTCTCATCAACAAACGCCCGTTCAGCAAGTTATAGAGGCGCTTAAGGTCCCTCGTAATCCTGCCTATAACCCTTTATTCCAGATCATGTTTTCTATGGATACCAATGAAGATGTTGATCTGGATCTGGATGGCGTTGAGTTAAGCTCTCTGGAATCGAACACTGCGTTTGCCCAGTTTGATTTAACACTGGACGCTTTCTTAGGTAATGACGATTCACTTCAATTCACATGGACTTACGACAAAGCCTTATTCACCAGCAACACCATTGAATACTGGGTTTCTCTCTGGCAAAACCTCATTCAGTCTCTGGTCAACAAGCCAGATGTTCCCGTCAATGAACTGACATTGTTTAACTCCGATCAAGTGGCTTCTTTACTGAGCACACATCCTTCAGTTATCAACCAGACTCAAAGCTGGCATGAAGCGGTAGTCAGGGGAGAAGAATACGCCCTGTCCACTGCAATTGTCTGTGGCGAAGCTTCAATAAGCTATTCCGAACTTCATACACATTCTGACATCATGGCACAAGCTCTGGTCAATAAAGGTGTAAAGCCCGGAGATGTGATTGGACTGTCATTGCCGAGCGGGATTCAATTCATGATCAGCATGTTAGCGGTTGCAAAAGCTGGTGCAGCTTTTCTTCCATTGGACCTGGCCCTGCCACAGGATCGTATCGACTATATGGTTCAGGACAGTCAAGCTCGTTATGTATTGACTCAACAAGAAGAACTCGCCAACGAACAATGGCTGTTGATAAACACCCTGAGCACAACAGGCAGCCTTGAACTGCCAGCCATTCAAGCTACTGATCTGGCCTATGTACTTTATACGTCGGGTTCAACGGGTAAGCCCAAAGGCGTAATGGTGTCGCACGGTGCATTAAGCTCGCACCTGACAGCCATTGTTGAGGAATTTAAAACCTCTCCCAATGACAACATCATGCAGATGACGTCCATTAGTTTTGATACCTTCCTGGAACAATCTCTGACAAGTCTGTGGAGCGGTGCCTGCTTGCACCTGATACCTGTGACACCAGATGTTCACCAGTTCTTTCACTATCTGCAATCTCATAACATTAGCATAACGGATCTTTCTCCCGGTTATATCAGCACCACCTTGAGTGATGAATGGCAACAGCACTGGCAATCACTGGCTTTACGCTGTGTTGTTGTGGGTGGTGAGGCCATGCCTGCGGAGCTGGTGAGGAACTGGTTTAACTTTGGTCCGAGTTCATCATGCGCTTTATATAATGCTTATGGTCCGACAGAGGCGATCATCACGAGCAGCTTGCAATGTATTGACAGCCATGATCAGGAGCGCGTGCGTATAGGTCAGGCAGTTGGTCAGCGTCAGTTGTTTGTTCTGGACGAGCAACAGCAACTCTGTCCTCAAGGCAGTGTTGGTGAACTTTATATCGGTGGAAATTGTCTGGCGACGGGATATATTCATCAGCCAGAACTCACCGCTCAGTCTTTTGTAAATATATCTATCGCTGATAAACCAGCAATGCGTTGTTATCGTACTGGAGATCGCGTGCGTCGATTAGCTGACGGCAGTCTGGAGTATATAGGTCGCAAAGATGAGCAAATCAGCATTCGCGGTTTCCGAATCGAACCGGGCGAAATAGAAAGTCGCTTAGCGGATCTGGATGCAGTGCAATCCTGTCTGGTCATGGTTCATCGTAACAACAATGATCAACCACAGTTAACGGCTTACGTTATTTTTAACAATAAGCAAAATGCTAGTGAAGAGTGGCAATCCGAACTGCGCTCACAGCTGGCGAATTACTTACCTTCCTATATGATTCCTGCGCAGTTTATGGCGCTTGAATACTGGCCCTTAACGATCAATGGAAAAATTGACAAGTCGGCCTTGCCACGTCCGCAATCACTCAACTCCGAACAGGAAGTTGTGCCTGCTGACACCCCCACTGAAACCTTACTGGTTAACCTGTGTTCCGACTTATTGAGTTTACCAGCAACAGGTATCAGCGTGGTTGCTAACCTGATTGAATTAGGCCTTCATTCTTTACTCGCCGTTCAACTGGTAACACGCCTGAGAGACGAACTAAGTATTGATCTGGAAATTGTAAAAGTTCTGGCTAGCCAGAACCTTCGTGAGCTGGCAGCCGTAATTGACAGTGAGCAGGTAAGACAACATTTAACGCAAACGCTGGATGCGAGTGCAGATGAAGAAATTGAAGAGGTAGAGCTGTAATGAAAGCCTTTCTGGAAGAACTTGCACTGGCAGGTGTCGAAGTTTCATTAAATGAAAACAAACTAAAGGTCAGGGCACAAAAAGGCAAGTTAAGCCCTGAGCTACTGGATAGAATCAAGCAGCAAAAGTCCCAGTTACAGGATTACCTGCAACAAATAGCGACAAAGGATGATACAGGTACAGATACTATCTTACCTCGTACAACAAAAGCCTCGCGTGTTAAAGCATCTTCAGCACAACAACGTCTATGGATGTTGGATCATATTGCCGGAGGCAGTGCAGAATACAATATGCCCATGGCTTTTCGTACACCGGCAATCTTCGATGTCGACATTGCAGAACAAGCTCTCCGTAAAGTTATAGAACGTCATGAAGTATTGCGCACTCGATTGAAAATGGAATCCGGTGTATTAATGCAGCTAATTGATGAGTCTTTCGATTTTCACATTAAAAGGCACCAAGTCAGCGGAGACAACTCACAAGCTCACATCGATCGCATAATTGCGGAAGACAGCGAAAAGATCTTCCAGCTAGATAGTGACCTGATGTTGCGCGCCTTGTGGGTTCGACAAACGCAAGAAAGTGGAATTTTATTCGTCAATATACACCATATAGCCACTGATGGCTGGTCGATGGGTATTTTGATGGACGAATTTTCATTCTATTATCAATCGATCAGTCAAGGTACGGTTGGTCAAGATAAGCACGATGAACTTGAACCATTAGCCATTCAGTATGCGGACTTTGCTGACTGGCAACAACAGTGGTTAACTCAGGAACTTCTGGATAAACAGACAGAGTATTGGCGCAAGCAACTGCATGAAGTACCCGATGTTCATCAGCTACCGCTGGATTTTCAGCGCCCGGCTCAACGCAGTGTCGAAGGAGGCATCCTGGCAAACACTCTGGATGTGACACTAACACAACAGGTATTAGGACTGGCTCAGAAACTTGATGTCACTCCCTTTGTATTTTTGCATGGGGTTCTGGCTTTGGTGTTGTCAAAGCACAGCCAACAGCAGGATATCGTTATCGGTACACCCGTTGCGAATCGAACCCGAAAAGAAATTGAAGGTTTAATCGGCTTTTTTGTTAACACACTGGTGTTAAGAGTTAATACGGATCAATCGACCGTTCGCGAATATTTCAACCATGTTAAGCAGGTAAATATTGGTGCACAAAGCCATCAGGATGTACCTTTTGAACAGCTGGTAGAGATCAGTCAGGTGTCCAGAAATCAAAGTTACACTTCTCTATTTCAGATCATGTTCAGCATGGATGTCGCTCATACCTCTGAGTCAACTCAAAACACCATACAGCTTGAACCTGTTAGTGATGAAAAGTTGATTAACAAGTTTGATCTGGATGTATCTGCTGCGATAGAAAATGACAAGCTATACCTCGAATGGATATACGATACCAGTTTATTTAACGCCAGTACGGTGGATCTGTTTGCGAATCATTTCGAACAATTGCTAAGAAGCCTCGTTAATGAATCGGACACTAGCCGTTTAAAAGAACTGAGTGTATTTTCCAGTGCCGAGCAAAGAGAAGTCTTACACACTCTTAACCAGACTTTTTCAGCCTACGACCAGAAGAAACTGGCACACCAGATTTTTGAGCAACAAGCTCAGGACAATCCTGAGAAGATTGCGTTACAAGATGGGGAGCTGTCATATACTTATGCTGAGTTGAACCAGAAGATTAACCAATATGCTCACTGGTTAGTTGAACAAGGTTGTCAACCGGAACAGCCAGTAGCGGTTTATTTGCCACGCAGCACTGACTCC
This sequence comes from Pseudoalteromonas sp. OF5H-5, assembly GCF_021530695.1. Classification (NCBI taxonomy): domain Bacteria; kingdom Pseudomonadati; phylum Pseudomonadota; class Gammaproteobacteria; order Alteromonadales; family Pseudoalteromonadaceae; genus Pseudoalteromonas; species Pseudoalteromonas sp. OF5H-5. The sequence goes on from NZ_JAKGBF010000002.1 coordinate 406,914, forward strand.
ATCATTGCATTGATGGCGATTCAGAAAGCGGGCGGAACCTACTTACCCATTGATATTGATTATCCGCAGGATAGGTTTGAATTTATTTTAAAGGATGCTCAGCCACAATGGGTTCTGACCCATTCCGATGCTCCTGCCATTACGACTCAAGGTCAATGGGAAGTCATTCAACTGGATAGACTGTCGGCTTTGGTAGAAGACTATCCACAAACCAATCCTGAATCATCAGTAAAGCCCGAGAACCTGTCGTATATCATGTACACATCAGGTTCTACTGGCCAGCCGAAAGGCGTCATGATCGAACACAGTCAGTTGATGCATTTTGTTCATGTCACCAGTGAAAACTATCAGATTTCAACCAGTGACAAAGTGTTGCAATTTGCCAGCTTTGCATTTGACATATCCATAGAAGAAATTTTTGGTTCTCTATGTCATGGAGCCACTCTGGTATTGAGAGATGAGCAATGTGCGCAGGACAGTCAGCATTTCTGGCGTTTCTGTCAGCAACAGGGAATTACTCTGGCAAGTCTTCCTACGGCTTTCTGGCATCAGCTTGTTGCTTCCGATCTGCCAGCATCATCGGGCGCACTGCGTTTAATGATTCTGGGTGGTGAAGCCGTCAAGTCATCATACGTACAACAGTGGTTTACTCATTGGGAAAACCCCGTTGCTTTGTACAATACCTACGGCCCCACAGAAGCGACCGTAACCGCTTGTGGTTACCTGACGCATGAAACCACCAATGACTCAATCATTCCCATCGGTAAAGCCAATCCCAATACGCAGCTTTATGTTCTGGATGCAGCGGGCAGCCCAGTTGCTAAAGGCATGGTAGGGGAGCTGTACATTGGAGGCCAGGGCGTTGCACGGGGATACCTGAATCAACCAGAACTCAGTACTGAAGCCTTTATAAATTTACCCATTGCAGAAACCCCCTTATACCGAAGTGGCGATCTGGTTCGCTACCGAGCCGATGGTCAGTTGATTTACATGGGTCGGAATGATCGTCAGGTTAAAATACGAGGTTACCGAGTCGAACTGGAAGAAGTCGCTGAAACGTTACTGACTTTAGCATCCATTCAACAAGCTCATGTTGTCGTACAAAGTGATGAAAAGGACAACAAACGACTGATTGCCTATGTGTGTGGACAGAGCTTGTCCATTGAAGACATCCACAAAGCCGCTCAACAGGCCATGCCCGAATACATGGTTCCCGCCGCTTTCGTAAAGCTGGACACACTACCCTTAACAACGAATGGCAAAGTGAATGAAAAAGCTCTGCCTGCTCCTGAAGCAAAAGATTTCGGTGGTGATGAATTTATCGCGCCTGAAACACACTCCGAACAGTCGCTGGCTTCCATATGGTGTGAGCTGTTAGGGCTGGAACGGGTCGGTCGTGACGACCATTTCTTTAAGCTGGGTGGTCATTCGTTACTGGCCATTCGTCTGGTGAGTGAAGTACGTTCAAAATTACAGCAGGAGCTGGACGTTAAAGCTGTTTTTAAAGATCCTCGTCTGTCCAGCGTTGCTCGTTTGCTGGAAACAGAACCACAACAAAACACCGATGATCTGGTACCGGTAAAACGTGACGGCGGGAAGTATCCATTATCCTTTTCGCAACAACGTTTATGGTTTATCGATAACATGGAAGAAGGAACGCCTGAATACAATATGCCTTTTGCTTTGCAGGTATCAGGAGCTTTTGACATCCGTGCGGCAGAACAGGCGTTGAATCACATTGTTCAACGTCATGAAATTTTACGTACCAGCTATCATAGTGATGAGCAGGGCGCATGGCAGAGCATTCATCACAATGTTCAGGTTGAGCTAAAGGTAATCGATCTTTCCACACTGGAATCTTCCGCACAGCAGGAAGCCATCGAACAGTGGCAACAAAGTGATAGCCATGCCGTGTTCGATTTATCAGAAGCCCCTTTGTTAAGAACTCATTATTTGCAGCAATCTGCAACTCAGGGCGTACTTCTGTTTAACATGCATCACATTGCTTCTGATGGTTGGTCCATTGGCATATTGTGCGAAGAGTTTATGGCTCTCTACCAATCTTTTGCAGTTGAAGTGACACCATCGACATCGATTCACTCAAGCATTACAGAATCAAGCATCTCTGAATCGCGCATAGCCGAACTACCGGTTCAATATCTGGATTACGCTGTCTGGCAACAAAAACACCTGCAAGGCGAAAGCTTGCAGCGTATGCAGGACTACTGGTTAACACAGCTTGCCGATCTACCTGTCGTTCATGATCTGCCTCTCGACTATCCTCGTACAGCAGAACCTGGTAACGACGGTGCCCACTATGACTTTACACTGGACAAAAAAGTCCTGACTCGATTGCGCCAACAGGCTCAACAAACGGACACCACTCTGTTCATGTTATTGCAAGGCGTCTTTGCGTTGCTACTGGGTAGAACAGGGCAGGCCACCGATATTGTTATGGGAACTCCAGTCGCCAATCGTCATCACTCGCACCTTGAGCCCCTCATCGGATTTTTTGTTAATACTCTGGTGTTAAGACTTCAATGTAACGGAGAGCAGTCACTCGCGGACTTTGTTGACCAGTTAAAACACGTTCATCAAGATGCACAAGCTCATCAGGAAATGCCTTTTGAATGGCTAGTCCAGCAGCTTCAACCAGAACGCAGCCGAGCTTATTCACCCTTGTTCCAGATTATGTTCTCAATGGACACACATTCCTCTCAGTCTTTTGCAATGGAAGGATTGCAAATTGATGAGCTGGAGGCCCAGAACATAACCACGCAGTTTGAGTTGACACTCGATGCCAGCGAAAGCGACGAAGGTCTGGAGTTTGTGTTTGAGTACAATCGTTCTCTGTTTGCTGAAGCAAGTATTGCTCGTATGGCTGAGGCATTCAAAACACTGATCTCCTCCTTGGCTTATGCGGAAGACTTTTCTAAACCTGTTGCTCATCTGAGCTGGGTTTCTGACACCGAAAAGCGCTTTTTACTGGAAACATTTAATCCAGAAGATATTGAGTACCCTGACCATCAGGGAATCCACCATCTGTTCGAACAACAAGCCGAAAAAACACCGGACGCTCTCGCAGTGACAGACGGTAACGTGCAAGTCACTTATAAAGAACTGCAACAAAAAATCGCTGTTGCCGCGCATCACCTTGTACAGCAGGATGTCAAGGCAGGAAACTTTGTCGCGTTACACATGGAACGACAACTGGAAGCGGTTGTCATGGTGCTGGCCATTATGAAAGCAGGTGCGGCTTATGTTCCTCTGGACACCGCATTACCTTCAGATCGTTTGACAATGATTCTGGAAAGCTGCACACCGGCTTTAATTATCAGTAATGAATACCTGAAAGATGTTGACACTGACATTCCCTGTAAGCTTGTGGCGGATTTTCTAACGCCTGTGGATCAACCCGCAACAATGGACCTGCCTTTATGCAAACAACAGCTGGCTTATATGGTGTATACCTCGGGCACGACAGGAAAACCGAAAGGTGTCATGGTGGAACATGAAGCCATGCTGGCTCGCGCAGAAGGCTGGTTTGAAACTTTTGCTTTGCGTGAACAGCCACCACAACTGTTACAAATGGCGGGGCTGGCCGTAGACATTTTTCTCGGTGATATTGTCAAAAGCTTAACCACCGGTGGCTCTCTGGTGTTATGTCGTAAAGAAGATCTGGTAGACAGCGCCCGTTTATTCCAGCTTATTCAACAACACAACATCAGCTTTGGCGACTTTGTGCCAGTAGTGCTGCGAAACCTGCTGGATTATGTTGAACAGCATCAACAAACGCTGCCTGGTTTGCGCCATATTCTGGTGGGTTCCGAAGCATGGTATGGACGCGACCTGTCTCGCTTGCAAGCCGTGATAGCACCACAAGCACGATGCTTTAACATCTACGGACAAACTGAGTCGGTTATTGATGTGAGTTACGGCGATGTTACTCAATCGCACCTTGCAGCCGATAGTGTTGTGCCAATAGGAACCCCACTGGCTAACACCAGATTATTTATTCTCGACGAACATAAACAACTGGTTCCCCGTGGTGTGGTGGGTGAACTGGCTGTTGGAGGGCCCGGCCTCGCACGAGGCTATCACCAGAATGAGAGCTTAACGAACGAAAAGTTCATTAATAATCATCTGACTCAATGCGGTGGGCGAATTTATCTGACGGGCGATCAGGCAAAACTGACCGAACAGGGGCAACTTGAATTTGTTGGCCGTAACGATGATCAGATAAAGCTACGTGGCTTCCGTATTGAGTTAAGTGAAATCACCGCACGCTTGCGCACACTGGATAACATCAGCAACGCGGTAGTTCGCGTCCATCAGCTGGATTCCGGCGAACGCCAGATAGTGGCGTATCTTCAAACGGCTCTGCGACTTGATCTGGAACAGGTTCGCGCTGAGCTAACGCAGTCGTTGCCGCACTATATGATTCCCGCAGCCTTTGTCTGCATGGAAGAGTTTCCAGTAAGTATAACGGGCAAAGTTGATAAAGCGCGTTTACCTGAACCGCAAATGGAAGATTATGCGCGTCAGGAATTTGAAGCCGCCAAAGGCGAGCAGGAGAACATCATAGCCAATGCATTCGCTGACATTCTGCAACTAAAGCAGGTCGGTCGTCATGATAATTTCTTTGCTCTGGGCGGTGATTCCATATTGATGGTGAGAGCAGTTACCCTATGCCAGAAACAAGGTTTAAGCGTTACCGTCAAAGACTTGTTATCTCATCAAACGCCAATGGCTTTATCCACGTATATTCAAAGCCAGGCAGCAAGTAAGACACTATGCGAATCCAGCACTGATACTGATTATATTGCTTTTTCTCTGCTAACCGATGAAGAGCGCCAAAGTTTGACAAAAGAAGCGGGTATTGAAGACGCTTATCCTTTATCAAACCTGCAGCTTGGTTCCATATACCATCAACTAAAAGATCAAAGTTATCATATTGTTGAACACTATCCGGTTGAAGAAAACTGGAACGAAACGGCTTTCAGAACATCCTTCGAAAATCTGCTACAACGACACGAAGTGTTACGCGCCAGCTATCGATTTACCGCCACAGGTGCCATACAGGTTGTCAAAAAAGCAGTCGATCTGCCCATCACCGTTCATCACTGGGAAACATCCAGTGAGGATGAGTTTGAATTAAAGCTGGAACGCTGGCTAGAGCAGGAAGAAGAGGCCTTTTTCGACGCAAATGATCTTATGTGGCGCGTTCACGCCTTTGTGCATCCTTCAGGCCACTTTGTGATCGGGTTTTCACACCAGCATGCCATTCTGGATGGTTGGAGCGTTGCTAATCTGAAAGTTGAGTTTATGGAAAACTATCAGGCGACGAGTGCAGGTGAGAAGCCAGCAATTCAACCAGCTTGTCCGCCATTTGGGGCTTATATTGCCGCAGAACGTAAAGCTGTAAAAAACAAGGATACCGAAGCTTACTGGCGAAAAGTGGTTCATGATGCACCATTACCACACTGGACTGGCAAAGACGCTCATGAGCATTTCGCACAACGACTGGATGTTTCTCATCTAGCTAAAGATCTGGAAGCACTTGCCGTTCAGCTTAAACTTCCCGTCAGAACACTGATACTGGCTGTACATTGTTTCGTTTTAGCCAAAGTGAATGGTACTGACAGCGCAGTGTCTTCTGTTGTCAGTCATGGTCGTCTGGAAATCGAGCATTCTGATTCTGCTCTGGGACTCTTTTTGAATACACCTCCGTTGCATATAGGCGCTGCTGATCAAAGCTGGCGAACCTGGATCAAGCAGACAGAGCAACAACTTAACGAACACTGGGCACATCGACACTATCCCGTGGCTCTGATGCAGGAAAAACTTGAGCGCGATTTTTCAGGTGCTTTGTTCAACTATGTAAACTTCCATGTAGCCGATCAACTACAACCGGTTGAGGCAAGCAGCTCTTCTAATGTTTCCAGTTCTTCCAATGTTATTAGCTCTTCAAATATTTACGAGACAGCTGACGTAGAACATGAACGAGTGGATTATGGATTTGACTTCGAATGTCACCACAGTCCAGCTCATGGTTCACTCGTATTACAACTGGCTTTAACCAGTAGTCACTTTACGGCCCAACAATGCCGAGATGTACTGGGGTACTATGCCACGGCCATTCAGTCATTGCTGAGTTCTCAGGACCACCTGCTGACTCATCAGGATTATCTGTCACCCGCGCTTTTGAATCAGCTGAAAAACTGGGGGAACAATCTCTCATCGCCGATGACGAACCAGACCTTACCGGATCTTTTTGCTCAAAGTGTTGCGATTAATAAAGGGCAGTCTCTCGCTCTAAAAGGTGACTGGGGTCATATGACTTATGAGCAGTTGGATATAGCCTCTAACCATCTCGCGCATGAAATGTCATTAATGGGAGTGCAAGCTAATACAGTACTGGGTTTGTATTTTACCGGAGGTGCCGAATCCATTATTGCCATTCTGTCTGCCATCAAACTTCAGGCTACCTTTGTTCCCTTGGCCGTTGAACACCCTGTAGAACGTTTACATCAGATGATACAGGATGCGAACATCGAGTGGGTTCTGACACGAGGCCAAGATGAGCTTGCGGCAAGAAAGCTGGACTTACCCTTGATCGCTGTTCCTTCAACAAGCATTAATAGCGACGATCAAAAGGACGCACTGCCGTTTGTGTCAAACGCACTGCCAGCAACCGAGCTGGTAAGCTACATCATGTATACCTCGGGTTCCACGGGATTGCCTAAGGGAATTCGAGTCAGTGCAGATAATCTATTGAGCTATCATCAGGCAGCGACAAGCGCCTATGAGCTGCAAGCACCAGCGACCGTCTTACAAATAGCGAATATGGGTTTTGACATATTCATTGAAGAATTGATGTTATCCATATTCTCTGGTGGTTGCCTGGTTATTGATGAGACAAAACAGCTTGTTGATCTGTCTGGTTTACCCCAGCTAATTCAGCAACAAAACATCTCACTGTTATCTATGCCAACGGCTTTGTGGCATGAATGGACACAGTTACTCAAATCACATGACACTCTCAAGTTACATGACAGTCTCGAAGGTTTAACTCACTGTATAGTCGGGGGCGAAGCCATGCAAAGAGATGCCTTGCAACAGTGGCAAGTTATCCTTGGCAATTCTGTTCGACTGCTCAATACCTATGGGCCAACAGAAACAACCGTCGTTGCTGCAATCATGGATGTAAGCGAATGGAAAGCCGAAGGAGAAAGTAGCATTCCACTCGGCAAGCCCTTGTCGAATTGTGAGATTTACTTAATGGATGACTCCGGTGAACCTGTTGCTCCGGGAGCCATTGGTGAAATCGTGATTGGGGGTCAGGCTGTGACTCCCGGTTACATTAATCGATCCGACCAACAAGCCGCGCACTTTATTCAAGCACCGAACTGGCTTTCTACAGACACTCGTCTTTACAGAACCGGTGATCAGGCTTTCTGGAATGCACAAGGCGAGCTGATTTATTGTGGTCGTAATGATGCTCAGATAAAAATTCGTGGTTACCGAATCGAAACTGCCGAAATAGAACTGAGCCTTTCACAATTACCACAGGTGTCCAGTGCCATCGTTGGTATTGTTAATCAGGGATCTGCTCATCCTCAACTGGCCGCATGGTTAGTTCCTTCAGAGTCTGTTGATAAAAGCTCATGGGTGGCAAGCGTCCAGCACGAGCTTAAAAAACAATTACCAGAGTACATGGTGCCTGAGAGGTTTGCGGTTGTGTCGTCGTTACCTCTGAATAACAACGGTAAAGTCGATGTAAAAGCCTTGCCTGAAGCAGAACCTCTTAGCCATAGCAGAAAGATCGCCTTACCTCGAACGGAAGTTGAAACCCTTTTGCGTAGCAGCTGTGCCAAGTTGCTTAACCTGAGTGATGACAAGATCAGCATGGAAGATTCGTTTCTTGGCCTTGGTGGTCACTCCTTAACACTGCTACGCCTGTTGCACTTAATACAGCAACACTTTGAAGTAGACGTCAGTGTCAGTGAAGCTCTGACCGCAAAGGACTTACGTGAACTGGCTTTTGTGGTGGACAAAAAGAGTTTGCAACATACTTTGGTCATTACAGCAACCGATGATGCAATCAGTGACGAAGGCTGGCTCTAAGCCTAACGAGAACTCAATGAAATATCACACAAGGTTTACAATGAATGCCATGAACATTATTCAACAAGCCAAAACCGCTGGCGTATTGCTGTTTGTTGAAAACAACAAGTTAGGATTTAAAGTACAGGTGAATGGGCATTTCGATGCTGAACTCAAAGCCAGAGTCGTCGAGCATAAAGCTGATATTATTACCTTGCTGGATTCATCAGATGCACCTTTTAAGGTCATTCCTTTGGCAGAAGGAGAACAACCGCTATTTGTTGTTCCCGGTGCGGATTCTTCCGCATCATCCTTTGCACCTCTGGCCGAGAAATTAACGCCAGCCTATGGTCTGTATGCTCTGGATATGGCGCAAGGTTCTTCCCATACGAACTTAACGGTAGCAGAGCTTGCTCAAGCTTTTGCCGATGTGTTGCTGGAAGAACATCCTCAGCCTGGCTACAAAATAGCGGGGTACTGTGTTGGCGCCTGCATTGCTTTTGAACTGGCGCTCGCTCTTGAAGCAGCAGGAAAACAGGTAGAGTTACTGGTAATAGAAAGTTTTCTAACCGCTTATGAAGGGGAGGCTTATACTCAGGAAGAACTGGATGAAGTCTGTCTCAAGTTACAACAGGGAGCAACGGAAGAGGCTCGCCGACATTTTCTTGAGACCTATAAAGCACGCTCGCTCATGACCTTGAACTATCATCCATCGGGACGGTTTCAAGGAAACCTTACTTTTCTGTATTGCGAATCTTCTATAGAGTTGCGGGCAGAAAAAGCCAGCATTCTTGCGGATCTGGAATCGCTGGTAAGCGGGAAAATAGATCAAGGCATGATCGCTGGCGATCACTATTCGGTCTTAAGTGATGACGTAAACTGCCTTGCGCAAGCACTGTTGAACAAACATTATCTTGCGGAACCCATCTTTCATAGCAAGGGTGTTACTTACGAAAGCGTGCAACAGGAAGTAGCCTATCGATGCGATATTTACTGGCCTCAGGATGATCTGGATAGTCTGCATAGAATCGATTTATCCAACAATATCCGCTGGGAAATTCAGGTTAGCCGAGGCCGTGCGAACATAAACTTTTGCGCAGACTCGGTTAACAAGCCATGGGACAGTCATATCAGTATTGAATGGGATGCGCTGCTTAATTCTATTGAAGAACGAGCAATTAAAGAGCGAACTATTGAAAAGAGCACGATAGAAGTTTTGGCCGAAGCTTTACTGAGTGGTGCGATTAAAATTCATAAAGGTGAAGTTCTCTACCATGTGTTATGGCTGGTATTTGGCATTACAGATCCTGATAAGCTATTCCTTTTTATGGATGCACAGGACAGTCGAGATAATACCCTTAAAGTCGACACCGACGGTATCAAGCACTCACAGCAACAGTTAGCGGATAAGTCCTGGGTAACCCGTTACATGCCAGCACACTACAGTGTTATTGATGCTGCACTCAATCTGTTACCCATCAATTTTAAAGCCTTCACTTTTATCGATCTCGGATGCGGTAAAGGCCGCTCACTGTTGTGTGCTGCAAACTTCCCATTTCGCAAAATCACAGGAGTTGAGATTGATCCAACACTTGTTCGAGTTGCCCGAGAGAACTGCGCAGCCATCGGTGCTGACGATATTGAAGTCAAACTGGGTGACGCCATGATGATGGACTTTCCTCAGGCGCCTCTGGTCATCTATTCCTTTGATACCTTTGATCAACAAGGATTAAGTGGCCTGTTAGGTCGATTGAGAGAACAACAATCCGTTATGGCAAGCCCTGTCTGGATACTGCAAGTTAATGGCCATAGTCAGCCTTATGATGACTGTGGCTGGTTGCAACCCGTAGCCCGACAAAACGCGGTGATGGGAAGCTGGAATATTACTCTTTGGCAAGCGATTGCCTGAATCTGAAATTTTTAGGAGAACTTTTTGATGGTTGCTGATTTAGTCAAGTCAAATCGACTGAAAATCATCTTAAACAGTATAGTAGGTGCGTTCAGTGCATTTTTTAGTGTATGGCTTATCTCACTGATAACTGATGATGCGTTGGAACATATTAAAGCGGATATTGTAATCTGGTCAGCCCAGTTCTTACTGGGGTTGCTAAGCCTTTTTCTGGTTAGCTCTCTGGCGAACTTTTTGATGACCAAGCTGAGCGTCAAAATTATTTTTGAAGTTCGCAGTACTCTGGTGCGCAGAATATTAAATACACCTTTTAATGTTCTGGACAAAATTGGTGGTCATAAAGTACATGCCAGCTTAACGTCAGACGTCGGTGATATCTCTGCAGCCATTTCAACGATGCCACAATTTATCTATCACATTATCACGGTACTTGTTTGCCTGGGTTTTCTGGCGTACAAGTCCCTTGATCTGTTTCTAGTCATTCTGATTCTGCTTCCACTGGGGTTGCTGATTTCCAGATATTTTATCTTAAAAGCGGAAAAGTATGACGAAATGTATCGCGACGACTATGACGATCTGCATGAGCAATTCAAAAGCCTGGTCGATGGCGTAAAAGAGCTGAATAACAATGCCAAGCGCAAGCATGCTTTTTTCCAGGGTGGCGTCTTACCAACACTCAAAAAAATCAACGGCTCGGACCTAAAGTCAGAGATCTTCTGGAAGCTGAGTGAGAACTGGGGGCAAACCTTATTGTTCCTGGTACTGGGTGCCATTATTTTCTCGCACAGTCTCTGGGGACTGGGGGAGAGTAGCGACATTTTAACCTTTATTTTCATCATGACTTTCTTACTGGGACCTATTGATTTCATCCTTTCGTCTCAGGAGACCATTGCCAAAGCACTGATATCTTTACGCAAGATTGACAGCCTTGCGTTTTCGACAAGAACTCAAATGAAAGATCCAGCTCAACAGGAAGGGCGTTACTATGACTGGTCTGCAATCGACCTCAGTAATCTGGTATTCAAGTACGAAGCTGATGGAAGTGAGTTTGCCGTAGGCCCCATCAGCTTGACAATCAACAAAGGTGAAATTGTCATCATTCGGGGAGGCAATGGTAGTGGTAAATCAACATTTGCCAAACTGCTGATTGGTTTACTCAATCGTAGTTCAGGAGAGTTTTACGTTGATGGTCAGGTTATAGACTCTTCAGAATTTAAACACTATCTGAATATGTACAGCGTCATCCACTCTGACTTTTATCTGTTTGATACGGTGATTAATCGAAATGGTCAGCCAGCATCCGATGAGAAAATTCGCAGCTATCTAAGCAAATTGAATCTGGATGAAAAAGTCACGGTAAACGAGGGCAAGCTATCAACCACACGTTTATCCCACGGACAGAGAAAGCGCCTTGCATTGGTCATTGCCTATCTGGAAGACGCGCCCATCTATCTATTTGATGAGTGGGCCGCCGATCAGGATCCTTACTTCAGACACTTGTTTTATCGCGAGTTGTTACCGGAAATGAAACAAAATGGAAAGACCGTTATCGCAATAAGCCACGACGACAAATATTTCGATGTTGCTGATCGCGTCATAACCATGGACAACGGCCAAATTGAGTCGCTTGTTACTAACACCCCGACAACCGCACTGCCTGAGCAGCCAAGTCTGGCGCCTTTGTCTGGATAATTATTGAAGGAGTTTTCATGTTAGATTTTTTTGCACAAGAGTTGAATGCCATTAGGCAACGTTATGGCAATAACTCGCTGGAGCGTATTGAAGCTATGTTTGATCCTCTGCAACAGGAACGAGATCCCCTGCAGGAAGATGCGCGCTATATTATGCCAGGTTTATCAACCACACCCTGGTTGAATACTGCGGACTATCCTGCGTTGGAACCGCTGATAACAACTTTGAACAAACAATCTGGAACCATAAAAAACGAGATTCATCAGGCAATAAGTCATCGAACGGCCTTGCTGGAAAACTATGATCACTATCTGGGTCGACAGGACAACTGGCATGCACTTTATCTGTTCCAGAAAGGCGAGCCTGTAACGGCTGCCGCTTACGATGTGCCTGCCACATGGGAAATATTTAATCAGGAGTTACGTGACTGGCATTGTCCTCTGCTGGAGGTTCACTTTTCCATTCTACAGCCAGGTACTGTCATCAAACCTCATTGTGACTTATGGAACTTTACCTTAAACCTCCATCTGGCGGTTGATATACCTCAAGAGGATTGCAGCATCATCGTGGCGGGTGAAGAACGAACATGGACGGAAGGAGAGTGCTTGCTATTTGACTACTCCTATTTGCATGAAGCATTTAATCATTCCGAGCAACAGCGTATTTGTTTATTGATGGATATTTGGCACCCTGATCTGACTCTGGCAGAGCGGGAAGCATTAATCATTGTAATTAAAGGCATTCGAGAACTACTTGGCGAATAACCTTGGCCCGACAGTACTATCTTATTAGGACATAAATAATGAAAAACATTTCTGCGGTTGATGTACTACCGCAACAACCATCTTTTGTCTTTGATCTGGACCAAGAAGAGCAAGAACAGCTGACTGATGTATTACAGTCAGTGACCCATCAATATGAAATTGATAACTTTGAAAGCTTTTACTGGCATTGTTTTCAGCAGTCGTTTCGCCTACCTGCAAGACTGCAGAAAAAATTGTTTGATTTTCGTGCTTTTGAAAATGAGAATTACCTGCTCATTAAAGGATTGCCAGTTCCTGAAGATCTGGGTTCAACCCCATTATCATACGCCCAGACCAATGGCGACAACCTTAAGATGACGCGCACGTTAATTTCTATGTTGCTGTCACGCATTGGTTATATCTATTCTTTCGCAGGTAAAAAAAACTTTAACTTTATTGACGATGTATTTCCTATCGAGAAGCATCAGCATGAGCAGTTAGGCACCAACAAAGATTTCCTTCAATGGCATGTGGAAGATGGCTTCCATGATGCCAAAGCAGACTGGGTCGCACTGTTTTGCCTGCGTGGAGATGTTAATGCAGAAACCTATCTGTTTCAGACAAAAAGTCTGCGACTCGATGCCGATACTTTGCATCAGTTGCAACAACCCGACTATGAAATTCTGGTCGATCCAACCTTTAGCAGCCGCTTCAAAGGCAATCGTCGTGTTGCCGTATTAAGTCAACATGAAGAGCCAGAGATGATCTTTGATCCCGCTTACATGCGCTGCCTGACACCTAAAGCCGAAGCAGCCATGCACAAGTTGACTGACTATATCAATGCGAACAAAGAAATTTTTGTTTTGGCTCCAGGAGAAATGTTGTTGTTTGATAATCGCAGAGTGGCTCATGCTCGCAGTCCTTATGAACCCAGATACGATGGCACCGACCGCTGGTTGTTACGAGCATTAATGCTGGAATCAAAATTTAAAGCGCGTGATTGCTTTGATAGCGGCACATTGAGGGCTCGATAATGAAGATGATAAATCGAACAGGACAAATCATTCTGGCAACGGCTTTAATGGCTGGATGCAGCTCGCTGTTGTTGGATTCCGATGACAGTCATCAATACAAAGCTGATATTACTCGAACCCAGTTTGGTGTTCCTCATATCAGCGCCCAAGATCTGGGCAGCCTCAGTTTTGGTAATGCTTATGCTCAAGCTCAGGATAATCTGTGTTTGATCGCAGACAACTATGTACGGGTGCGTGGAGAAACTTCACGCTATTGGGGAGCGGATAAGGAGGAGAGTGGTGATGGACTCAATCTGCAACAGGATTTTCGTTATCGCGCTTTAGGGTTAGTGACAGAAGCAAAGCGCCAGTTTCCACAGTTAAGCAACGATGCGCAAACCATCATCAAAGGCTATGTGGCTGGATACAATCAATACTTGCAGGAAGCGAAGAATCAACCAGAGCAGATACCTGAGTTATGTCGAGGTGCCGACTGGCTAACGGCAATCGCACCAGAAGATGTACTGGCACACTTGTTTTCTATTGCTATTTTTCCCGGCGCGGCACAATTTGGCGAAGAGTATTTTCTTGCGGACCCCCATTCAGCCAGTGAGCAAGATCTGGCTTTTGACGCACCTTATGAAGTAACACCGGCCATTGGTTCCAACGCCTGGGCACTGGGCAAAAAAGCAACGAAAAATTCTCAGGGTATGTTGCTAGCGAATCCGCATTTTCCTTATGAAGGGAATATGCGCTTCTGGCAGGTACACCATCAGATCGAAGGCGAACTGAATGTAATGGGTGCTTCATTGGTTGGCTTTCCTGGTGTTATCAATATCGGCTTTAACGAACATATTGGTTGGAGCCATACCTATTCCAGTGCTGAGCATTTTGTCATCTATCAAATGCAAACTCATCAGTCGGACCCTATGACCTATGTTATCGATGATAAAGTAAACACAGTTAAATCTCGTTCTATTAATATTGAAGTAAAAACCGACAAAGGAATCGAGACATTTACCAAACCCCATTTCTACACAGATGTAGGCCCAGTGATTGAAAACGAGGAGCTGGCATGGTCAACCGAAAATTTTTATGTTTTAAAAGACATTAATCTTTATAATCTGGATATGATTGATCATTGGCTGGCGCTTAATCGTTCATCGTCTCTATCGGATGCAAAACAGGCTTACCGTCAATATCACGGATTAGCATTTAACAATACCGTGTTAACCAGTAAAAACGGAGAAGCGTTGTACATTGGAGATATCGCTGTACCCGCTTTATCCGACGCAGCACTGACGCTATTAAAGTCAGACAGCGTCTGGGCGCATATTCGTTCAGAAACGGGCCTCAGTGTATTGCCAGGAAACCGTTCGGAACTTCTATTTAACAGTAGCGTGCCGTTTCAGCAAGTTCCAACTTTGGAAACTCAGGATTTTGTTCAAAACTCCAACGACTCCCATTGGGCAACACATCCTCAACAGATGCTGGAAGGGTATTCTCCTTTATTTGGCGAAGAAAGAGACCGATTAGCTTTGCGAACTCGTATGGGCCTTAAACTGTTATCTGAAGGTATAGAGCAAGGTGGATTTACACTGGCGACTCTGGAACAGTCCCTGTTGAGTGATCGTTCTTATCTTGCGGAACTGATTCTCAGTGGATTACAAACACTGTGTACTAGCATTGACAATTTTGATATAGCACTGTCTGAAGAACTTATCGTGAACCTTGAACTAGCCTGCACACTCTTAACACAGTGGGACGGTAAGTTTAACGCACAAGGTAGAGGCGCTTTGATTCTTCGCGAACTGGCCTTTATCATCGATCAGGAAGAAGATTTTGAAATTCCCTTTGATCCCGCACACGCTGCTCACACACCGCGACAGCTGAAACAAAGTGATGCGTTGTTGCAGAAGCTGGCATTAACCGTCGCCAATCTCCAGCAAGCTGGCTGGCCACTGGATGCAACGGTGAACGAGTTTCAGTTTGTTGAGTCTACAACAGCGCAAGGTAAACCCGCGCAAGATCGATTACCCTGGCCGGGATTGTTTGAAGAAGAAGGCGGCTTTAACATGATGGCAACCTGGAGCTGGGACGAAAGCCACTTTCCCAGACACTATTATGAGCCTGCCATGGATTTGTATTCTCAGGAACCGATGGAATCGGGATTGACCTCTGCAGGTTATCAGGTTCGCTTTGGCTCCAGCTGGATGTACATTTTGTCTTTCACTGACAAAGGACCTAAGGCACGCGGCCTGCTGGTGTATTCACAATCATCGAATCCCGACTCTGCTCACTTTAGCGATCAGGACACATTGTATTCAAGTAATAAAGTGCTGGTTCCCTTGCCATTTACAGAGAAGCAAATTAATCAACAGGCCACAAGTTCCATGACGGTTTCTGGCACTCGACTAACAGGAGAAGTGCTGCACTAAGCAGCACTTACAATGCAGTATGCAAACACAATATCAGTTAACTATCGATGCTGACTATAAAGAGCGTGTGGTTGATTACGCACAACGATTGATTCGCTTTGAGTCGGTCACTCCAGACGATGCCGGTTGCCAACAATGGATTGCCGAAAAGTTGTCTGCGCTGGGCGCGACGATTGAACAATATGACTGTCATGGTGTCAGTAATCTGATTGCCGTCATTGAACGGGGCAATGGACCTGACTTTGCTTTTTGTGGTCATACGGATGTCGTCCCAGCGGGCAATCTGGAACGATGGCAGGCGCCACCTTTTACAGGAAGTATCAAAGATCAGCAATTAATTGGTCGCGGTATTGCCGATATGAAGGGAGGCATTGCCGCTGCTCTGGTTGCCGTAGAAGAACTGGTCGCACAAGACGAGTTTGAAGGTCGCCTATGGTTTTTTATTACCAGCGATGAAGAAGGTGAAGCAGATCACGGATCACTGGATATCGTGCAACGATTAAAACAACGACAGCAAACCATGGACTACTGCTTGATCGGTGAACCAACAGCCGTTAAGCAGAGTGGCGACATGATCAAAGTAGGGCGCCGAGGTGCGCTAAGTTTTGATATCAAAATTAATGGTAAAAGCGGTCACGTTGCTTATCCTGCGCAAGGTGTTAACGCCATTCACCAGATGTGCCGCATTGTCAATGAGCTTAGCCAATGCACCTGGGATTCCGGTGATGGCGATTTTCCTGGGACGACTTTGCAGGTTACTCATATGGACTCAGGCCAATGGACGGATAACATTATTCCATCTTCAGCCAGTGTGAGTTTAAATATTCGTTACACGACTCGTTACACAGAAGATGATCTCTATCAACGTGTAGAATCCATTGTTCAACAAACGACTCAGGATTATGAGTTGAAAGCTTATCGTCACTGTGCACCTTATCATTCTGACGTACCCGATGCTGGCCAGGTGTCTTTAATAGAAGCTTGTGAAAAGGTCATTCATGAAAAGCTTGGTCTTTTTCCTCGCATATCCACAACAGGAGGCACTTCTGATGGCCGCTTCTTTAAGGATATCTGTGCTCAGGTCATTGAGCTTGGCTTACCCAATGCAACCATCCATCAGGAAAACGAACGCGTGGCGGTCAATGAGTTAAAAAGTCTGGCAGAAATTTATCTTGCCTTGTACACCAAGGTCATGGTCGCCAGTCAACCATCAGGAGAATCTCTGTGATGCGATCCGTCTGGGCATTCATAACCATTATATTGGCCAGCGGAGTGCTGGCCAACGAAGAACCAGCCATTTATCTGGATGGTCGTCTTGATGAAGCCTTGTGGGAGCAGGCTAAAACCTACTCACATTTCGTGCTGACCGATCCGGATACTGGCGCAACGGCACCTTACGCCACTCAAGCCAAGGTGCTAATGCGGGAAGAGGGTATCTATATCGGCTTTATCAATTCACAACCAGTGGATGAGCGAGTCAGAGTATATAGCCGCAAAGATGAAGTACCCGTAGCCGATTTTAATCGTGTCGTCATTGATTTTAATGGCAATGGAACTAGTGCTTATGAATTTACTGTCTCACTTGGAGAAGGCTACAGTGATGGCGTTTATACACAAGGGAATCAGTTTAACAGTGAGTGGGATGGTATCTGGCATTTTTCCGTAGCCGAGGACGAACAACACTGGGCCAGTGAAATTTTTCTACCCTGGTCCATCGCGGTTTATGTGACTGATCCAAATGCGTCGGCTCGTAATATTGGTCTTTCTCTTGGCCGAGTACAAAAGCTACGTAGTGAAGAAATCTCTTATCCTGGAGTGCATTGGAGTCAGGCGGGCTTCGCCAGTCAACTGGCAACGCTCGAAGTGACGACACAACCGAAACCTCAACAACTCACTCTGATTCCACAGGTAGCCAGTCATTATGATGTTGAGCAACAACACTGGGAACACAATTTAGGGATGGACTTTTTGTATCGTCCCACCAGTGATCAATTATTAATGGCAACGATCAATCCTGACTTTGGTGCCGTTGACAGTGACGAACTGATTTCAAACTTTTCTCCCGTTGAAACCTTGCTGGCAGAAAACAGAACTTTCTTTACTGAAAATCACAGTTTGTTCGATATTAAGGATAACGAAGAGCGGTTCGTTCTTATTAACACTCGTCGCATCGGCACCTTAACCAATACCAATGGAGAACTAACGGGTGGCTTAAACTTTGCCAGTAAATACTTAAATCTTGGAAGTCATTTTGATCAAGGTTTTCTGATTGCTGAAGACAAAGACGCAGGGCCTCAGGCAGGAAAACGATTTTATGTAGGCAGAACTCGATGGCACAGTACCTTCGGCGAGCTCGGCTGGCTGGGAAGCCTGACAAAGGATTCAGCCCAGGATCGTAAAGCTCAATTGCATGCTGTTGACTATCATCATTATGTTAACGACCTGACACTCTCGGGTAATTTAATGACAACAGAGATTGAGTCGCAAAGCCAGAAACAACGAGGCGAAGGTGCGTTTTTATCTGCCGAATATGCATTATCTGATAACGCTAATATCAGTAGTAACTTTCTCTGGTTGAAGCCTGACTTGGATATTAATGATCTCGGCTATATGGAGCGCAATAACATCAAACAATGGCGTCTGGCCGGTGATATGTCCTTTTATGATGTTTCGCCTTCCATACGTGAGATTTACAATGAGTTCAGTGTTAAAGGGCAACAGAATTTCCAGTCTGAATCCCTGGCAACTCTTTATTATTTAGCCAGCTTAATGACCTATCAGGATACTTCTCAACTGGAGTTAAGTCTGGATGTAAAAACCTCAGGGCTGGATGATTTGATCTCCTTTGGTCATGGCAGCGTGCATATACCACAGCAAAGTGAACTCTACCTTGAATACATAAACCCTTTCGGTAAAGGCAGCGAGTGGTCAATCATCTGGGGATACCTGCAAGAGGGACTGGAACATTGGAGCCATAGCCTTGAAGCCAGCGTTCGCCATTCGTGGCAGGATGCGTTCACCGTAGAGCTGTCTGCTTTAGCTCTACAAAGCCCGGACTGGCTGATTGGCGAAGGGGATGGCACGCTAGGGCACTATGAACGACAGTTTCGTGAAATAGACTTGTCGCTACTCTGGTACATTCAGCCACAGCACGAAATGACATTGCGTTTGCAGTGGAATGGACTGCAAGCGAATGCGTTGTCCGCTTTTAATATTGCCAACCAATCTCTGGCCGTTAGCGCTGATACTCTGAAATCATTTGCTGAAAGCGATGTGTCCTTTCAGCTGAAATATCAGTATCAGTTAGCGCCTCTTTCTTTTTTGACCATTGCTTATACTCGTCAGGGAGGTTTCTTTCAACTGGACGATCCCTTATCCAGCTTTTCTCGTCAGTGGGAAGAAGCTTTTAGAAGGGTTGAAGAAAGCAATTTAACGGTAAAGCTGACTTATGCACTCTAGAATGCGTTCTAAAGGGTTCTCTAAAAAACGACGGGTATAAGAGCTTTAGGAATAGTTACAGGAATCGATTGAATATCGGTTCTTTGATAAAACAGGAATAACAATGACCTTTATGAATTACAAGCAGTTGATACCTTGTATCGAGTTTTTCAATCCAACTGCTGAAGAAATTACTCGTTGTATGGAACAACGCCAGCCTTTCATTATTCGCGGCGGCGCTGCTAACTGGGTAGCACGCACAAAATGGACGTGGGAGTTTTTTAAACGAAATTACGGACATCATTCGATCAAGGTATATCGTTCATCCAATGATCAGGACAATCGCTATATGTCCTTAGCAGAATATATCGACTACATTACTTCCAGTGATGAAAAAGATCCTTACTACGCTTCCGCATGGCAGTTTTCGCTCTACTTTAAAGAACTCGTAGATGATTATCAGGTAGATGATTATTTTTCCTGTATTATACGCAACCGCATTGATGATGATTTACTGCACGATCAAGCCGCTCTGTTGCTATTACGCTGGATATACATGGGACCAAAGAACAGTGGTTCACGAATGCATCTGGATATTGCCTCGACCCATGCGTGGAACGCCGTGATCAGCGGGCGCAAAGAATGGGTATTCTATGGCCCGGAAGAAGCAGAAAAAGTAGGCTTTGGACAAGTGAATGCCGTGGAACCGGATCTGGATCGATATCCAATGTTCCATGAAGCAAAGGGAGTGCATTGCATTCAAAATCCTGGCGATGTTATTTTTACACCCTGCACACATTATCATCAGATTCGTAATCTTGAAGCAGGTATCTCCATTACAGAAAACTTTGTAAATGCGACCAACTGCAACGAAGTAAAACACGCTTTGATGCAAGATGAAGATATCTCTCCTGAACAGGCCAGCTTTATCAAGCTGTTGATTCCTGAGTTTGCTTAGAAGCAGCGGAAGACGAGCATGTATATTAATAATAACATCATCACTCATAAATTTGGTGGCTCCAGTTTAGCCAGCGTCGCTTGTTATCAGCGGCTGCTCAATAATGTAAAGTCAATGGGTGCTAATGACTGGATAGTTGTATCGGCGTCAGGCAAAACAACCAACAGCTTGAAAGCCATTTACGATTTAGCGGGCTCTCTTAACGAGCAAGCGTTAATGATGCTGGACGATCTTAGACAGTATCAACTGAAACTCATCAATGCACTGACCGCTGAACATCAAGCATCTTTAATTGAAGCATACGAAACCGATCTGAACGAGTTGAAAACAAAGATTACACAATCCGGTCAGCAAAAATGCCATCCCGATGAGTTTCTCTATTATGGAGAAATCTGGTCAGCCCGTATGCTGACGGCCTTTTTATCAGAACAGGGGATTCCGGTTTCCTTTGTGAATGCTGCAGAGATACTGGTATTAAAAGGAGAGAGTGTTGATATTGATGTCAGCCACCAGAATCTGATAGCAAGTCAGCTCCTGCAACAGGAAGGGCTTAAAGTAGTTACTGGATACATTGCTTCTGATACAGAAGGGAAAATTTGTACTCTGGGGCGTAATGGTAGTGACTATTCTGCGAGTTTATTTACCAAGTTAATAAAGGCAAAGCAGGTACAATTTTGGACTGATGTTAAAGGAGTATACAGTGCAGACCCTAATATAGTGGAAAGTGCTAGGTTACTGGCTACTGTGGATTGGCAGGTTGTTAGTTGTTTGGCGAGATCGGGAAGTACTGTATTACATAGTAAAACGCTTGATTCACTTGCTGAGGGGAGTTGCGAAATAATACTACGTAGTAGTATGGACTCTATGCATCAAGGAACAAAAGTTGTAAAGAATGCTGATTACTGTCACCCTTTAGTGTCGTTTTCCGAAGGCTTTGGATTAATTAGAAATGGTGGCAAGGAAATTCAATCTAAGCACGTAGCATTTACTACAAGTGATTATTTTTTGATTTTTCCGGAGTTTATTGATCTATACAAGGAGTTGGAATTGAAAGAGGTTAGTTTAATCTTCATATCTGACATAAATGTAAGTGCGTTAAAGTGGCTCGAAGTATTAGGGATAGACTGTTTGTTCAGTATATATCCTAATGACAGAGTTGAGTTATTAATAACTATGTCCAAAGTAGCAGAGCAACAACTTAATTTACTTCATGAAAAAGCACTTAGTAATTATTGGCTCCCTGAAAAGTTGATAGTAAATGGATTGAAGTAAAAATTGTAAAATGTATTGTATTAACAAAGGAAATTTAATTAATGCTACAACTTTGTTGATATTGAGAGCACTGAATAGTGTTCTGCGAAACTAAGTCAGGACACTTTTCTTAAGGAACATTGCCCATATTCAATTGGCGACAGATCACCTTTTGCCGTATGAAGTCGTTCTAAGTTGTAATAGCGCATATACGCTGTCACATCATCTCTCATATGCTCATTTGTAAGCGCGCGGCGTACACCTAGAGGCTAACATGCCAGGGCAGCAAAGTGTCGATATCGCACTGTGGCTGAGCCAATGCGTTTAAGCAATGCATCACATAGTCGAATGGGGTGTGGCCTTTTGCTCTGGCTGTTTCGATCACGCTATAGAGGATTGCGCTACTCTCTACGCCACTTGTGGTGAAGCTAAACAGCCAGTTCTTTCGCCCTATGACGAACGGTTTGATTGCCCGCTTAGCCCGGTTGTTGTCTATGCTTAACTGCCCATCGTCGAGGTAGCGAATGAGTTTTGCCCATTGTCTTAGCGTGTAGTGGATAGCCCCGCCCAGCTTCGATTTTGGCACCACCGTTTGTGCTGATTTTTCTAGCCAGGTTTTAAACTGCTCAAGCAGTGGCGCACTTTGTGTTTCTCTTCTGGCTTGCCTTTCTTTAGTCGCCCCTGAAATCGATTTAATTCATTGAATTACTTGAAGATCTAAACGATCTTACTACCCTAAAATTGCAGCTTTTTTGAATCACATAGCCAAAACATTGCAATTTGAGTGTAAAAATGAAACCAAAACCAACCACGCAAACACCACAAAAGCACCTGTTTCAAATCGAGCTTATTGATATTGTTTCACCACGCCATGAGCTGGTGAAACTGGCAAAAATCATTGATTGGCAGCGTCTAGAGGTCGAGTTCAAACAGCACTATGACGATAAAGGCGCTGGTGCCAAGCCTATTCGTCTGCGTGCGGGCCTCGAATACCTGAAACAAATTCACAAATTGTCTGACGAAAATACGGTAGCCATGTGGTGCGAAAACCCGTATTGGCAATATTTTTGTGGCATGCAATTTTTCACCCATGAGCCGCCTTGCTGCCCAAGTTCAATGACACGCTTTCGTAAGCGAATTGGCGAAGATGGGGTTGAATTAATGCTGTCGTTAACTGTTGATGCGGGCCTTAAAAGTAATACCATCAAGCCTTCAAGCCTTCAAGCTTACGGGAAGTGGTCGTAGACAGCACCGTCATGGAGAAAAATATCGCCGACCCAACCGACAATAAACTACTAGAAAAATGCCGTGATAAACTGGTTGGTTTCGCTAAGCAAGCCGGTATTCGGCTTAGACAAAGTTATGAACGAGTAGGCCCTAAGACCGCACAAAAAGTAGCGCGCTATGCCCATGCCAAGCAATTTAAACACATGAAGAAAACATTAAAAAAACAGAAAAACTATCTCAGACGGGTGATGAAAGACATCTTGAGAAAATCACTGAGCAGCCAAGCCAGGCGTTTATCCATGCTCTACAACAGGCCGAGCGGCTGTTAAAGCAAGAAAAAGCGAGTAAAAACAAACTCTATAGCCTACATGAACCCGATGTTGAATGTATCTCCAAGGGAAAAAGCGCGAAGCCGTATGAGTTTGGTGTCAAAGTGAGTGTCGCGACAACATTGAAAGAGCAGTTTGTGGTCTGCGCTCATGCAATGCACGGTAACCCCTACGATGGTGACACGTTATGGGAAACGTTGAGAATAGTAGAAAACGTCACAGATAAAAGGCCATACAGCTGTTTTGTAGGTAGGGGTTATCGAGGACATTTAGCAACGCGTTATGATGTGTATCTTGCTGGGCAAAAGCGCGGAGTGACACCGAGCATTAAAAGAAGCTCAAGCGACGCAATACCATAGATCCAATCATCGGGCACATGAAACAAGATAGTCACTTAGGGCTTAACCGCTTAAAAGGAAAGCTCAGTGACAAACTGAATGCGGTGCTTGCGGGTGTAGGCCAAAACTGCCGTAAAGTTCTAGCCTAACTGCGGCTTTTTTATGCCTGGATTTTATATCAGCTATTAGCGGTAAAAAGTGCAGTGCAATAACAGAACTGTCGATAAAGAGAATACTCAGTCTGGACTGATTACTGATATGGTTCAGCCAGTCTGAGCATCAAAACGTCAATATTCAGGATCGACTCTTTAGGGCTTGCGGCTTTGATTGCTGTTTCAACCCGATATAGCTTTTGAATGTGGTTAAGTGCTCAGTTGGCTTTACCGGTTTTGCCCTTAACTTGTGCGTCTGCGGTTTCTTTGAATTTGCGTCTGGCATGTGCCCAACATCCCACTAAAGTGGCTTGAGTTTGCTCGTAGCCTGCATAGCCATCTACATTGCAGATAACCAGCGTACCCTTGCAAAAAGCCCACAGTGTCGCCTTCCCATAAGATGAGACATGCATAATTGGAGTTTTCTGCAATCATTAAAGCAGGAGACTAATTATGAAAAAATCACGTTTTACCGAATCAAAGATCATTGCTGTGCTAAAAGAAGCTGACTCAGGTATGAAAGTTGAGGACGCATGTCGTAAACACGGCATTAGCACTCATGCTCTTTTTCAAGGTATGTGGGGCACCGATAGCATTCACAGTTGCTTTGCATTTGTTCACGAGCATCACAAATTTTGTCTAGGGGGTCCATAAAATTCCTGATTATAGTGTAAAAGCTAACTGAGATGAGCTAACGCTTTTTGTTTAATGTTTGTGTGCTATTTAGCCTTTCCGCCACCAGCCATAACTCGGAAGGTAGGCATTTTAACCCTTTTGCAATTTTCCACACTGAAATGATAGTTGCTTTAGCTTCACCACGCTCAACCCCTGATACAAAAGAACGTGCCAAACCAGATTGTTCCGCAAGATCCTCTTGAGTCAATCCAATTTCAACTCTTTTTACTTTAATTGCTTTGCCAAAGGCATTCATTACCGAAGACTCATCGTGGTCATCCATCAACTAGCTAAGCTCTTTTATTATTCTACTCGCTGTAAATTGTCCTTGTTAACCACTGGATAAACCACTCACTATGATATACATTATAACCTCTATAGAGGTTGTTTTGGTTTTTAACCTTTATCTACTGAACGTTATATCAATTAAAGGAGTTGTTATGTCTACGGTAAAAGTTATGTCAATTATTGGCATGGTATTGTTCCCATTATGTTTTGTTTTCGCATCAGCGTTTGCAGAGAGTGATGTTGAAGCTGCAATTGGATGGGGGATCATTGGGGCAATGTATGGGTTGGGTTATTCGATCACGACTTTTGTAAAGCTTAAAAAAGAAAGCGAGCGTGTGGCTGAAGCTTGATTGATGATACATAAATGGAGAGGATAAAGCCTTTCCATTTATGCATCTTTGATAGTTGTGAACTAAGCTGAAATGGGAGCAAAAGTGACTAAGTTACTATTTGCTAATTGCTAAAGTTAACTGGATAAAAGGACAAAATATGAAGGGCAGTGAATTAGTTCCAATTAGCTTACCTATGGAGGCTGGCCTATCTGACAATGAAAAGCAGGAGTTTACTAAAAAGCGAAAGTCTTTGTTATCTGAACTGCGTTGTATCACTGGCTTGCCTGAACTAGCCTCAAATTTAAATCAAGATACGGTATACAAGTTAGTTTTAGCGCCTGAGGGCGGGAAGTTATACCAAGATGCACAAGGTAATTTAAAAGGTGTGTTTTATAAAGATGGGAAAATAGCAGAACATGCCAAGTTTCAAGAAATAGGACCATCATTGTTAAAGGCCGCTAAGGCGGTGGGGACTCAAGTTTTGCTTGTTAGCATTGCCATGCAACTAAACAGAATTGAAGCGCTGGTCGCTAAAGTATTTACCGAGTTGCATGGAGACCGCCTTGCAGAGATTGAAGCTGGTCACACTTTGTTTAACCAAGCATGTGGAATGCAAAGCTCTGAAAGGCGAGAGCAACTTACTTTGCAAGCGATTCCTGAGTTGACTAGAGGCTTTGAAAAAACGGTTAGCGCATTAAAAAGGCAAATTTTGGAACTTCCAGAGCAGAAACTGTCGTTTTTTGATAATTGGATAGGAAATAAATCAGAGGAAGCACAAGAAAAACATCAAATGGCAATGGAGTCATTTAGTGGCTGTTTAAAGGCTTTGAAGACAATAGCGAGATGTTTCATATTTTTGAACGAAAGAGACGTTGCATTAAGCGTCATCAATGATGGATTAAGCAAAGTAGAAAAAGCAGGAGTCGATATTGCTATAGCTCGCTCTAGGCTTGTTCCTAAAGTAAATGGTGTATTTCCTGAAGAAAGCTGGAGCCAGTTCAAGGAATACAGAAACTTGATTAGTAAGGACTACCTGAATGAATTAATGTTACCGACAGCTGAAGTTATTGAGCTGGAATTAAGACCATCGGAATTATTGGAGCAGGAACATGTCACAGTGTAAAAAATGTGAAAGAACGCTTTTAGAAGGCGAGTCAGACTATTGTCCAGCCTGTGCATCGAATAAATCGCATAAGATAAAAAGGATTCTTGAGATTGCCACGCCAATAGTACTTACGGCTGGTGGCATTGCGCTTAAGTTACTAAAGAAGAAGTGATGGCAAAACATTTCACGAGTACAACATGTCACTGCAAGTGATAATAACGTGTCGGCTTTATACCTTGTAGAGCCGCTAAATACATAAATGCCTATCTGTATGACCACATCCCTGATTAAATGCCCACCTTTTATAAAATCGGCTACATGCTAATCAAAACAGCATAAAGAAAGCTTAGATGTATAAAGTTTGAAGAACAAAACTATAGTTTTGTCACAGTATTTGATATTGTGAAAAAAACGATTGTTGAGTTAAATGGATGACTTCAGATTTAAATAGCGGAAACTGTATTCTTAGCTCTATGGCAAAAGAGCGGGTCAAAATTGGTACTTTAGATCAAGCACAAGTCGTGGGAGCCAAAGGCAAGTATACGGTATTTTTTGACGGTATGCAGTGGAAAGGTGAACCGCTGGTACTCAGTAGCTCTAGACAGCCTTATGAGGCCCGTATCTTCAAGAGTTTAGACGGCGCTATTGCAGAGTTATTGCGCATTGGGCTAAACGAAGCTTCTATTAAAATTACAGCTAAAAAAGAAAACGATTAATCACAAATCATTGAATTTGGAACAAAGATGAACATTAAAAAAGAAACAGTATATTCAAATGTTGAGACTGCTAGCAGCAAGCAGATTGCCGTTCTCAAAAAACATTTCCCAAATTGCTTTGATCGTGATGGTAACTTTATTCAAGAGAGGATGCTTGAGGTAATCAATGCGAATGAAATTGAATTATCAAAAGAAAGCTACTCACTGAATTGGTTAGGTAAGTCATACTCTCGTTTGTTAGCGAACTTACCACCAAAAACTTTGATTCGCGCAGACAAAGAGCACAACGCTCAAGACCAACATAAAGACAGTAAAAACTTGCTTATCAAGGGTGATAACCTTGAGGTATTAAAACATCTAGTGAATGCATACAGTGAAAAGGTCAAAATGATCTACATTGATCCGCCTTACAACACTGGCTCAGACGGTTTTGTATATAACGATGACCGTAAATTCACCAAAGAGCAACTTTCTGAATTGGCAGGCATTGATATTGAAGAAGCAGAAAGAGTTTTGAGCTATGCTGACCAAGGCTCTAGTAGTCACAGCGCTTGGCTAACTTTTATTTATCCCAGACTTTATGTAGCCAAAGAATTATTAGCTGAAGATGGAGTAATTTTCATTTCAATTGATGATAATGAAGTGAGTCAACTGAAGCTTATATGTGATGAAATTTTTGGCGAAGCAAATTTTTTATCTCAAATCATCGTCCAATCAAACAAGCGTGGTCAAACATATAAGGAAATAGCCAAATGTCATGAATATATCCTTGTGTATTATAAATCTGAAAATTCTTCATTAGGAGAGCTTGAAAAGAAGGATGGAAAGCTTCCTTTCAAAGACAAAGATGGTAGTTATGATTTATGGGAGCTAAGAAACCGTAATCCTAAATTTGGAAAACACAATCGTCCAAATCTTTACTATCCAATTTATGTTGACACAACAAATATTGATACTGAAGGTTTAGCTCCTATCTCACTATCACCGTCTGAAAAATTTAACGTAGAGGTTTTTCCAAAAAACAGCAGCGGTGTCGAAAGTTGTTGGAGATGGGGGAAAGAAAAGCTCTTAAAAGAAGGTATTAATGCAACTCCTAAAGCGGTTTTTGGTAAACAAAAACGTGATGGTGGCTGGAATATCTATGAAAAATCAAGAAAAAGCACCACGAAAGCTAAGTCTATCTGGAGTGAAACCAAATTTATCAATGAGCAAGGTACTATCGAATCAGGGAAGCTAGAAATGAGTGGTGTTTTACAGTTTCCGAAGCCTTTAGAGCTAATGAAACAATGTATTTCACTTGCTAGTGATGAAAACGATATAGTTCTGGATTTTTTCGCTGGTTCAGGAACAACTGCACACGCAGTTATGGAGCTGAATGCTGAAGAGTCCATTAGCAGGCAATTTGTAACGGTTCAAATTCCAGAAGAGTGCGAAAAAGACTGCGTAGCATATCAGCAAGGTTATAATACAATATTTGACATAACAAAAGAGCGCCTAACACGGGCTACTAAGAAACTGTTAAAGGAGTTCCCAGACCATCAAGGTTCTCTGGGTTTTAAAATTTTTGAAACCGTTGAAGACTTCCGTGCTGTAGATGACGACAAAGAACTTACTCTATCGAACCTTACTATGTTTGACGATGTACTTCTGACCGATGAGCAGTATCAGACCTTGCTCACCACTTGGGCCCTGTATGACGGTAGTGAGTTAACCACACCAATTTATGATATTGATCTGGATGGATACACAGCGCATCTTTGCGATAGGCGCTTGTATATGATTGCTCCAGGTTTTAGCAGTAAAGCACTCAAGGCTCTACTTCATAAGCTTGATGACACGGATGACAAAGACTTTGACCCAAACAAGATTGTTTATTATGCAAACAACTTTGACAGTGTAAAGCAAATGGAATTGAACGAAGCATTGAAAAGCTACGCAAATAAAAAGTCTATTGAGATTGATGTGGTGGTACGTAACTAATGTCTACTCAAAAAAGCAAAGGGTTTACGTTTGAAAAGGATCTGCCGCACCAAAAAGCGGGGGTTGATGCTGTACTTAACATGTTCATTGGTGCTGAGCCTAAGCTAGATAATGATCAAAGTGCGCGATTATTAGCAAACCCAGAATTAGTGATCACTAAACAGCAATTGCGCTCAAACATCAAAGCAATTCAAAAATTTAACGGTATTGAGCATTCTGAAGCACATTACAGTGAAAACAGTAATGTGATAGATGTGTCTATGGAAACGGGTACAGGTAAAACGTACACCTACACCAAAACGATGTTCGAGCTGAACAAAGCTTTCGGTATCAATAAGTTTATTATCATAGTGCCAACGCTGTCTATCAAAGCAGGTACGGTGAACTTCCTTAAAAGTGAAGCCCTTAAAGAACACTTTAGAGAAACAGAACGTGAACTTAAAACGTACGTAGTTGAGAGTAAAAAATCCACTAAAAAAAATGCAAAGTCGTATATGCCGCAGGCCATTCACGACTTTGTAGAAGCAAACAACTACAACAAAAAATATATTCACGTAATGGTGATTAACTCAGGAATGGTAAACTCTCCGTCTTTGACAGAAGTTTATGACCGTGGCTTGTTAGATAATAGATACAACACGCCAATTGAGGCAATTAGTGCTGTTAAACCCTTTATTATAATTGATGAACCTCATAAGTTTCCTAAAACAAAAACAACGTGGAACAATATTGAAAAATTCAATGCGCAAAGCATTATTCGTTACGGTGCTACATTCAATGAAAAATATGAAAACCTTGTTTATCGCTTAACTGCCGTCGATGCCTTTAATGAAGACCTTGTTAAAGGAATTAACACCTTTATTGAAGAGATGGTTGGTGATGATGTTGCTAGTTTGACGCTCAAAAAATCAACTACAAAAGAAGCAAGCTTTGAGCTAAATGAAAATGGTTCAAAGACTATCATCAAAGTAGGCAAAGGAGAGTCGTTAGCCAAGGCTCATCCAGAAATTCACGACTTATACATTGAGGCGATGAACACAAAAATGGTTGTTCTTAGTAACGGTGTTGAGTTGAAAGTGAATGAGTCAATCAACCCATATTCATACTCCGATACGCTCGAAGACAACATGATGCGTAGGGCGATTAAAGAACATTTCAAAGTTGAGCGAGAAATGTTGACGCAACGCCCACGGATCAAGCCTCTCACCTTATTCTTCATAGATGATATTGAAGGCTACCGTGATGGAAACAATATTTCAGGCAGCTTAAAAACTAAATTTGAAGAGTGGGCTTTAGCTGAAGCTAAGGCACTTCTTAAAACTGAAAAAGATGAGTTTTATAAAAGGTACTTAGAGAAAACGATAGCTGACATAAGCAGTGTTCATGGTGGTTACTTTTCTAAGGATAATAGTGATAAAGATGAAAAAATTGAGCAAGAAATTAATGAAATTTTGCACGACAAAGAGCTACTGCTATCGCTAGATAATCCTAGACGATTTATCTTTTCTAAATGGACGCTTCGAGAAGGTTGGGATAACCCAAATATCTTTACGCTTTGTAAATTACGCTCAAGTGGTAGCACAACTTCCAAACTTCAAGAGGTTGGTCGTGGTTTACGTTTGCCTGTTAATGAATACATGGCCCGTGTGAATGGTGAATTTCGACTTAACTATTTCGTTGATTTTACAGAAAAAGACTTTGTTGCTTCATTAGTTCAAGAAGTGAATGAGACCTCTTTCAAAGAAACTGTGCCATCTAAGTTGACGACTGAAATAAAAGAGAGGATAGCTGCACACTACTCTGACGTGTCTTCTCTAAAAATGATGATGAATCTAGTGCAAAAAGGCATTATTGATGAAAATGAAAACCTTTTAGGCTCAGATGCATATGCCAGACTCAAAGCTGAATACCCAAACGCTTTTCCCTGTGGAGTTAAGAAGGGAAAGATCAAAGTTGCAACAGAGGGCAGGAACCGCTCAAAAATGCGTGTTGGTAAGTTTGATGAGCTAAAGCAGCTATGGCAAATGATCAATCAAAAAGCAGTGTTAGAGTACAAGATAGCTAGTGAGGAAGACTTTCTAAAGCTTTTCACTAAATATCTGCTTGAAGAATCGGATAAGTTCAAAAAAACGGGCGTTCAAACCCGAATTGAAAAAGTGTATGTAAGCAACGATACTGCAATGTCAAAAACTATTTTGGGGAACGATGACGATTTCATCAAATTTTGTACTATGACGTACAAAGAGTTCGTTAGGCGTTTGTCACAAGTAGCATTCATTAAACCATCCACATTACACAAAGCGTTTGTTGCCGTGCAAGATACGGTCAACATTACTGATTACCTGAATATTCAGACCATCAGAAAGATAAAATCGGGATTTAGTAAGTTCTTATTACATAACTCATTTAGTAAATTTGAACTTAGCTACAACATCATTTCTAGTAGTGTGCACCCGACCAAATTTACGGATGAAGAAGGGCGGGCACTTACAGATATTGCGGCTAGTGATTTGGGGGTTAACTCTGACCATTCTTTAAGACCACTAGATAACTATTTATTTGAAGATGTGTTTTATGATTCGGAACTAGAAAAACTTAATATTACCTATGGCGAGATTGAGTCTGTTTCGGTTTTTACTAAGATACCAAAAAATTCAATCAAAATACCCGTAGCTGGTGGGTACACTTATTCGCCAGACTTTGCTTATGTGGTAAAAACGAGTGAAGGCGAATACCTCAATTTCATCATAGAAACTAAGAATGTCGAAGGAAAAGATAGCCTTAGAAAAGAGGAAGAACGTAAAATTGAGCACGCTAAGGTATTGTTTAATCAAATAAGTCAAGAAGTGAAAGTAGAGTTTAAAACTCAGTTCGCTGGTGATGTCATCTACGACATCATCAAGCAAGTTGCAGCCCACCAAGCAAAGTAACCTTGTTAAAGTAACTTAAACCACCAGTGGTATCGATGCTGGTGGTTTAAGTCGACACAGAGTTTAAACGCTCTCTGCGTTATTCGATGTGATATTTACTAGTGGCGAGATTGAAACCGCAAGTTTATCCAAAGCCTCTTTTCTTTCATCAAAATAATCATATTGGTCATAGATCCCCTCAACACCTTTCAATTTGTGATTTAAGCACCTTTCGGCGATATGGCTGGGGGTCTTGAGTTGGGATAGAAGGCTTCTACATGTGCGTCTAAGATCATGTACAGTAAAATGCTCAATCTCTCCCATGAGGTTGGGGGAGTGTGTGCTTTTTCCTGGTTCGATACCAAATAGCTTTGAAATGGCTCGGTTTAACGTATCTGCTCCCATGTAGGGATTTTTAGAGCGTCGACGACTTGGGAAAACATATTCTGATCCACAACTTCTGACTTTTAATTCTTCTAACCACTCTACGATGGGGAGTGCAAGTGGGATAGTGAATCCTTGCCCTGTTTTACTGCGTTCTTTTGGGAGTTTCCAAATAGCATTGGAAAGATCAAATTCATGCCACTTGGCCTGTATAAGCTCTTGTTTTCTCACTCCTAGACACACCAATAGTGAACATGCCAAATAATTTTCTCGGGAGATCTGCTCAGACTGTTCTCTCATAACCTTGAAAAAGAATTCAAGCTCTTTGAAAGTGAGTGCTCGCTCTCTACTTTTTTCCATACCACCAGCATCGTTCACGTTGAAAGGCTGTGCAGGGTTACTATCAGATAAGCCTAGCTTCATGGCATGGTTGAAAAGTTGCTTAAGATACTGAAGCGCATCATTTGCAATACTGGGTCTACCTGAGTCGGCGATAGACTCAATCACTCTTTTTATATCTAAGGGCTTAATCGCTTTTAGCTTATATCTGCCAATTAAAGGTGAAATATCTTTTGTATAAATGCGTCTAGGAATATTAGGATATTTTAAACGCTTCTCATTTCCTTTCTGCCAATCAATAAATAGTCCATCCAATGTACTGAACTCACTGTTCTCAGCGTTATGTCTTGACATGATCGGGTCAACGCCCTCATTAACTGACTTTTTGTACTCTATAGCTTTATTTCGAGCATCCGCTAATGAGAGTAGTGAATGCTTTCCAATTGTCATTTCAGATCGCTTTCCTGCAATGGTATATCTCATCATCCAGTAGGGGTCCCCCTTTTTTGGAACGACGATGTAGAGTCCATTACCATCGGCAAGCCTTAACTTACCACTTTTTTTAGTTTGGATCTGTTCAGAAGCCTCTTTTATGAATGACTGAACAGAACGTACGGTGAGCTTGCCCATATGCACCTCTGATTAAAGTGGGGAGTGTTTATGCTTGAAAGTAATGTATCAGAAAGAAACTCCCCAGTATACCCACCAATTGCTGGTGGGTATTACTGGAAGTTACTGGATTTTATTGGATGAGGTTTTAACTAGTATATTGATTTTAAATGATATTGTTTAGTTCATTAAACGTTATCGGACGTTACTCTATATTCTGGATCTGCTCGCGCATTTGCTCAATTAGAACTTTAAGTTCAACGGCGGCGTTGGTGATCTCGCTGTTGATTGACTTTGAGGCTAGGGTGTTAGATTCGCGGTTGAATTCTTGCATCATAAAGTCTAAACGACGGCCACAAGCGCCTCCTTTTTTGAGGATTTTGTGGGTTTCTTTGACGTGTGACTTGAGGCGGTCGAGCTCTTCTGCAACATCTTGCTTTTGCGCAAGGTAAATTAGCTCTTGCTCTAGGCGGCCTTCGTCAATGTCGGTTTTTAGTTCTTCTAATTTTTGTGAAAGTTTTTCACGTTGCCACTTAGTGACTTCAGGCATGTAGCCTTCAACGATGGCAACTTGCTCTAGAATACCTTCAAGACGGGTGATGAGCATGGTTTCTAGGTTTTCGCCTTCACTTGCTCGTGCAGCTTTAAAGTCTTCTATTAGCTCATCAAAGCCACCTAACAGTTCGCTGTTTACGGTGTCTAAATCGACTTCTTCAGCTTCCATTACGCCAGGCCAGCGTAGAATATCTACAGGATTGATATCACCGCCGCTTTGTGATTGTAGCCACTTGGCGCTTTCAACAAGTTGCTTTGCAAGCGATTCGTTGACGGTTAGTTGGCCAACGTGCGCAGGATTTGCGGTGAACTTTAGGAATACTTCAACTTTGCCGCGTTGTAAGTGTTTACGCAGGCGTTCACGTATTACTGGCTCTAAGCCTCTAAATTGTTCTGGTGCGCGGATAAAGGTTTCGAGGTAGCGTTGATTCACTGAACGAATTTCCCAAACCCCAGTGCCCCAGTCACCTTTCACTTCTTTGCGGGCGTAGGCGGTCATACTATGGATCATATAAAGTCCCTAAATTAGCTTGGTTTAACCGGGGCATTATAGCCGAATTTCCGCACAGCCCTAAAGTGAATTTTATTTTTAGTCGGATCGCGTGGCATAGTCTCTATGATCCCTTTATAATGTACGGCAAATTTTGATGATGGGGGAACGTGGATGCGTCCAAGCGAAAGAACTGCAAATCAGATCAGGCCGGTTACATTTACTCGTAACTATACAATGCACGCTGAAGGCTCAGTAATGGTAGAGTTTGGTAACACTAAAGTGTTATGTACGGCTTCTGTAGAAGCGGGTGTGCCACGCTTTATGAAAGGTCAAGGCAAGGGCTGGATCACCGCAGAATACGGTATGCTTCCGCGCTCTACACATACGCGTAACAACCGTGAAGCGGCACGTGGCAAACAAGGCGGCCGTACCATGGAAATTCAACGCTTAATCGCGCGCGCTCTCCGTGCCGCAGTTGATTTAAAAGCGTTAGGTGAGAATACCATTACTATCGACTGTGATGTTATTCAAGCGGACGGTGGTACACGCACGGCGTCAATTAGCGGTGCTTGTGTGGCATTGGTCGATGCATTAACACACATGCGTGCCAAAGGCATGATCAATGTAAACCCGTTAAAGTTTATGATCGCGGCAATCTCGGTTGGGGTTTATAAAGGTCAGCCAATTACCGATCTTGAGTATCTTGAAGATTCAGAAGCAGAGACAGACATGAACGTGATCATGACTGAAACTGGCAAACTGATTGAAGTACAAGGTACAGCTGAAGGCGAACCGTTCTCGTTCGACGAGCTAGATGAGTTACTTGGTCTTGCGAAACATTCAATTCGTGAAATCATTGATCTACAAAAGCAAGCGTTAGCGTAATCAACACTCAGTAGGAAAAACATGAAACCGTATCAAAAAGAGTTTATTGAATTTGCCTTAGAAAAGCAGGTGCTTAAGTTTGGTGAGTTTACGTTAAAGTCTGGTCGTACTAGCCCTTATTTTTTCAATGCAGGCTTGTTTAACACAGGTCGTGATCTGGCGCGTTTAGGTCGTTTCTATGCTTCGGCATTGGAAGATGCTGGCATTGAGTTTGATGTGTTGTTTGGCCCAGCGTACAAGGGTATTCCTATTGCGACAACGACAGCCGTTGCACTTGCCGATCATCACAACAAAGATGTGCCTTATTGCTTTAATCGTAAAGAAAAGAAAGAGCATGGTGAAGGCGGTAACTTAGTTGGTTCGGCGCTTGAAGGTCGTATTATGCTTGTTGATGATGTGATCACAGCGGGTACTGCTATTCGTGAGTCGATGGAGATCATTGCCGCTAATAGTGCAGATCTTGCCGGTGTATTAATAGCATTAGATCGCCAAGAAAAAGGCAAAGCTGAGCTTTCTGCTATTCAGGAAGTTGAGCGCGACTTTAATACTCAAGTGGTGTCTATCGTGAAATTGGCTGATTTGATTACTTACCTTGAGCAACAAGGTGGTATGGATGCGCACTTAGATGCAGTTAAAGCATACCGTGATAGCTATGGTGTAGCGTAAGCCTACGATTTTCTGCTGATGGCTAGCACCATGCTAGCCATTCATTCACTTCTATTTTATCTCGGTTTTATTGTATGTCTTTACACAGCTCTTAATTCAAACTCACTATCGGTATATGGCGTAGTGCCCAATTAGCAAGTTCAACTCGGTTGCGTGAATTGGTTTTTTTAAATGCGCTGTAGATATGCGTTTTAACTGTGTGACTACTGATGTTTAGTCTATCAGCGATATCTTCGTTTTTAGCACCAGCAGCAATAAGCTTGATCACAGATTTTTCTCTGCCGGTAAGCATATTTAATTCTTCATTACTTAAGATGATGTCGCTGTTAGGCAATGCTTGTGGCATGGCGGCAATCAGTTCGCTAAACGCCTCTGAAATAGCACTACGACAAAACCAAAGCTCGCCTTTGAGCACACTGCTTAATCCTTGAAATAACGTCTCTGGCGGAGCGTTGCGATAGAGTATGCCTTTCACATTGCCAAGTAGCGCCGTTTTTTCATTAACGTTGTCTTCATTGGCATTAAATAGCAGTACCTTGTGCTTAGCCGCCAATAGCTTTACTTCAGCACTGATAAGTTCATTACAATCTCGGTGTTCTGTATCTACCAAAAATAACGCGATTTGTTCGCGTTGCGCAGACTCTGGTAGTCGAGTGTCGACTTTTACCGTATGTCCCAGTGTCTCAAGCACTTTGATAAGCACGGTATAATTTGTGGAACTGGTATTAGCTCGAGCATGAGTCAGAATAAAAAACGCTCGATCTTGCCATGCTAGCGAGTTATTGGAATATTCCTTTGCAAACATAGAAGTATTAAATCCTTTTTTATTCCTGATTAAATTTAATATACATTTGTTTTACAAAAATTTTAAGTTTTTTATTAGGCTCAAACTAAAAAGTTGAGCCTAATACCATGGTTGTGCAAGTTCACGTTACTTATATAACGCACGCCATGCACAAGTACGATACCCATTCTTCTCAAAAAAGAAGCGATTACAGTTATCGTCATAGTTGGAGTTACCCACATCTATACGATAGCCACTGATGTACCAATTATGCAGCGAAATATGCCCACCGTTGTACAGTAGCGAAAAGTGAACGTGAGGACCGGTTGATTGACCGCCTTGGCACAATGCTGTTGCTTTATCGTCCGCGTAACGGCCAAGCCAAGCGCCTGCAGAAATGACATCACCAGTGTTATACTGCAAACTTTCCATATGGTAATATTGAGTTGAATAACCGCTTGAGTGAGTCACGCGAATATTACAAGCTGAGTAGCGAGTCACTGTGCCGCCGTGCGCTGCTTGAACCCAAGGTGTATTACTTCCCCAGCCACCTGAGCCGTTATTAAAATCAAGCGACGAGTAAGGGTAACCAGAGCCTGTATTTGAGTGTGCACCACCGCTATACCAAGCGTAACCCGACGGCCATGGAAAGCTCATGCTAAAGCTAGCAGCCGATACTGCCTGTGTTGAAGCCCACTCACTAAAAGCGATGTTGCGGTCCGCTTTTAGTGCTAATGACTCGCCGTTAAATAATGTTTGATAGGTGTCTAATAGCTTGTTTGCAGATGTATGGGTTAGATCTGCAAGTGCAACGGTTGCTTCGTTTACCGCAGGTAACTTTTTGGCTTTGCCTTCATCGCGAAGTTTTTGAAATGCGTAGTACCTCGCACTCAGATTAAGCGCTACATCTTTTACTTGCGCATCAAACCCCTGTTCATGAGAGAGTTTACCAAACGGTGCAGAGAGGGATTGTTTATCTGGGTTGCTTATCACACCAGATTCAAGTTCCATTAGTGCCAGCAACAATTTAGGGTTAATACTGGCATATCCAGCATAGTGTAAGAGCACTTCGAGCTTGTCACTTAAATGTGGTGCCGTGCTGTCAAGCACTTGCTGCCAATCTACTTGTTGTAAAGCATTGCTGAAAAGAAACAGTTCAGGGTTTACTGCCATTACACTAGAAATAGGTAAGGCACTGATGTGTTCCGCAGTAAATTCAGGTATAGCTACTGAGTCATGCTGACCAGCAGCTGTTGCCTGATGTGAGAGGAGCGCGACTAAACACGCTGATAGATAGTGGCGTTTCATGTTGTATCCTTTCTGTTTGTTTTTTGTTCAATCAAGTTATACCTAAATGTGATCATTTTGTAAAATAAAAGTTTACAGTATGGTTTCTTTGATATGGATCATATGTTCCTGATCCGATAGCTTGGGTTTTAGGGTAAAAGCGACTATAGAAAATAAATTAATGTGATGCGGAGGTTGCTATGAGAAGGCAAATTACTCTGTCTCAGCTTGAAGAGTTGCTAGAGGAAAGACAAGGAGGAGAGCGCCGAAAACAGCGAAGTAATGTTTTGCCTCTCGTCGAAAGGCGCAACCATGTTAGGCGAAAGTCAGATAGGCAATACTTGCACAATAGAGTTGAATAGCTCTCTCTATTCCTGTTTTGTCGTGAGCCCTGCATCCGAGTATAACGCGTAAGGTAGTTTATTAGTTTTTGCGTGATACATAGCTTTGTCGGCCTTAGCAACTAACTCTTCAGCCGATGTTGCGTCAGTGGGATAAATCACAGCACCGATACTCAAGTCTAGCTTTACTTCGCGGATGTTGGCGCTTTCATCTTGGAGACAGTAATTATCACTTAGCAAGTCATACTTATGCTGAGCCAGTTTTCGTAACTGGTTTTTTTCGGTCAGGTGAGGGGCGATAACCACGAATTCATCACCACCGTAGCGTGCTACAAAGTCCGAAGCACGTTTATACATTTTAAGTTTTGCCGACAGTATTTTGAGCAATTGGTCGCCTGCTTGATGACCAAGTTGATCATTGACTGGTTTAAAGTTGTCGAGATCAATAAACAACACACCAAATCCATGACCATATCGCTCTGATTCACTAATCGCTCTTTCTAGTTCGCTATCAAATGCGCCGCGGTTATGTAACATAGTGAGTCTATCCATAACCACCAGGTTCTCTAGATTCCGCTGCATTTCGTAGCGTTCTTTTGAGAAGGTAATTGTACGTGCCAGTAGTGGGCCGTTCACTTCATGTTTTGGGATATAATCTTGCGCACCAAGTTGAATTGCTTTTTCGCCAAACAGCGTTTCAGATACCCCAGTTAACACGATTATAGGGGCGCTGACGGGTAACTGCTTTACTTTAATCAGCGTGGTAAGACCTTGACTCTCATCGATATTCAAATCGATTAGGATGGCTTCAGGCTTGACTGTATTTAAGGCGGTTTCAAGTTGTTCTAAATTTTTAAAATGTTTAACGTTAAACTTTTGTCTACCGTCAGTACTTGCAAGTGTGCGCTTTACTAAGTAAGCATCTTCATCGTTGTCTTCAAGAAGATAAATCAGCCATGTATTCATAGTTACCCTTGCACGACACAGTTATTGTCAAACCAATACTGCTTGATTAATTTGATCAACGACTCTAAATCACTTAAGCGTCCAGGCTTGGTAATATATGACTTAGCACCCAATTGATATGCTTTACGAATGTCACTGTGGTGAGTGGAGGTGGTATAGCATACCGTTATTAATTTATCGGCAACTTGTTCATTTTTTAAAGCTTCCATGACTTCAAAGCCACTCATTTTTGGCATGTTTAAATCCAGCAAGATAACTTGGTCGTAAGTTGCGATAGAATCGAGGTAATGTAGCAGCTCATGACCGTCAGAAAAAATTTTAAGCTCTGGCGCATTGGTAATACTGCTGTATGCTCTTTTAAAAAAGTAAACATCATCTGGATCATCTTCAACTAATAACAGTTCCATTATTACTCCTTAACTTCTTTTGGCAGTATGATTTCAAACAAAGCGCCATCATCACTTTGCAGGCATTTTATTGTGCCGCCATGTAGTTTTACGATTTGTCGGCACAGCGCAAGGCCAATACCACTGCCATACTCTTGTGTGGTGCCAAAACGCCTGAACGGTTCAAAGATTTGCTGGCGTCGAGATTTTGGGATTCCAAGTCCATTGTCTTTGTAATGGATCACCGTTTCATGGCCGGTTTGGCTGGCGTAAATTTGGACCACGGGCGTAAGCTCTGGTGACTTAAATTTAATGCTGTTACTGATTAAGTTTTGCAGCACTTGAAGAAAAAGCGAGGGATCAAGTTCGATGGGTATATCACCATTCTCGAGTTTAATTTCTGCGCCGCTTTCCTCGATACTAAAGCTCATCACTTCACAGATATCTTCTAGCAATAAAGTTAGATTAGTTGTTTGTAGCTTCAACTCATGGGAATGCAAGCGTGATAACTTGAGTAGGTCTTGGATCATTATCCGCATTCGTTGACTGGCATCTACCAAGCGCTCTATTTCAAACTTTGCATCGTCGTAGTCTTTCAACTCTGGCGTAATTCTTTGCGCCAAACTGTCCGAAAAAGCGGTGATCTTTCTGAGTGGCTCTTGCAAGTCATGAGACGCAATGTAGGCAAAGTGCTCAAGGTGGGCGTTGGATTCTTGCAGCTGTAATAGCAATTCGGTGTGCTCGGTCATATCGACAAAAGTACCCAGCATCAACTCTGGCTCGCCATTGTGATCTCGAGTGATCACGGTATCGACAGAATAACACCAAACCCAATGCCCTTCTTTGTGTCTAAAGCGATATTTTATCGGGATAAGTTCACCGTCTTGGCTGGCTCTCACTTCATCAATATGCTCGTAAACGAGTGCGCGTTCACTTTCATGAAAACATAGTTCTAAATTTGAACTTTCTAACTCTTGAATTGTATAACCAAGGAGTTGGGTATAACGCTTGTTTATGCGCGTGTTTTTGTGGAGTTTTAAGTCGTAGAGATAAAGGCCACACACCGCTGAGTCAATCATTCGCTGTAAAAAGCGTTGGTTGTCTTCTAGCTCTTTTTCTGCGAATTTTCGCGCAGTAATATCGACGGCGATACCAACGATCCGCTCAACTTGGTTTTTACTGTCTTTAAGTGGATAAAGAGTCGTCTGATACCAATACTCTTTGTTTTTAAACGGTATCATTTCGGTGTAATCTACGGGTTTTGCGACCTCAACACAAAGTTGGTAGTTTTTTTCGATTCTATCTACTAGCTCCGCTTCTAACACTGTCCCCCTTAGTTCGCTGAGGGTTTTACCCAATATTTCATCAAGTTTGACGCCAGTGCGTTGACAAGCAAACTTATTGTACTCGAGCACTCGAAATGTTTGGTTTTCTTCTACCTTTAATAGCCAAATAGCCTGACTTGCACCTTCGTAGATGGCATTGAGAATTTTGTTTTTTTCCGCAACTTGCAGCTCAAGGGATTTTTTCTGATGGATATTTCTAAGTGCTCCAGACATCACCAATGCTTTACCGTGGTCGTCAAATTGGCTGTTGCCTACGGCGGAAAACCAAGCGTATTCTCCTTTGTTGTCTCGCCCTAAGTACTCGACAAAATATTGATCTTTGGTGGCAAAGTGATGATCTATGGCATCTTGCACTTTGCCCTGATGGTCTGGGTGGATATGTGCAAACCAATCGTCATAGGTGACTTTTTCGTCGTCGCGCTTACCTATCATGGTTTTTAAACGAGATGAATAGCTGACGCTGTTGTCGACAACGTTCCACTCCCAAATGCCATCTTCGGTTGCCCCAATTGCACGCTTCATTTGTTCGGTGGATTCCGCAAGTGCTTGCTCTGTGCGTTTAAGTGACGATAGGTTATTAAACACCGCTAAAATGAGATTGGCACCGTCATGGGGTTCTTGTACTAAGCGCATCTCCATCGGGATTAGATTGCCAAATTTGTCTTTCACATGGCACAGTGCTTCTTTACTGTAATCGTTTTGGTTGAGTAGAGATTGGCTAATGGATTCTAAGCTGTAGAACGGATCATCCAAACTGACGATATCGTGTAGTCTCAGCCCAATTAATGCATCTGGCGTGTCGTACCCAAGCTCGCGATAAAAATAAGGATTGCACTTACTCACGGTGAGTAGCTGGTCAAGTAGCAAGGTACTAGTGGGTAAGGCATCGAGCATAAACTCGGTAACTCTGTGTTGGTCGAGTTGCGAATGAAGCGCTTGCTTTTCATCGGTAATACGTTTGAGCCTTGCGGTCACGCCATGGAATTGATTGGGAGTTGGGATTGCGACGGCGCTTGGGATAAGTCTAAAAAGATAAACCGCCGTTACCATTGAGATAAACGCTGTGACTGCTTTTGAAATGCCATGAATACCATAAGCGCCATGCCAAACGGTATAAACGCCAATTAAGTGCGTGAGTCCACATAAGGTGATGAAGCTACAGAACAACACAAAGACCCAATTTCTGCCAACGTCAGGGCGTTGTTTTGCATAAATCATAATCGCCATAGGAATAGAAAAGTAGGCGGCGGCTATCAATATATCGGAGATGACATTGGTCCATAGAAGGTGAGGTTGCCACAAATAGCAATGACCATGCGGCATGTACGCGCTATTAAAAAATGACTCAAACGAGTTCAAATCCATGTTATTTCCTTACCTCAACGTAAAGTCGATTCATATAAAAACATCCGCCGTTAAGACGCTAAAAGCGCACTCAAGCTGCGATAGTAAAATACGCTTTAAAAGTCCTAATGCTCTGCTTTAACTGTAGTATATCTATTTGAAATTTCGACAAGAGGTGTAAGAAATCTTTATCGTGAGGTAGGGAAGAGGGGGAGTTGAGAGATTAACAAGGTGAAGCGCGTGGCTTCACCTTGTTATTCAGTGAGTCGAAGGTACTTTTCGGCTAACTGATCAAGGCTTTCTTTGTGGTTTGG
Source organism: Pseudoalteromonas sp. OF5H-5 (assembly GCF_021530695.1). Lineage (NCBI taxonomy): Bacteria > Pseudomonadati > Pseudomonadota > Gammaproteobacteria > Alteromonadales > Pseudoalteromonadaceae > Pseudoalteromonas > Pseudoalteromonas sp. OF5H-5. The sequence goes on from NZ_JAKGBF010000002.1 coordinate 449,212, forward strand.
ATCTGGTTTGATGCAATCAATGGGGCAGACACTTACACAGGTTGGTGTGTCGTAATGGCCGACGCATTCAGTGCATTTGTCAGGGTCAATTTGATAAATTTTATCGCCCATGTAAATGGCCTGATTAGGACACTCAGGGTCGCACATATCACAGTTGATACATTTATCATTAATAAGTAGTGCCATCGTTATGCCTTTTTAAAAGGATTACGAGTGTCCTCACTTTGGCCCAAATTGCGCATTAAAATGGCGTGACTTAAGTCTATGTCTTCTGGCAGTGGAATTTTGACGATATGACCAGAACCCTTGGCGTCATCTATCGCTTCGCCTTTTTTATTTTCCATGTGCTCAAGATTAAAGTGAATATTGCCTTTAGGCGTCATCAATTCCAAGCTGTGACCAGTACAGAACTTGTTTTTAACCTCAATTTCAACGAGACCATTATTAGTGCGACCTAGCACTTCACCAACAAACTGCTGTTGGTCAGACACCGAATGACCGTAGTCGTAATTTTGATAGTCTTGATGTACATGACGTTTCAAGAAACCCTCGGTATATCCTCGGTGGGCTAGGTTTTCTAGGGTTTTCATTAAGCTTGGGTCAAATGGTTTACCTGCAACAGCATCATCAATGGCTTTACGATAGACTTGTGCGGTGCGGGCAACGTAATAGAATGACTTGGTTCGGCCTTCGATCTTAAGGCTGTGCACGCCCATGCGAGTCAGTTGATCAACATACTGGACTGCACGTAAATCTTTGGAATTCATGATGTAAGTACCATGCTCATCCTCAAATGCTGGCATGTATTCACCTGGGCGACCTTGCTCTTCGAGCATAAACACTTCGTCGCTTGGTTGACCTTCCCCTAAGGTTGGAATAATCGCTTTTGGATCGACTTTATGAACAACATCGCCGGTTTCGTTTTCTTGACCAGGTTTGACATCGTAGCTCCAGCGGCAGGCATTGGTACAAGTACCTTGGTTTGGATCGCGCTTGTTGATATAACCCGACAATAAACAGCGACCAGAATAAGCCATACATAAGGCGCCGTGAACGAACACTTCAAGCTCAGTGTCTGGGCACAATGTACGAATTTCTTCTATTTCTTGTAGCGACAACTCGCGAGAAAGAATAACGCGCTCAACCCCTTGTTTGGCCCAAAATTGCACCGCCGCATAGTTAACAGCATTCGCTTGTACGGATAAGTGAATTGGCATGTCTGGCCACTTATCGCGCACCAGCATAATTAGCCCGGGATCGGACATGATAAGCGCGTCTGGCTTCATCGCGATAACGGGCTCAATATCACGTAAGTAAGTTTTCACTTTGCCGTTGTGCGGCGCAATATTTGATACGACATAGAGCTTTTTATTTTGCTGGTGGGCTTCGTTAATACCGATTTCGAGGTTGTTTAGGTCAAATTCGTTATTGCGTACACGTAGACTGTATCTTGGTTGTCCGGCGTACACAGCGTCGGCACCGTACGCAAAAGCGTAACGCATATTCTTTAAACTGCCGGCAGGAGAGAGAAGTTCTGGTACAAACATGGTTTACCTCTGATTACGGGTCAGCTGTTGAGTGATTTCGCGTGCTGATTCTAAAAAGCGGCGCAGTATAGAAGAAAGCTAAGTAAGTAATTTTGATGTAGATCAGGTTTTTTGACATTGTGCAAGGAAGGGCAAGAGACCTTACTATTAAGGCTTCTACTAGCAACTCTGCGCATTTAATCGACAAATAATTCGCCAAATTTTCGTTTCTTCACAAAGAAAGCGGCGTGAGATAGTAGGTTTTTTCTACCAAAACACGTATAATTCGCGCCCGTTAATATTCACAATAATATTTTGGAGCAAAAAAGATGGCTTTAGAGCGCACTTTTTCAATCATCAAGCCTGATGCTGTAGCTAAAAACCACATCGGTGCTATCTACAACCGTTTTGAGTCTGCTGGTCTTAAAATCGTTGCATCAAAAATGGTTCACCTTTCTCAAGAGAAAGCTGAAGGTTTCTACGCAGAGCACAAAGAGCGTCCTTTCTTTGGTGCACTAGTTTCTTTCATGACTTCTGGTCCAGTAATGGTTCAGGTGCTTGAAGGTGAAGATGCAGTTCGTAAAAACCGCGAAATCATGGGTGCTACTAACCCTGCTGAAGCGCTAGCTGGTACGCTACGTGCTGATTACGCAGACAGCATCGACGAGAACGCAGTACACGGTTCTGACGCGCCAGAGTCTGCTGCTCGCGAAATAGCTTACTTCTTCGCTGAAGAAGAGATCTGCCCACGTACTCGTTAATTCGGGACTTGGTGCCAAAGAAGGGCTTTCGAGCCCTTTTTTTGTCCCGTAGCTAAGCTGAGGGATAAGCGTGCTTTGTAAAGTAATCACACTACTTCACAAAACACGTTACATTATTTGTGATGCTTGCTGCTTTTTTGTACAATGCGTTGTTGGCAATTTAGCTGTTCTTACCGTCTTTAACCGAGGTTGTTCATGACCACTATTGAGAAAAAAATTAACTTACTTGATTTAAATCGCGAGGGGATGCGCGAGTTGTTTGCATCATATGGCGAAAAGCCGTTTCGCGCGGATCAGGTGATGAAATGGATTTATCATTTTGGCATCGACAACTTTGATGATATGAGCAATCTGAACAAAAAGTTGCGTGCGCGTTTGCAAGCTGAGTGTGAGATTAAGGCGCCTGAAATTTCAGTAAAGCAAGAGGCTTCTGACGGTACCATTAAATATGCTCTATTACTCGAGGGTGGCCAAGAAGTTGAAACCGTGTGGATCCCTGAAAAAGACCGAGCGACACTGTGTGTGTCTTCTCAAGTTGGCTGCGCGCTAGAGTGTACTTTTTGCTCAACAGCGCAGCAGGGCTTTAACCGTAACTTAAAAGTGTCTGAGATCATTGGTCAGGTTTGGCGCGTGGCAACCGACATTGGTCTGCATAAAGGCGATAGCACTAAACGTCCAATTACTAACATCGTTATGATGGGTATGGGTGAGCCTCTGTTAAACCTAAATAACGTTGTACCGGCGATGGAACTGATGATGGACGATTGGGCATTTGGTTTATCCAAGCGTCGCGTTACGCTAAGTACATCGGGTGTGGTACCTGCGCTTGATATCTTGAAAGAAAAGATTGATGTGGCACTGGCGATTTCGCTACATGCGCCAAACAATCCACTACGTGATGTACTTGTACCAATCAACAAAAAGTATCCGATTGAAGAGTTCCTAGCAGCATGTCGTCGCTATATTGATGGCTCTAAAGCAAATAAAGACGTCACCATTGAGTACGTGATGCTACAAGACGTGAATGACAGTACAGATCATGCCCATGAGTTGGTGCAAGTTCTCAAAGGCACACCGTCAAAAATTAACTTGATCCCATTTAACCCGTTCCCAGGGAATGAATATGGTCGCTCTAGCAACAGCCGTATCGATAGATTTTCTAAGGTGTTACAAGCTGCAGGACTAACCTGTATCGTTCGTCGTACTCGTGGCGATGACATTGACGCTGCATGTGGACAGCTAGTAGGTGATGTCGTAGATAGAACCAAACGTTTAGCCAAGAAAAAGCAGCGTGACGACAATGCTATTACTGTCAATGTAAGCGCACAATAATATTAAAAATGAGCTGGGTTTACTCAGCTCATTTCATCTTAACCTCAGATAAGTTCTGACTATCTGGTAAAAAAGAGATGAATCTCTTAGCCTTTTGGGTAATATAGGGCACACATAGAACCCAGTGGCATTCAAAGGTGAGTGATGCAATCGCGAAATTATCGCAAAACAGGATTGGCTGCATCCATTCTCGCAGGCGCGAGTTTAGTTCTGTCAGGTTGTGTGACGGAGAGTAGTTATCGCTCCGATGGGCGTCCTGTGGCCGAACAACAAGTCAATAACACCAATGCCGCAAGAACTCGCATTGCGCTTGCACTTCAATATCTCAATTCTGGTAACACCACCTCAGCCAAATTTAACTTAGAGCGTGCATTACAATTAGCGCCAAAGCTGGCCGAAGCTCATTATACATTAGCGTATTATTACGAACAGGTGGGCGAGCAACAACGTGCTGATAATGCCTATCAGGCGGCTTTGGATATTGAGCCAGATAATCCCGACACACTAAACAACTATGGCACTTTTCTTTGTCGCGTTGGACAGTATGACAAAGCGAGCAAATACTTTTTCAAAGCGATAGAGGTGCCAAGTTATTTGCGGGTATCTGCAAGCTATGAAAACTTAGCCCTGTGTGCGTTGAAGCAAAACGAGTATTCCCTTGCCGAGGAATATCTGTTAAATGCGATTAAGCATAACGCTCAGCAAATGTCGTCGCAACTTGCACTCGCGGGCCTGTACTATGCTCGCAGTGATTTCTTAAGAGCAGAAGATGTGCTTGATAACGTTGCCAAGCGTGGATTTATTTCGCCAAGAAGCTTAATGCTTGGGCACTTAGTGCATATGCAAATGGGCCACTTACAAAAAGCGCAAGACATCGCCACGACCTTGGTGCAAAGCTACCCTAAATCTGCACAAGCAGGCCTTATCTTAACGAATAATATCGCTGCAAGTGAATTTGAACGGTTGCGTAATCGCTATCGAGAAGCGCAGTTAAATCAGCTTGCCGAGGCGTCGCCTAATCATATAGTTGCGAATCCAAAAATTAAAATTAAACGTAAGAAAACGCAACCGAATTCAACCCAATCATTCACCGTTGATTCACCCATTGAGGCCAATAATTCTGCGCCTTCGGCAAAACCTGAAGTGGCAAAAAGCACATCTTTAGTGAACGTTAGCTCGGACTCTGAAGCTCGGGTTGAGTTTTATCAACCGGACCCATCGGAAGTCACATTTAGTCCTCGCTCACGTGAGCCTCAAGTGTTAGCGACTACATCATCAAGCAGTTCAAGTGTACCGTTATTAAATCGTGACGTTGCGCCTCCTCAGGTACCTTTTCATACTGTTATTGCAGGTGAAAACCTGTTTAGTATTTCAGTCAAATACGACATTAAAATGGTTGAATTGATGGAATATAATCAAGTGCGGGAATCTGCAAGATTGTACGCAGGTCAAAAGGTGTATCTTAACAATCCCAATGTCGTGCATGAAATTGCGGCGGGAGATACTTTGCTCAGTATTGCCGATCGATATGGTGTGTTGATCGATGAAATTATGCGATGGAATAAACTCACTCCTGATGTGGCGCTGCAAGCAGGCCACGGATTATTAATTGTAGACCCAACAAATTACGTTTTATGAACCAAACAATGAAAGAGCAGGAAGCACCTGAACAAGAGCAGCCTTCACTCGGGCAAACTTTAGCAACGGCGAGACAAAATGCCGGGATCAGCTTTGCTGAAATTGAATCGCGCTTAAAGATGACCCATGCCCAGCTTACCAAGCTCGAGCAGGATGACTATCAAGACCTAGGGCCTGAAACCTTTGTGCGTGGCTATATTAAAAATTACGCTGCGCTACTGGGGTTGAATCCGACGGAAGTACTGGCTAGATATCAATCTCCGGAGCTGCCGCCACAGAAAAAGCGGATGCAAAGCTTTTCTCGCCGTACTCATAAAGAAGCCCACGATAACCGCCTAATGATGGTGAGCTACATTGTGCTGGCTATCGTACTGGGGTCGTCGGCATTTTGGTTTTGGCAGACCAATAGCTCAGAGCAAGAAGTGGTGCCTGAAACGTCGGTTACTCAGCTTGAAACGCCAGTTGAAAATGTCACAACACCAGCGATGGATGAGCTAGAATTGCCTACTGAGCAAAACAATGACACAACCCCGCAAAGCGAGCCGCAGATGAGTGAAACGGAGGTTTCAGTACCTGTTGAAGCGAAACCGCAAACGGTAAAACGAAACTCGGCATTGAGCACGGTAGTCATGCATTTCAACGAAGAAAGCTGGGTTGAAATGTTTGATGCGACACAAGAACGTGTCGCGTTCGGTGTTAAAAAAGCGGGATATACTATGACAGTTGAAGGTAAGGCCCCTTTTTCTGTTATACTCGGCAAGCATCAGGCCGTAGAGGTCACGCTTGACGGTAAACCAGTGTCTTTGCCTGCGTTTACTAAAAACCGTCTAGCTAAATTCAATTTACCGTTAACAGAGTAGTCAGCATGTTTTCAGAACCACCTATAAAGCGTAGAAAATCAACAAGGATCTATGTCGGTAATGTGCCTATTGGTGATGGCGCACCGATAGCAGTACAGTCTATGACGAACACCAATACTCTAGATGTTGATGCGACGGTGGCACAAATTAAAGCTATCCAAGACGCCGGAGCGGATATTGTCCGTGTTTCTGTGCCGACAATGGATGCAGCTGAAGCATTCAAAAGCATTAAAGAGCAAGTAGATATTCCACTCGTCACGGATATTCACTTCGATTATCGTATTGCATTACAAGTGGCTAAGTACGGTGCCGATTGTTTGCGGATTAACCCTGGGAATATTGGCAGTGAAGACCGTATTCGTGCAGTGATTGACGCGGCGGGTGAGCACAATATCCCAATTCGTATTGGTGTGAATGGCGGCTCACTAGAGCGCGATTTGCAAGAAAAGTATGGTGAACCAACACCTGAAGCTTTGCTTGAGTCTGCGATGCGACATGTCGAAATTCTTCAGCGTCATAACTTTGATCAGTTTAAAGTCTCGGTAAAAGCTTCCGACGTGTTCTTAGCCGTTGGCGCTTATCGTTTATTGGCAAAAGAAATCGACCAACCTCTGCATCTTGGGATCACCGAAGCGGGTGGTTTTAGAGCCGGTTCGGTTAAATCGGCAGTTGGTCTAGGGATGTTACTTGCTGAAGGGATTGGTGATACATTACGTGTTTCACTTGCGGCTGATCCGGTGCAAGAAATCAAAGTGGGTTTTGATATTCTAAAGTCACTGCGAATTCGCTCGCGCGGCATTAATTTTATTGCTTGCCCCAGTTGTTCACGCCAAGAGTTTGATGTAGTGAATACGATGAATCAGCTGGAAGAGCGATTAGAAGATATCGTCACGCCAATTTCGGTGTCTGTGATTGGCTGCGTGGTCAATGGTCCTGGTGAAGCACTCGTCAGTGACTTAGGTCTTGCTGGCGCAAATCGCCGTTCAGGTCTTTATATCAATGGCGAGCGCCAAAAAACACGGATTGATAACGATGATATCGTTGCTCAATTAGAATCTCAGATCCGAGAATATGTAGATAAAAAAGAAAGCGAAGAAAAAATCGATGTAAAAATCATCGACTGATACCGGCGTAATCGTTAAGATAAGCGAATTTTCGCGCTTTCTCACGGCGTGCTAAACTGCACGACGATAAATGGCATTAAAGAAATAAAACCAATGCGATGAGACTGTTTGAGCGTATTTAGTTAAAGGCTCAAGCAGTAGTAAATCGATTGGTGACAAATTTAAGTTAGGGTTTTCAGTGACTAAACAACTTCAGGCAATCCGTGGAATGAATGATTGTCTGCCAGGTGACACGCAGGTCTGGCAGAAAGTAGAATCGGTGTTAAGAGACACAGTAGCGGCATTTGGCTATCAAGAGATCCGTTTTCCAATCGTTGAGTCGACCGATCTATTTAAGCGCTCTATCGGTGAAGTGACCGATATCGTCGAAAAAGAGATGTATACCTTTGATGACCGTAATGGCGATAGCTTAACGCTACGTCCGGAAGGCACAGCAGTGTGCGTCCGTGCGGGTAATCAAAATGGTTTGCTATACAACCAAGAACAGCGCCTTTGGTACATGGGACCTATGTTCCGCCATGAAAGACCGCAAAAAGGCCGTTACCGTCAATTCCATCAATTTGGTGTTGAAACCTTTGGTATGGCAACACCAGATATTGATGCCGAAGTGATCTTATTGACGGCGCGTCTATGGCAGCAATTTGGTATTCAAGACCATGTTAAGCTTGAGCTCAATTCTTTGGGGTCAAATGAAGCGCGAGCTGAGTATCGTGATGCTCTGATTGCATATCTGGAGCAACACAAAGAAGCGCTTGATGAAGACAGTCTGCGCCGTATGTATAGCAATCCACTGCGCGTGTTAGATAGCAAAAACCCAGAGGTGCAAGCTGTACTGGTTGATGCACCTAAGCTTTCTGAACACTTAGATGAAGAATCACGCGAACATTTTGCTAATTTGTGTGAACGTTTAGACGCAGCTGGCGTCGAATACCAAGTTAATGAAAAACTGGTACGTGGCTTAGATTACTACAACCGCACTGTATTTGAGTGGGTGACAACAAGCTTAGGTTCTCAAGGCACTGTATGTGCTGGCGGCCGCTACGATGGCTTGGTTGAGCAGCTTGGCGGCAAAGCAACGCCAGCCGTTGGTTTTGCTATGGGTATCGAACGTTTAGTGTTGATGCTACAAACGCTGGAATGTGTGGGTGATATTCGTCGGAATGCTGATGTATACGTCGTTGCGATGGGTGACAAAGCGGCGATTCAAGCTCCTGTGGTTGCACAGCAATTACGAGATGATATTGCTGGCCTTCGCGTGATGGTTCATTGTGGCGGTGGCAACTTCAAGAAACAATTTAAGCGTGCAGATAAAAGCGATGCTGTTATTGCGCTAGTGCTAGGCGAAGATGAACTCGCTGAAGGCAAAGTGACAGTGAAGTATCTGCGTGAAGAGAAAGAACAAATCACCTTACCACTTGCAGAAGTAAAAACGCTGTTAGCAGAGCTGGTAGGCTAAGAGGTTAGAATGGAAATTTATTCAACAGAAGAACAACAAGCAGAAGCAATAAAACGATTTTTCCGTGAAAATGGTACAACGATTGTGGTTGGTGCTGTGCTTGGTTTAGGTGGTCTGTATGGCTGGAAAGCGTATAACCAAAGCCAGATCGATAGCGCAGAAGCAGCATCAGAAGCATACACTCAGGTTGTTGAAAGTGATGATGTACTAGCTAAAAGCGACGCTTTTGTTGCTGCAAATGCTGATTCTAACTACGCCGTGTTAGCGGCTTTCGTTGCTGCTAAAGAGGCAATCGACAAAGACGATCTTAAGCTAGCTGCAGAGAAGCTAACTTGGGCGGCTGATAATGTTGCTAACGCTGAGCTAAAAGCAACGGCTTTATTGAGACTTGCACGTGTACAAGCGTCTCAGTCTCAATACGAACAAGCACTGGCAACACTCGCTAAGCCTATGCCTGAAGCGTTTAAGGCTCAGCTTGCTGAGATCCAAGGTGATATTTACCTTGCTCAAGGCGATAAAGATAAAGCTCGAAGTGCTTATCAATCGGCACTAGAAGCAGCGGAAGGCAATAGCAACCCTATGCTGCAAATTAAACTGGATGATCTTGCACAAAAGACAACGGTTTAAGGAGTTGCCATGAAGAAGTTAACGATGGCCTCATTGGCTTTATGTGTTGCAGCACTCACCGCTGGTTGTTCTTCTAGTGATGATGAAGAAGAGTTAAAGCTCCCTGAGATCAACAATCAATTCGACGCCTCTGTGGTTTGGCAAGAAGGGATTGGTTACGGGGTTGAGCACTACTTTTCGCGTTTATCTCCAACAAGCTACCAAAGCACTGTTTTTGCAGCTGCCCGTGAAGGTATAGTGACAGCATTTGATGCACAAACAGGTAAAGAAAAGTGGCAAGTTGATGTTCGTGAGAATACCAACTTTTGGCCATGGGAAGACAGCGACAGTGCGAAGCTGTCAGGTGGGATCACACAAGCTTATGGTAAACTCTATGTTGGCTCTGAACACGGGCAGGTTTTTGCGCTTGACCGTGAAACCGGCGAAATAGTTTGGCGTAAGTCGGTACCAGGTGAAGCGCTGTCAGCGCCAGCTGCAGGCGATGGTCTTCTTTACGTTAACTTAGGTTCAGGCAAGCTGGTTGCGCTACACCCAGATACAGGTGAAGAGCGTTGGCACTATGAGCAAGAAGTCCCTGCGCTGACATTACGTGGTTTAAGCTCACCAACCAGCGCGAATGGTGGCGTATTGGTTGGCGAAGAAAGTGGTAAGTTAACAGCACTTATCGCTGAAAACGGTTTTACCGCATGGAGCTCGGATGTTGCAATTGCAAAAGGGGCTTCTGAGTTTGAACGTTTGGTGGATGTTGATACTAAACCTGTTGTAAGCGGCGCATATGTGTATTCTATCGCCTATAATGGTAAACTAGTCGCCATTGATGTGCGCAGCGGCAATGTAGTGTGGGATCGTGAGTACAGTAGTTACCGAGACCTTACACTCGATCTTGACGTAATTTATTTGGTTGATAGCGATGGCGTACTGTACGCACTAGACAAAAACTCAGGTATTGAACGTTGGACACAACCAGCTCTACGCGGTTGGTATTTAACCGCTCCAACGGTTGCTGGCAACTATGTAGTGGTTGGCGATCAGGAAGGTAACTTACATTGGCTAGATAAGAGCTCTGGTGAGTTGGTATCGCGTACCGAGTTTGATAGTTCAGGTTTTTTCGTCGAACCGATTGTGGTCGATGGCAAAGTATTTGTTTACACGCGTGATGGTGAACTTAGCGCAGTTCAAATTCCGCAGTAACTTTCTGAATTTTTAGATTTTTTATGGGGCTTCGCTTTTGCGAAGCCTTTTGTTGTTTATAAAAGAGGTAGTCTATGCTTCCTGTGATCGCTCTGGTTGGGCGACCTAATGTGGGTAAATCCACACTGTTTAATCGTTTAACACGTACTCGTGACGCGTTAGTTGCTGACTTTCCGGGTCTGACTCGCGACCGTAAATACGGCCAAGCAAACTATGAAGGCTACGAGTTTATTGTGGTGGACACGGGTGGTATCGATGGCTCTGAAGAAGGCATTGAAACTGAAATGGCTGAGCAGTCGCTGCTTGCAATTGAAGAAGCGGATATTGTGCTATTTTTGGTGGATGCGCGCGCAGGTATGACGGTTGCTGATCAAGCTATCGCGCAGCACCTTCGTAAACAACAGAAGAATTGCTTTGTTGTCGCCAATAAAACGGATGGCATTGATGCTGACTCCAACTGTGCTGAGTTTTACCAGCTGGCGCTCGGTGATGTTCAACAGATCGCCGCTGCGCATGGTCGTGGTGTTACTCAATTATTAGAGTTGACGCTACAACCGATTATCGCTGAACTTACGGCTCAAGATGAAGAGCTTGAGCATGATGATGAAGATATCGCCGAGCTTTACCTTGAAGGTGAAGAAGCCGAAGACGGCAAAACGGGTTTTGAAGACAAGCCTGTTAAACTCGCGATTATCGGTCGTCCAAATGTAGGTAAGTCAACACTAACTAACCGTATTTTAGGTGAAGACCGTGTTATCGTTTACGATATGCCGGGTACAACACGCGATTCAATTTACATTCCAATGACGCGCAATGATAAAGAATATGTGTTAATCGACACCGCCGGTGTACGTAAGCGTAAGAAAGTCAGCGATGTCGTAGAGAAATTCTCGGTTATCAAAACCCTGCAAGCGATTGAAGATGCCAACGTGGTATTGCTCGTTGTAGACGCGCGCGAGGGGATCTCAGATCAAGACTTGAGTCTACTTGGTTTTGCACTAAATGCGGGTCGCTCGTTGGTTATTGCGGTAAACAAATGGGATGGTCTTGATGACTATGTCAAAGAGCGTATCAAAACTGAGCTAGACAGACGCTTGGGCTTTGTTGATTTTGCTCGTTTGCACTTTATTAGCGCATTACATGGTACAGGTGTTGGTCACTTGTTTGAGTCGATTGACGAAGCTTATGAATCAGCGACTAAGCGAGTAAGTACGGCAATGTTACGTCGTATTATGGATATGGCTCAGGCGGATCACCAGCCACCACTGGTTCGTGGACGCCGTGTGAAGCTTAAGTACGCACACGCAGGTGGTTATAACCCGCCGCGTATTGTTATCCACGGCAATATGGTGCATGAACTGCCAGATAGCTATAAGCGCTATTTGATGAACTACTATCGTAAAGCGCTTAACGTAATGGGTACGCCGATTAAGATTGAATTCCGCGAAGGTGATAACCCTTACGCTGGTCGTTCAAACAAAATGACGCTCTCACAAAAGCGTAAGCTTCGCGCATTCGCAAAAGAAAACCGCAATAAGTCGTAAGGCTTTTTGCGAGAATTTTAGCTCGACACTATCTGGTGGGTGTGTCGAGCTGAACATAAGTTCCATATCTATCCAATCAACTCCTTTTCCACATTCGACTATATTTAACTTTAACCCTGAACTCTCTCGCTTTGTTTTACCTTGCCCAACATTTGTGCTTAAGTTATATATAGTTACATTAGGTTTTATTGATAGTGAGGCTTCGGTGTTTGCTAAAACGGTGATTTATGTAGAAAGTGTTGAGGAAGTGCTGGATTTTTACTATCAAGCATTTGGCTTGAGCACTTTTGATATGACCGATGAAGGGGATTATGGTGAGTTAGACACAGGAGAAGTGAAACTCGCCTTTGCCAGTCACCCATTAGCCCAATCACAGTTTAGGCAAGACTATATTCGTTGCCATCCTAAACAGCCTGCACTTGGGTTTGAAATTACCATAAGCTGTGAAAATGTCCCTGAATGCTATGATAAGGCGGTAGCCGCAGGGGCTGAGCCATTAAGCTCACCAAACCAAAAGGGCAGAGTAACACAAGCTTATGTAAGAGCCATTGAAGGGACTTTAATTGCTTTGGTGTCAAAGCCGGGTGAATAGCGGCACTCACGAAGGATGAGCGCCACTTTGATGCGGTGTGCTTTTATTCGATATCGACAAGTAGTCTAGCAAGACCAACGGGCTCGATTTCAACACAAACGTTGTCATCATTCCAGTTTAGACCAACGAGTGCATCATCTTCTTTTAGGTCGAGTACCCATTCGTCAAGAAAACTTTCAACATCAATACTCATCGGTGAAAACTCACTCCACTCGTCGCGACATTGAGCTTGCGCTTTTTCTTCACTATCCCACAGCAATAACACATCTGTCTCGTCAAACTGGTTAGAGTCAACCACAACCATGCCACCGTCATCAGAGCTAAGTGCCCAAACGCTTTCAGTATTTTTTACTTGCTCAATAAACTCACTGACTTCTGAGCCAATTTCTTCTTCATTCATCATAGGTGTTCTCAATTTCGTGGATCAGTTTGCTGGGCGATTGCTTGGCTTTGCCAACGGCCATGAAATGCCATTAGGTTGGTGTAATCGCTCAGGTCGACGAGTTCTCTAAATAGAACCCAATCAATAAGGCAGTATAAACTGATTTGGAGATAATCACAGTGTAAAAACTCTTCTGTCACACACTCTTCATTGAGATAGTGCAGGGTATGACCAATTCGTTCCCGCTGTAGATTAAAAAATAGTTTATCTTGTTCAATATCAAAACCTGAGCGCTTGCTAAGTAACAGTTCTACCAAAGAATCATTACAGGCATTGATAAGGATCAGCCAATTTTCTTGATCCCAACTGGGAAATGGAAGTTGATGTTTTTCACGGAGATAGCGAACAATCAGATTGGAATCACAAATAAGTTGTGCATCGTCAATTAAAAATGGGATCTTACGGGCAGGATTATGGCGAATAAGTTCGTCATGGCCTGCTTCGGAAAATATATCTATATGCTGGTAGCTCATTGGGAGCTGTTTAGCCGCGGCCCACATTCTAATTCGACGGGCGTATGGACTGGTGTTCGAACCGATAAGTTTCATGCCATCATTCCTTCAACTAAATATCTTTTCGCTCATTTAGTAAATGTAGCGAGTTGGTATTAAGGAATGATGGCGAAGTGATTAACTTTTCGCAAGCGAATTAATCGCTACGACTGGTTACCTCAAGCAAGTGAAAACCAAACTGCGTTTGCACTGGCCCTTGTACTTGATTGATTGGGGCTGAAAAAACCACTTTATCGAATTCAGGCACCATCATGCCTGGTCCGAACTCACCTAGCGCACCACCATCTTGGCCCGACGGGCAATTGGAGTACTGCTTTGCGATTTCTGCGAAATCTTCCCCTGCTGCAATGCGTTCTTTGAGCTCCATGCATTGCGCTTCACTATCTACTAGGATGTGTCTTGCACTAGCGATTGCCATAATTTCTCCGATGATTATTTATTATTCATACTTTATTCTAATCTAGGTACGTTAAAAAATCAGCTTATCTAGGCAAGAGTTTTTCAATTTCGCTAGTGAGCTCGTCAGACATAGGTTTAGTGCGACTGTTAAAGCGCTTGATTGTTTTCCGATCAGCTGACACTAAGTATTTGTAAAAATTCCAATTTGGAGAGCTTGTTACTTCATTCAAATGTTGGAAAATGGGGTTAGCATCCGAGCCTCGAACTTCCGATGTAGCAAACATATTGAAGGTTACACCGTAGTTGATAAAGCATACTTTTGCAGTTTCCTTTTCGTCGTCTTCTTCTTGGAAAAAGTCATCTGAGGGAAAACCAAGTACAACAAGGCCTTTATCTTGATATTTTTGATGTAGTTGCTCAAGCCCTTCAAACTGACCTGTAAATCCACAGTTACTGGCTGTATTTACGATGAGAAGCGGTTTGTCTTTAAATTCACATAGATTAAGTGAGTCATCAGAACGCAGTTTTCGCAGCTCAACATTGGTAAAATCATCACAGCTGGATGTCTTTGCATACGCGTTACTCGAGATTAGGAAACCGAGCGCTAAGCTCAGAATCGAAAGACTTTTTATCATCAGTGCTTTCCTTTTATTTATGTTATCTCTTATGATACGAAAATATTCGTTACCTTGATCAGCTTTCATGAATATTAGACTCGCTAAACCGCATGACCTTTGCGCCATAGTTGCCATTTACAACGAAACGATACCGAGCCGCCAAGTCACCGCGGATACGGAGCTCGTAAGCGTAGCACAAAAGCAAAGTTGGTTCGCCGCACATACGCAAAATCGCCCAATTTATGTGGTAGAGCTGGCGGAAAAGGTGATAGCGTGGATAAGCTTTAGCAGTTTTTATGGACGTCCTGCCTACGATGGTACGGCTGAAGTGAGTATCTATCTTGCAAAAGCGGCACAAGGCCAAGGGTTAGGCAGCAAACTTATGGACTTTGCAGAGCAGCAAGCGCCAAGCTTGTTTATTACAACGCTACTAGGCTTTATTTTTTCTCATAATCTCCCCAGTATCCGCTTGTTTGAAAAACACGGTTATAAAAAGTGGGGAGAGTTACCCAACGTCGCGGTCATGGATGGTAATCACTATAGTTTGACGATTTTGGGCAAATCTCTCGCATAGCTTTATACGCCGTTGCTTTGCTGTTTGAATTTTTTTCGCTGCGTGAATTAGACCGCGGCGTCAAACATATCAAAATAGTGCTATTTTTTAGCGTCTTGTGATTCTTCTACTAAACTGGATCTCAGAATTATCGGTAAAGGATCTGGTTATGACGAATCGAGTGCTGATTATTGACAGCAGCAGTGTGCAAGCGATGCGAGTAAAGGTATTATTTGAGTTACTCGGTGGCGAGGTAGAGCATGTGCATTACCGGAGTCTGGAAGCAAATCTCGATTTTGATAAATTCGATGTTGTTGTTATTGCTCATGGGGTGCCCGCCAGTAAGCTCCAAGCGTTATATCAACTGAGGAATCATGATAAGTTAGTATTGCTGGCACCTAAACCCGATAATGCCGAGCACTTAAAATCTTTCAGTGAAATCAACCGCGCCTTGCCAAATGGCATTGTTATCTACCCCTTCTTTGCCAATAAAGATATTACTGGCTTACTTGAACGCCTACTGGAAATTGGTTCTACTAATACCTTAGTGCTGCCCAAAGTGTTGCTGGTTGACCATCATACGCCTCGCCTAGAGACCTTAGCTAACGGCCTACGCGGAGCACAGCTTGCGGTGACGACCGCGACGACGCTTGATGAAGCGATGCAAGTTGCCGAGCGACATCCTGTTGACCTCCTTATTTGTGACTTTAATCTAGAAAAAGACACTGGCTTAGATGTGTTTAATAAAGTTCGTCAAGTGCACCACAATTGCCGCTGCTTATTGATGACTTCTCGGGTTAATCAAGTGGATATGTTAGAAGCCGTGCGTCAAGGGGTTGAAGACATTCTGATTAAACCGTTTGATGAGAGCGATTTATTACAAAGCCTACATAAATTATGGCAAACAGAGCTCTTAAGACGCCATAACCAAGAGTTAGTTGAGCGCCTACAGGATACAGTCGATGCCTTGATTGAACGCGACAGTCTGCTGCGCGTGATTTATAAACATACCCCGGATCCGATTATGCTGTTCAACCGCCAGGGCCATATTATTGAAGCAAATGACGCGTGTTGCGAATTGTTTGAGCTGACGGAAGAAGAATTACAGCCACTCTCTATTTTTGAGCTATTTGATGAAATATCCGTGTCGCAATTACGTGATTTGATGAAGCATGTTGGTATGTTAAAGCATTTTAACTGTGAGCTGAGTCTGCCAAAAGCGGGTGAGCGCAGCATTCCTTTGATGGGAACGTTTAACGAAATCGATCATCACGGTGATATGGCATTTGCGGTCATTTTTAAAAATGTCTCAAAGCTTAAAGAGCAACAAGAAGTACTAGAAGAAACCAAAGAGTTGCTAGAGTTTGAAGTGCAAGCTCGAACGGCACAGTTACAAAAAGCCAAAGAAGCGGCGGAAGCGGCCAACCTATCCAAATCTGAATTTCTAGCCAATATGTCTCATGAGCTTCGCACACCAATGCACTCTATATTAAGTTTTGCTCGTTTCGGTTTAGATAAGCTAACGGCTCCTGAAGTGCCAGCGGATAAGCTCAAAAAGTATTTATCTCGTATCGAAACCAGTGGTGAGCGTCTATTGGTACTGCTTAACAATCTGCTTGATTTATCAAAGTTAGACGCAGGTCGCTTTCCATTTAATCCAAGCTTTCACAATCTAGTTAATGTGATCCAAAGCGGTATTGAAGATGTATCAGGCACTGCGCTTGAGAAAAAGATAAAAATCCGCTTTGAAAAGCCCGCTCAAGGCGTGATGACCTTTTGCGATCCGGAGCAAATGAATCAAGTGATCAGAAACTTATTGGGCAATGCGCTCAAGTTTAGCCCTGAAGGTAGTGAGGTGAGTGTACTGTTAAGCTGTAAAGATCAAGATATTCATATCAAGATTGCCGATCAAGGGGTTGGTATTCCGGATGACGAATTGGAACAGATTTTTGCCAAGTTTGTGCAAAGCAGTAAAACAGACAGTGGTGCCGGCGGCACGGGTTTAGGTCTTGCTATTTGTAAGGAATTTATTTTACTGCATAAAGGGCAGATTTACGCCGAAAATAATCCCGAGGGCGGTGCATGTATCAATGTGAGTCTGCCTTTAACAGAGCATCTTGAGAGTAACGCGGTGTAATGGTTGTAATTGGAAAGGCGTTGAGTAAGCGTCTATAAATAATAATAGAGCTTGTACTAATACAATTTGATTGGGAGCTATTGAGGCACTGGCCTTGAATTACCTTATTTTCCCGTAGTGCCTTTCTCATTGTGAACCGACGAAGGATATTCATTTATGGCTTTACGCAGAATCTTAGCAGTTGACGACGAACCATTTAATCTAGAAATCATTGAAGAGATTTTAGAAGACTTAGACTTTGAGTTAAAAACCGTTGGAAGCGGTCATGAATGTCTAGCAGTAGTCGAAGACTTTGATCCTCAAGTAATTTTACTTGATGTGAGCATGCCAAAAATGAGCGGTTATGAGGTATGTAAGGCGATTAAAGCCAATCCAAACACACAGCATATTATCGTTATGTTTGTGTCGGCAAGGGGCTCTGTTGAAGAGCGCATGGAAGGCTACTCAGTGGGTGCTGAAGATTATATTGTTAAGCCGTTTGGCCAAGGTGAGTTAAAAGCCAAGCTCACGCACTTGAACCAAATGCTATTAGAAAAAGACATTCTGGCTCAGCAAATTGAAGATGCAACCTCCACGGCATTTAGCGCCATGGCTAATAGCAGTGAAATGGGGCAAATCGTTACCTACATTGAGCAAATCGGTGAGATAGAAGCAATCCCGCGACTGGCGGAAGCTTTATGTCAATGTTTAAAGGGACTGGGACTTAATTGTAATGTTGAAGTTCGGCTTGAGGGACAAAAACATCACTTTGCCACTACGGGGATTTGCTCACCTATCGTCATTGAATTATTTGAAATCTTACACACCAAAGGGCGATTACATGAATTTACTAACCGCATATTGGTTAACTATCCATTTTTGAGTATTTTGATCCTCAATATGCCGGGAGACGATCCAGATAAACACGGTAGATTGCGGGATCATATTTGCTTTATTGCCAGTGTAACGGAGCAACAGTTAATTGCTATTTCCACTAAACGCAAGCTGGTACAGCAACATGAGGACCTGGAAGAAGCGATAAAAATGGTGCAAGGTAAGTTTAACAGCATGGTGTCGCTGCTTGATAAAAATCGTCAAGAAAACGAAAAAGTGTTCCGCTCATTACAAGAGTTATTTGAAGAGCGCATTCCGACAATGGGCCTAGACGAAGATCAGGAGATGTTTATCTATCAAAACGTCGATAAAGCGATTCAAAGCTCAGTCGCACGGGAAGAAAGTGTGCGAGAAGTGAAAACCGCTTTCCATGATATTGAAGAAGACTTAAAACTACTCTCACGACGCTCAGAATAGCAACCCTACTTCCAATACTGCCGTAGGTCGCGCTTTAGCGCGACTTTTTTAGCTTTTATAGCGCAGCTTATTTATCGTGATTCCTTCGAACCATTTTGTGCAGGTCGTGCTTTAGCACGACAAACCTGCTAAGCGTCTCGTGGCAAGCCCTTTTCAATAATGCGGATCAGCCTTGCTTTTTTGCGTTCATGTTGGTCTGACTTTTGTCTTTGTTGCTCCAGCGCCCATTCGATATGCTCAATAACAAGGGGAGTGGCACTTTGACGCTTATCTTCCAGTGCTATAACGATAGCTTCATCGTATTGTGCATTGCCAAGGCCAACGGCTA
Source organism: Pseudoalteromonas sp. OF5H-5 (assembly GCF_021530695.1). Classification (NCBI taxonomy): domain Bacteria; kingdom Pseudomonadati; phylum Pseudomonadota; class Gammaproteobacteria; order Alteromonadales; family Pseudoalteromonadaceae; genus Pseudoalteromonas; species Pseudoalteromonas sp. OF5H-5. Next base: position 468,141 of record NZ_JAKGBF010000002.1, read on the forward strand.
AGTTTCGTAGCCAACGTTCATGTCCAATCCGGCGAATGGGGCTGCCTTCGGTGTTTTTCAAAAATGTTGCTTCATCCCAAGCAAATAAGCTCAACAATTGCTGATCTTTAAGTTGAGTTCGCGGCAAAAAGTCGGCTTCTTCCGTTATTTTACCATAGCGATTCCATGGACAAACTAACTGGCAATCATCACAACCGTATATCCGATTGCCCATTTTTGCTCTAAATTCCTCTGGAATAGCGCCTTGAAGCTCTATAGTGAGATAAGAAATACAGCGTCTCGCATCAACGACATAAGGTTCTACGATGGCGCCAGTAGGGCATAAAGTTAGGCAGGCGGTACAACGGCCGCAACCTTCTTCTTGGTTTGGTTTATCAATAGGAAGAGGAATATCAACAAACAGCTCACCCAAGAAAAACCAAGAGCCCGCCTGCTTATTAATCACTAAACTGTTTTTTCCACGCCAGCCAAGGCCTGCCTTTTCTGCAATTTGTCTCTCTAGTACTGGGGCTGAGTCGACAAAAGGGCGAAACCCTAACGTACCGACTTCTTGCTCAATCTTTTGTCCGAGCTGCTTTAGCTTGTTGCGCATTACCTTATGATAGTCTCGACCTAATGCATAACGAGAGATGTAGGCTGTGGTTTTATTACCAAGCGCTCTGGCAAAGCTGGCATCGGGTGGCAGGTAGTTCATTTTCACCGAAATAATGCGTTGAGTGCCAGGAACCAGTTCAGCGGGGCGGGCACGCTTCATTCCATGCGCAGCCATGTAAGCCATTTCACCATGATAGCCTGCGTCTAACCAGCGCTGAAGTTGCGCTTCATGCTCGCGTAAATCAATGTCGGTTATACCGACTTCTGCAAAGCCAAGTTCTTGGCCCCATTGCTTAATTTGTGTTGCAAGTTCACTATAATTGATATTATCGGTCGTCACGGGAAGAAATAATGGCTAATGAATACACGGGCAATTTACCACAATTTGCTTATTCAGCCCAACAAGTGCAGCAATATGAAGCAAAAGCCGCAAAGTTATCAGGCAAAGATCTAAGTACCTTAATGCAACGAGCTGGGGCCGCTGCATTTCGCTTTATTGAAAACAGCCAGCCCAAATCCAGCCATATCTTAATTATCACAGGTAAAGGCAATAACGCGGGAGACGGTTTTGTCGTCGCTCAATTATGTCAGCAGGCCGGATTTTCCGTCACCGTACTCGCGTTATTTGCACCCGAAAGCTTAACGGGCGATGCGCAGCAGGCATTTTCTCAATATCAAGGCGCATTGGTTTTTTCGTTGAACGAAGTAGAGTTAAGTCAGTTTACGGTTGTGGTTGATGGCGTGTTCGGCACAGGTTTTAGAGGTGAGCTGCCTGACCATATTTGCCTTTGTTTTGACAAAATAAATAAACTGCCGATTACTAGGTTGGCACTTGATGTACCGAGCGGTATAAATGCCACAACAGGAGAAGTTGCACCTAGTGCATTTTTAGCTACCGAAACTATCACCTTTATCGCGTTAAAACAGGGCTTACTTAGCGGCTCAGCAAAGCGTTTTGTGGGAACGTTATTGTTAGCCGACTTGGATGTAGGTGAAGCATTCAAAACCCTAGTAACGCCAACATCTAATTACTTAAATCATGAAACGTTCATGGCAGCAAGGCCGCAGCGAGCACCAGATAGCTATAAAAATGCCCATGGTCATGTGTTACTTATTGGCGGTAATCGTGGCATGGCTGGAGCAATTCGATTGGCAGCAGAAGCCGCTCTGCGGGCAGGGGCTGGCCTTGTATCGGTAGCGACTCATCCTGATAATATCGCGAGCGTCTTACAGGGGCGCTTTGAATTAATGGTACACGGTGTTGAGAGTGCGAATGAGTTATCGCCACTGATGAAAAAAGCCAGTGTGATAGTGCTTGGTCCCGGGCTTGGTCAAGACGTTTGGGCAAAATCACTTTTTAACTGTGCGATGGCAACTGAATTGCCGATGATTATGGATGCTGATGGACTCAATTGTTTAGCGCATGCACCGAGGCAAAAATCAAACTGGGTGTTAACGCCTCACCTAGGTGAAGCAAGGCGGTTATTGAGTCACTTAGAGACATCGCTAAATGAACATGACCGCTTCGCGGTGGCTAAAAAAATTAGCCATGAATATGGCGCTGTTACGGTACTAAAAGGGCCGGGCAGTTTGATATCTGAAGGTGAGCGAATAAATATTAATCGTTCAGGCTGCGCAGGAATGGCGAGTGCTGGGATGGGCGATGTTTTATCTGGTATCATAGGCGGTTTAATTGCCCAAGGGATGGAAGCATTTGCTGCAACAAACCTAGCCGTGTATATTCATGGTTTAGCTGCCGAGCAGGCCGCCCATGATGGCGAAAAAGGTATGTTGGCCGGGGATTTATTCGAACATATTCGAGGTATTTTAGGGTGACGACAGGTCATATGAGATTCGATTTGGCTGATGAGCCAGCAACAGTTGCCATGGGTAATAAAATTGCCAATGTTATTCGTCAAGGTGCGGTACTATTTTTACACGGTGATTTAGGCGCAGGTAAAACCACGCTCACTCGCGGGATCGTGCAAAGTCTTGGTCATTCAGGTAAGGTAAAAAGTCCAACTTATACCTTAGTTGAACCTTATGAACTGGATGATGTCTCAATATATCATTTTGATTTATATCGATTAGGTTCGCCTGAAGAGCTCGAATACATGGGGATCCGGGATTACTTTGCAAGTAATGCTATCTGTGTTGTTGAGTGGCCTGAAAAAGGTGAAGGCTTTATTCCAAACCCAGATATAGACGTCACAATGCAGTATGCTGGTGATGGCCGTCAAATTACACTTGAGGCCAAGTCTAGCCGCGGCGAGGCACTATTAAAACAATTACAAGATTATGCGTAATCAGCCGACTATTAGTTATATTTTCATTTTTATCTGCATGCTCTTAACGAGCATGCAGAGCATCGCCCAAAACGCCATCGAAAGTGTGCGTGTTTGGCCCTCCCCAGAAAGCACTCGTATTGTTTTTGATATGAGCGATAAGCCGGATTACAGCTATTTTGTGCTGAAAAATCCACTGCGCTTGGTGATCGACCTTGAAAACACCAAGCAACAAAAAGACTTTCCGAGTGTTCCTGACGAACATCGAGTTGTAAACAAGGTGCGCCACAGCAAACCGAAAAACAGCAATTCTGCACGGATTGTTGTGGAGCTAAGTCGCAGCGCTACGCCAAAAATCTTTGCGTTAGCACCAACCGGTCCGTATAAAAACCGCTTAGTCGTTGATTTGTATGGTAAGCAGATGAGTGCTTATGACGAAACAAAAACTGCCACACCACGAAAAACACTGGCGCAAGACAGAGATATTGTCATCGCCATCGATGCCGGTCATGGCGGTGAAGATCCGGGTTCTATTGGACCTTCAGGTACTTATGAAAAGCTCGTAACCATTCAAATTGCGAAGCGTTTAGCACGCTTAGTCGATAGCCAGCCAGGGATGAGCGCAAAGCTTATTCGTACTGGCGATTATTACCTCAAGTTGAATACGAGAACCGCAAGAGCGCGCGAAAGAAAAGCGGATTTCTTTGTATCTATTCACGCAGATGCTTTCACCAGCCCTCAACCACGCGGCGCGTCGGTCTGGGTGTTATCACTACGCAGAGCTAATTCTGAAATAGGTAAGTGGCTAGAAGACAAAGAAAAACACTCACAATTATTGGGAGGGGCTGCCGATTTAATTAAAGATACGGCCAACGAAAAATATTTAGCCAAAGCGTTACTTGATATGTCGATGGAACATTCGATGAAAACCGGGTTTCAGGTCGCAGAAGAAGTCGTCAAAGAGCTGAAAAAAGTGGCAAAAATGCACAAAAGCAGACCGCAAGCTGCAAACTTTGGGGTACTAAAATCACCAGATATACCTTCGATTCTGGTGGAAACCGGGTTTATTTCAAACCCCAAAGAAGAAAAGCTATTAATGTCTCCGCATTATCAAGAGCGTTTAGCTCGGGCTATTTTTAGTTCGATAAAAGGCTATTATGAGAAAAATCCACCGGATAATTCGCTCTTTGCGCGTATGCAATCCAATAAGCCAGTGACGCATAAAGTAAAAAGTGGTGAATCATTGAGTGTGCTGGCTAGCCGTTATGGCATTACGGTCAGTGAATTGAAAAAAGCAAATAACCTGAAAAACAATACCTTGTTTATTGGGCAAGTCTTAACTATTCCAAAAGCGTAAATGATGACGATAGAAATACTTCCAGCTCGGTTGGCCAACCAAATCGCTGCCGGTGAGGTAGTGGAGCGGCCAGCATCCGTCGTGAAAGAGCTGGTGGAAAACAGTATTGATGCTGGTGCGACGCGCATTCAAATAGACATTGAGCGTGGAGGACACAAGCTTATTCGGATCCGTGATAACGGTATCGGTATTGTTAAAGACGAGCTGATGTTGGCATTGTCTCGCCACGCGACAAGTAAACTGAAAAGTTTAGATGATCTGGAGTGTATTGCTTCGCTTGGCTTTCGAGGTGAGGCGCTGGCATCCATCAGTTCAGTATCGCGACTGACTCTGAGCTCTAAACCTCAAGCACAAGAGACAGCTTGGCAGGCTTTCGCCGAAGGGCGAGATATGGCTGTGCAGGTTCAACCTACCGCGCACCCAGACGGCACCACGATTGAAGTCAAAGATCTGTTTTTCAACACGCCTGCACGAAGAAAGTTTTTACGCACCGAAAAAACCGAGTTTAGCCATATCGATGAGCTGGTTAAGCGTATTGCATTGAGTCGTTTTGATGTTGCCATCACGCTCACTCATAACCAAAAGGTGGTTCGCCAATATCGCCCACGCACTATTGAAAAAGGTGTTGAGCGAGTTGCGCAAGTTGGTGGTAAAGCATTCTTACAGCAAGCAAGCTTTATCGACTCAGGTCATGAGGGACTAAGATTATTCGGTTGGGTGTTACCTGCGGGGGTGAACAACGGCACACAATATACCTACGTAAACGGTCGTATGATGCGAGATAAGCTCATCTTACATGCGATTCGCCAAGCATTTGATGAATCAATCGGGCATGAAGAGCTTCCCGGTTTTGTCATATATCTTGAGTTAGATCCGAGACAAGTTGACGTTAATGTCCATCCCGCGAAACACGAAGTTCGCTTCCATCAAGCGCGCTTGGTTCACGACTTTATCGTACAAGCAATAAAGCAGGTCGCGACGGAGCAAATTGATTTACCTTGTGCAAGCGAGACCGAGACTCAAGCACCTGATATCGCATCGCCATTATTTACGCCCCAAGAACAGGTAGATGAAACCTATCATCAAAGTTACCGTTCAACCTTACAGCCCGAAACGCAACCACAGGCCTATTCGGATCCAAGTAGCTTCGGCGAACGCACTGAGGCTTCAAGAGCAGCCTCAGGTGGCGGTCGAAGTAACTATGGCGGTGCAACAGGTGGTGGCAAAAAGCAGGTGAATGTAAACCAGCTCTATCAAGGACTATCACATCAACAGATGCAGCACTTCGATCAAATTGAAGAAGCTGCATTACCGTCAAATGAAGTAAGTAGCATCCCGATATCCGCCAGTAAATCTAGCTGGATGTTGTTGCCGCAAGGCAAAGTCATGCTTGAGCAAGACAATCAGTTGTTGTTTGGTGATTGTAGGCTGGGGCTGTTGCCATATTGGCAAATGCAAATTGAGCAAGATGGCACATTGCAAGGCAAAGCGCTGCTGTTACCTGTGCGCATCAAGTTAGATAAAGCCGCACTGGAAGCATTGCAGCAGCGTGAAACTTGGTTGGCAATTTTAGGGTTTGCGATTGAAATCTTTGATGGCCATATTTTAGTTAAAAAGTTGCCTGTGTCGCTCTATAGCATAGATGTTGGTGAAATTTCTAAGCAAATGATGGAACCAAGCTCAGATGCTGAACTCCAAGATTGGTTACAGTGGCTAGAAGTCTCAACACCCAGTAGCTATTTCGATAGCCAGCATTTTGATTTAGTTAAAGAAAAATTACTTTCAAAAGCCTCATGTTTGGCTCGTATTCATAAAAGTGCGGTTACAATTGATGCCCAGAAGTTGGTCAGTTTTTTAAGTTCGCAGTAATTCGTGCCTAAGTAGGTATTAATTACCATGTACTATCAGCTATAATACGAGATTAGTGCAGTTTATTAGTAGGTTAGATGTGAACAAGTTACCTGTCATTACCCTAATGGGACCGACAGCAGCGGGCAAAACCGCATTGGCCATAGAGTTATGCCAAGCGTTAAATACCGAAATCATCAGTGTAGACTCGGCGTTAGTGTACAAAGGGATGGATATCGGTACGGCAAAGCCGAGCGTACAAGAGCAAGCACAGGCACCACATCACCTAATTGATATTATTGATCCAGCACAAAGCTATTCGGTTGCTGAGTTTCGTGCTGATGCTATTAAACTAATTGACGATTTTCATCAGCGTGGCAAGGTGCCAATTTTAGTGGGTGGCACCATGATGTACTTTAAAGGCTTGATTGAAGGCCTGTCGCCATTACCAGAGGCTGATGCTGAAATCAGAGCGGTATTGGAGCGCGAAGCCGAACAAAAGGGTTGGCCTGCGCTGCATCAACAGTTAAAAGAGATTGACTCAGAAGCCGCGGCTAAAATCAGCGAAAACGATTCGCAACGTATCAACCGTGCTTTGGAAGTTTATCGCATTAGTGGTAAAACGATGACTCAATTGCAGCAAAGCAAACAGGGTGCATTGCCGTATCAATTTCATCAATTTGCGATTGCACCAAGTGACCGAAAAGTCTTACATGAACGTATAGAGAAAAGATTTGAAATAATGTTGGATGAAGGCTTTAAAAATGAAGTTTTGGCCTTATATCAACGTAAAGATTTACACCCTGATTTGCCTTCTATTCGCTGTGTCGGATATCGGCAAATGTGGGAGTATTTAGCTGGCGAGTGCGATTATAACGAAATGGTTTTCAAAGGCGTCGCAGCGACCAGACAACTGGCGAAGCGGCAATTAACTTGGCTGAGGGGGTGGCAAGATGTGACTTGGCTTGACACCGATAGTCAAGAAAACTTGCAACGTGTTCTAACTTCGCTAAGCTAATAGTAGTTGTTAAATCAGCGTGTTCTGATTAAATCAACGACCTGACATAATAACACCTAAAACGAAGGATAAGAAAATGGCAAAAGGCCAATCTTTACAAGACCCATTTTTGAATGTCTTGCGTCGTGAGCGCATTCCTGTCTCAATTTTTTTAGTGAATGGCATTAAATTACAGGGCAAGATCCAGTCATTTGACCAATTTGTGATTTTGCTTGAAAACACAGTAAACCAAATGGTTTACAAACACGCCATCTCCACTGTGGTTCCAGCTCGTGCGGTTAACTTCCAAAATGCAACCGGAAGTGAAGCGGGCGACCAAGGTGAAGAAGGTAATTATTAATTCTTATTAGTAGGAGCTTAATGCTTGTTTGACCGTTATGAAGCCGGCGAACAGGCAGTCTTGGTTCATATAGAATTTCCTCACGAAGGAGATCGCGAAGATCTACGTGAATTGGAAATGCTAGTTTCTTCTGCTGGTGTTAGTAGTGTGGCGGTTGTGCAAGGCAGCCGTCAAGCACCACATGCAAAGTTGTTTGTCGGAACGGGTAAAGCTGAAGAAATTGCCGAGATTGTCAACATCCACAACGCAGATGTCATCATATTTAACCACCAACTCAGTCCCTCACAAGAGCGCAATTTAGAACGCGTTTGTAAGTGCCGAGTGTTAGATAGGACAACGCTGATCTTAGATATTTTCGCGCAAAGAGCCCGTACCCACGAAGGTAAATTGCAGGTTGAGCTTGCTCAGCTAAGGCATATCTCTACGCGCTTAATTCGAGGATGGACGCACTTAGAAAGGCAAAAAGGGGGGATCGGCTTACGTGGTCCTGGTGAAACCCAATTAGAAACCGATAGACGGTTACTAAGAGAGCGAATTAAGAGTATTCGTAAACGATTAGACAAGGTAGCCGTTGTGCGTGAGCAAGGGCGTCGAGCGCGTAGTCGTAACGAGATCCCAACTGTTTCTCTGGTAGGCTACACCAATGCGGGTAAATCGACGCTGTTTAACAAAATTACGGATGCGGATGTATATGCTGCGGACCAATTGTTCGCAACGCTTGATCCTACGCTAAGAAAGATCGAAATCGATGATGTTGGCCCCGTTATCTTAGCAGATACAGTAGGTTTTATTCGTCATTTACCTCATGACTTGGTAGCAGCATTTAAGGCGACTTTAACAGAGACTCGTGAGGCGGATTTACAGCTTCATGTCATCGATGTTGCAGATCCGAGAAGAAAAGAAAATATAGAACAGGTACAATTGGTTCTAGAGGAAATTGAAGCCAATGACATTCCTCAACTTTTAGTCTACAACAAAATTGATCTAATGGACGAAGTTGCGCCTAGAATAGATAGGGACGATGAAGGAAAACCGATCAGAGTGTGGTTAAGTGCCCACTCTGGAGAAGGGATTTCGTTGTTATTCGACGCCGTTAAAGAGTTGTTGGCAAAAACCGTTTTCACAGCTGAGCTTGCCGTACCTCCTGCGCTTGGGCGCTTACGAGGTGCACTATTTGAGCTTAATGCCGTGGATGAAAAAGGCTACGACGAGCAAGGCAACTGGCTTGTTTCGGTAAGAATGCCAAAAATCGAATGGGAAAAGCTCAATAAGGAATTCGGGCGAAATCTCAATGATTTGGTTGTTGGTAGTTAAAAATCGTCAATTTCGAGCGTATTTTTATATGAGAGTCGCTCGAATTTTGTTAGATTTAACCTAATTCATTTAAATAACAATGGAGTATAGCTATGGCCTGGAACGAACCGGGTAATAATGGCAATGATAACGATCCGTGGAAAAACCGCGGGGGGCGGGATCAAGGCCCACCTGATCTAGATGAAGTATTCCGTAAATTTGGTAATAAATTCGGCGGTATTTTCGGCGGTAAGCCGGGGAAAGGTGGTAATGGCGGATTAGGCGGTGCTGGTTTCGTCTTTATACTTATTATCGCAGCCATCGTATGGGCACTAAGTGGTATTTACACGGTAAAAGAAGCTGAGCGCGGTATCGTGTTGCAATTTGGTAAATTTGACCGTATTGCTGAGCCGGGTCTGCGCTGGAAAGCCACGTTCATCGAGCGTGTTATTCCTGTAGATATTGAAGCGGTGCGTTCATTGTCGGCTTCAGGCTTTATGCTTACGGAAGACGAAAACGTCGTGAGTGTTGAGTTTGAAGTGCAATATCGTGTTGTAGATCCAACGCTTTATCGTTTCAGTGTGACCGATGCTGATCACAGCTTACAACAAGCGCTAGACAGTGCTCTACGTTACGTTGTGGGCCATTCTCGCATGGACCAAGTGTTAACTACGGGTCGTGAAGTGGTTCGTCAGCGCACTTGGGAAGAGCTAAACAGTATTATCGAACCATACAATCTTGGTTTGATTGTTACAGACGTTAACTTTAAGGACTCGCGTCCTCCTTCAGAAGTAAAAGACGCATTTGATGATGCGATTGCTGCACAAGAAGATGAAGAGCGTTTCATTCGTGAAGCAGAAGCTTATGCGAAAGAAATTGAACCGCGTGCGCGTGGTCAAGTGACTCGTATGACGCAAGAAGCAGAAGCTTATCGCGAGCGTATAATCCTTGAATCTCGAGGTGAAGTGGAGCGCTTTGAAAAGTTACTACCAGAATACCAAGCTGCGAAAGAAGTAACGCGTAAACGCTTATATATTGATACAATGGAGCAAGTTTTGGGCCGTAGCTCAAAGGTATTGGTTGATGTTGAAGGTGGTAATAACATGCTGTATCTACCACTTGATAAGATTATGCAATCCCATAACAACGCTTCGTCACCAGTACGTTTGCCAAATCAGAGCGATATTGAGCAGCTTCGTAGAACGATTGAAGGTACTCAACAGCAAAATAGCTCTGTCAATTCAGGCGGTGATAGATTTAATCGCGACAGATTTGGTAACGGGAGATAATCAATATGAAGAATTTTAGTCTACTTCTATTAGTCACTGCCGTGATCATGTCGTTCTCTGGTATCTTTGTAGTAAACGAAGGTCAAAGAGCAATTGTACTGCTATTTAGCAAGGTACAAAAAGACGCGAATGGCGATGCTCTGGTGTATGAACCTGGCCTTCACCTGAAAGTGCCTTTCTTTAGCCAAGTACGTAAATTAGATGCACGGATCCAAACACTTGATGGTCAACCTGATCGCTTTGTAACGAGCGAGAAGAAAGACTTGATCGTGGATTCTTACGTTAAGTGGCGCGTGAATGATTTTAGTGCTTATTACCTACGTGCGCGTGGTGATAAACAGTATGCTGAAACGCTACTTAAGCAAAAGGTGAACAACGGTCTAAGAACAAACTTCGGTTCGCGTACTATTAAAGAAATAGTATCTGGTGAACGTAGCGAGCTAATGGAAGAAGCGTTAGTTCAAGCGTCTGAAAGTGCAACTGAGCTTGGGATTGAAGTACTTGATGTCCGTGTTAAGCAAATTAACCTACCTAACGAAGTAAGTAACTCGATCTACCAGCGTATGCGTGCGGAGCGTCAAGCTGTGGCGAAAGAGCACCGTTCTGAGGGTCAAGAGAAGGCGGAGACCATCCGTGCTAATGTTGATCGTCGAGTGACAGTAATGCTTGCAGATGCTGAGCGTAATGCTCGCGCGGTTCGCGGTCAAGGTGATGCAACGGCGGCAAACATTTACGCTAAAGCATATAATAAAGACCCTGAGTTTTTCGGGTTTGTTCGTTCGCTTGAAGCATATAAAAATACCTTTAAAGATAAGAATGACGTTATGGTGTTATCACCGGATAGCAAGTTCTTTGATTATATGAAGGATGCAAAAGCTCAATAAGATGATGCTTTTGAGATGATTGTAAAACCCCGCCAGCCAGCGGGGTTTTTTATTGGCGCGATATGGCCACAACGTTAGACTATGAAATCCCACGAGTAGCCGCGATCTTTCATGCCGCAAAAAACGCACCGTAGCAGCGACTTTATGTCGCGAAGAAATACACTGTAACAGAGCCTTTATGCCGCGAAAAAACACACCGTAGCTACGACTTTATATCGCGAAAAAACACATCGTAGCAGCGGATTTTATGTAGCGGAAAAACACACCGTAGCTACGACTTTATATCGCGAAAAAACACATCGTAGCAGCGACTTTATGTCGCGAAAAAATACATCGTAGCAGCGACTTTATGTCGCGAAGAAACACATTGTAGCTACGACTTTATATCGCGAAGAAACACATCGTAGCAGCGACTTTATGTCGCGAAAAAGCACACCGTGGCAGCGACTTTATGTCGCGAAAAAATACATCGTAGCAGCGACTTTATATCGCGAAGAAACACACCGTAGCAGCGACTTTATATCGCGAAGAAACACATTGTAGCTACGACTTTATATCGCGAAGAAACACATCGTAGCAGCGACTTTATGTCGCGAAAAAGCACACCGTGGCAGCGACTTTATGTCGCGAAAAAATACATCGTAGCAGCGACTTTATATCGCGAAGAAACACATCGTAGCAGCGGATTTTATGTAGCGGAAAAACACATCGTAGCAGCGACTTTATGTCGCGACCAACAATAAAAAAGCGGCCAATAGGCCGCAGTTAGGAAGTGAATTGGTACTAGCCTATTAAAATTACAAAACCTTAAAACACGTACTTCACTGAAAGTTGCAGTCTATCTAAATCACCTTCGAGGCCACTTTCTGTTTCCCGAGTACCCATCTTATATTCAGCACCAAAGGTAAGTTTTTTCACGGGTGAATAAAGTAGGTTTGCGCTGTAACTCATACTTGATTTTGTCGGATCGCCAGTTACCGCCAGCAAATCGCTTTCGTTATCAGCATTAAAGAATGAGTATAAGAATGTTGAGCGGAACTGATCATTCCAGCTATGTTGGTAAGCAATAAAGCCCGACGTCGAGTCAATTGCATGTAACGAGTTACCGTCGTATACCGCACCATTAGCAACGTTCAGTCCTACATAACGACCAAGCCCTTGGCCTTGGGTCAGCATAAACTTCAAGTTATTGTTGCCAAAATTAACACGACCAGATGCACTGACCCCAAATGAGCTTTCAGACTCATCAGCTCCACCGACTTTATAGGTTATTTGGCGCGCAAGTGCCGCTACCGCAATATGACCCCAATCTGCATTGTGTGTGTAACGTGCAGTGAAATCAGGCATGCTAGCGTCATCAGTGACGACACGGCCACTATCTGCAGTGGTAACCGTGCTTTCTGGGTTTTCAATAGAGAAAGACCAGTTTCCCGTGGTGTATTTAGCCATGGCTTGGCGTACGAAAACAGTGCCTTCAGCTGGGCCAACGAAATCTAAAGTCTCTGGTAGCGCGCTAACATTTTGGAAGTTTGACCAAGCTTGACCGAACAAGAAGCCTTTGTAGCTCACAAAGGCTTGGCGAATACGAGGTGAGTAGGAGTTACTCACACGCTCATTGCCTCCAGATGTAGAAATAAAGTCTAGCTCGATTTTAGTCTTGATACTGCTGCCATCATCAAGCTTAGTATCGGTCCCGAAGCTAAAGCGAGATTGGCGAGCGTGCATATCAAACACAGCATCGCTATCTGAGTTAACCCCGACAGGAGTCGTACCAGGAACGTAAAAGTCTCGGCCGATATTTTGCGCACCCAGCGCGCCGTCAGAAAAGTCACTCCAAATGGCATCTAGCTTGATATAACCACCATAGTTAACTTTAGTATCGCCAATCTCAGCCGCAGTGGCAGGGAGAGCGCAGAGGCTACTGATAGCAACTGCGAGCAGTTTTTTATTAATGTTATTCGTTGTCATAATCCAGTTCCTCAATAGCTGTGCTTTGCAGTTGGCAGCAGCCGATATTCATATTAATCATCACTAACTGTTGTTTAAGGTTGGTTTTTACTCAATTACCTATTGGTCTATTAGACTAAGGTGGCATACAGTAAATGAGCGGAGGATAAGGCGATCATAACGTTTGAATTAGGTACAGTCGGTAAGTTGTATGAAACTTTTACGTTTGCAGCTGTTCTACAACTAAGGTCTAATACTTAAACACCCAAGGCTGGGTGATCCTTAGGAAAAGCGTGTCTAGCAGACCTAGACCTCTAAATATAATGGAGATGACTATGTCACAGAGCATTTATCCAGTTCCTGAAAAAATCAAGAACGCAGCATTAATCAACGACGAGCAATATCAAGAACTATATCAAAAGTCGATTGATGACCCCGCAGAGTTTTGGAAAGAGCACGGTCAACGTTTAGATTGGTTCAAACCTTATAGTAAAGTTAAAAATACCTCATTTGATAAAGGCCATATCAATATTAAATGGTATGAAGACGGCGTACTAAATGCCTCTTATAACTGTATCGATAGACACCTCGAAAAGCGCGCCGATAAAGTTGCGTTGATTTGGGAAGGTGATAACCCAGAACAATCAGAAAATATTACCTACCAACAACTGCATGATGAAGTCGCAAAGCTTGCCAATGGTCTTAAGAGTCTGGGCGTTACAAAGGGTGACCGCGTGGCAATCTACATGCCGATGACTCCACAAGCAATTTATGCCATGCAGGCCTGTGCAAGAATTGGTGCTATCCATTCCGTTGTGTTTGGGGGCTTTTCACCTTCTGCGATTGCAGACCGTATTAAAGATTCTGGCGCCAAAGTGGTCATCACCTCAGATGAAGGTCGTCGCGGTGGTAATTGTGTGCCGCTTAAGGCTAATGTTGATGAAGCGGTAGCACAAGTTGGCGTCACCACTATTGAGCATGTGATTGTACATCAATTAACAGGTGGCGATGTTGAATGGAATGCTCACGATGTATGGTGGCATGAATTAGTTGCTGATAAGCCAGCCGAATGTGAACCTGAAATGATGAATGCGGAAGATCCGCTCTTTATTCTTTATACCTCGGGCTCTACCGGTCAGCCGAAAGGGGTAGTGCATACTACGGGTGGATATCTAGTGTATGCATCAATGACCCATGAGTATGTATTCGACCTTCAAGAAGATGATATTTACTGGTGTAGCGCGGATGTGGGCTGGATCACAGGTCATAGTTATATTGCTTATGGTCCACTGGTGAATGGTTGTACTCAAGTTGTATTCGAAGGCGTGCCGACCTATCCGACGTCTGGTCGCATGGGTGAAATCGTTGATAAACATGGCGTTACTATTCTCTATACTGCGCCTACCGCGATCCGTGCTTTGATGGCGAAAGGGGACGAGCCGACAGCAAGTTCTAAGCGTGATAGTTTACGTATTTTGGGTTCAGTCGGTGAGCCAATTAATCCAGAGGCTTGGTCTTGGTATTATGAGCAAATTGGTAATAGTGACTGTCCTATCGTAGATACTTGGTGGCAAACTGAAACGGGCGGCATCATGATCACGCCACTACCTGGCGCGACTGCACTTAAGCCGGGTTCTGCGACCCGTCCATTCTTTGGTATTGCTCCTGCACTATTTGACGCGGAAGGCAATACGCTGACAGGCGCGACTGAAGGAAATCTGGTGATTTTGGATAGTTGGCCTTCACAAGCCCGTACGGTTTATGGCGACCATGAGCGTTTTGAACAAACGTACTTCTCGGCTTATCCGGGCGTTTATTTTACGGGCGATGGTTGTCGCCGTGATGAAGACGGTTACTACTGGATCACCGGTCGCGTGGATGATGTACTTAACGTTTCAGGTCACCGCCTCGGTACTGCTGAAATCGAAAGTGCGTTAGTCGCTCACGAAGCGGTTGCTGAGGCGGCTGTGGTAGGCTATCCACACGACATTAAAGGTCAAGGGATCTATGTCTATATAACGCCAAATGAAGGGGTAACGGTATCTGACGAGTTAACTAAAGAGGTGAGAAATTGGGTGCGTAAAGAGCTAAGCCCAATTGCAACCCCTGACATGATCCAATGGTCTCCAGGTTTACCTAAAACCCGTTCTGGTAAAATCATGCGCCGTATTTTGCGTAAGATTGCAGCCAACGAGTATCAACAGTTAGGGGATACTTCTACACTTGCCGATCCAAGTGTGGTTGATGAATTAATCGAGAATAGATTGAATCGTTAACTGAATAACTTGAATTGCGACCTAATATAAACATACTATAACGGCTGTTATCTTTACGATAACAGCCGATTTTTTAGGAGCATAGCATGTATCAGTTTTTAATCGCGGATGATCATCCTCTATTTCGAGAGGCGCTTAAGGGGGCTCTAAAAGCGCAGTTTGAAGGACTAGAGGTATTCGAATCTGAAAACTTTGACACTACGCTCTCGGTCTTACAACAACAAGAAGAACTAGACCTACTCCTGCTCGATTTACATATGCCGGGCAATGGTGATTTATATGGACTAATTCGGATCCGTGAGGATCACCCAAGTCTTCCAGTTGTTGTGGTTTCGGGAAGCGAAGACCTTTCTATCATTTCTAAAGTGATGGGATACGGCGCGATGGGTTTTATCCCAAAAGCGGCGTCAGTAGAACAAATTACCGAAGCCATAGAGCAAGTGCTCGAAGGTGACACGTGGTTGCCTGAAGGCATGAAAGACAAAGTGGCTGAACTTGAAGGGGAGGACAAAGAGCTTGCCCAACAAGTGGCCTCGCTCACGCCGCAGCAATATAAAGTGCTACAATATTTACACGAAGGCTTGCTGAATAAGCAAATTGCCTACGAGCTAAATATTTCAGAGGCAACGGTGAAAGCACATATCACCGCTATCTTCAGAAAGTTGGGTGTCTATAATCGTACTCAAGCCGTATTGATTGCTTCAAAACTACAACTAGAACCTATCGAAGCGAGTGACTAATTTCGCATCATTGCTTGCAAGGTGCTTACCTTGCAAGCAATGATGCTTTAGCTTAACTCTTTAAACGCCTGACTTAGTCCCTCTATTGTTAGCGGATACATTCTGTCTTGCATTAATTGATTTATTAGCTCTATCGAATGGTAATAAGACCAATAGCTTTGCGGCTGAGGGTTAAGCCAAGCCACCTTACTAAAGTGATTGGTTAAACGATTCAGCCAAGTAGCACCTGCTTCTTGATTCCAATGCTCTACGCTACCTCCGGGATAGGTGATTTCATAGGGGCCCATTGTCGCGTCACCAACAAATATTAGTCGATAGTCTGAACCGTAACGGTTAATTAGCTGATAAGTATCAAGCAATTCGCTGTCACGACGGTCATTATCGTGCCAAACATGTTCGTACACACAATTATGAAAGTAAAAAAACTCAAGGTGCTTAAATTCACTGTGTGCGGCACTGAAGAGTTGTTCACAAAGCTGGATATGGTCATCCATAGAGCCGCCAATATCAAACAGCATCAATACCTTCACTGAGTTATGTCGCTCAGGAGCCATTTTCACATCCAGCATGCCGCCTTGTCTTGCGGTAGCGCGAATGGTTTCATTAAGATCGAGCTGATCGCTTGCTCCACTGCGCGCAAATTTACGCAATTGCTTGAGTGCAAGCTTAATATTGCGGCTGCTGATGTCGGTATTACTGTCAAGATTGCGATACTGCCGTTTATCCCAGACTTTTACTGCTCTGCGATGGCGATTTCCATCTTGGCCAATGCGGATCCCTTCAGGATTATAGCCGTAAGCGCCAAAAGGCGAAGTGCCTCCTGTACCAACCCATTTATTGCCGCCTGCGTGACGTTTTTGTTGCTCAGCCAAGCGTGCTTTCAACGTTTCAAGGAGCTTATCGAGTCCACCCATGGCGTTAAGTTTGGCTTTTTCTTCTTCAGACAGCGACTTCTCAAACTCTTTACGCAACCAATCCTCAGGCAATTGCTGCTGTTGAAGTTGTGAGAAGAGATCAATTGACTCTATTCCCTCAAAGTAATCAGCAAACGCACGGTCGAATTTATCAAACAAGGTTTCATCTTTCACGAAGATGGTTTTTGCCAAAACGTAAAAGCCGTCCAGATCGGCAAAGCAAACTTCTTTATCCAGCGCCTCTAAACAGTCTAGTAATTCGCGCAGGCTCGCTTTGATACCGTAACGTCTAAGCGTGAGTACAAAATCGATGAGCATGATCAGCGGCGGCTCATAAAGGCAAGTTTCTCAACCAAAGAAACATCTTGCTCGTTTTTAAGTAGCGCACCAAATAACGGCATTAGGCCACCTTGGTTAGATTTGTCATGCAACGCGTCAGGGGAAATATCTTCCGCTAATAATAGTTTTAGCCAGTCGAGTAATTCACTCGTGCTTGGCTTTTTCTTTAGGTTTGGTGTGTCGCGTAATTGGAAAAAGCTTTCGAGTGCTCGTTGTACTAAATTTGCTTTAATATGTGGAAAATGCACGTCTACAATCTGCTGCATCTCTTCTTTGCTCGGAAAGTCGATGTAGTGGAAAAAGCAGCGGCGTAAAAAGGCATCTGGTAGCTCTTTTTCATTGTTTGAAGTGATAATAACGATGGGGCGCACCTTTGCCTTTATTTGCTCGTTAGTTTCGTAGACATGAAACTCCATTTTATCGAGTTCTAACAGCAGATCATTGGGGAATTCAATATCGGCTTTGTCGATTTCATCAATCAGCAGAACGGGGCGCTTTGTGGCGGTAAATGCCTGCCACAGCTTACCTTTGATGATGTAATTGCCAACGTCATTAACGCGAGGATCGCCAAGTTGACTGTCGCGTAAACGCGAGACCGCATCGTATTCGTACAGGCCTTGCTGGGCTTTGGTTGTTGACTTTATATGCCATTGAATTAGTTCGGTATCTAAACTTTTTGCCAATTCTTCGGCGAGTAAGGTCTTGCCAGTACCAGGTTCACCTTTAATGAGGAGTGGTTTTTCTAAAACGATGGCCGCATTCACGGCCTGTTGTAGAGCAGAGGTAGCAATATATTGATCAGTACCTTTAAACATAGTTCAACTTCTTGTGGTCAGATGAGATAGGCTCATCTTGCCACAATCAGCTTTTCGCTGCCAACCCTGCTTCGGTTTCGATTAAGGTGAAGCGAGGCACCGCTTCGCCTTCGACCATAACGTCTTCTAAAAACATTTCAAGTGGTCGAACCCAAAAGCTCATATCTCCATATAGGGTTTGATAAACCACTTGCTTCTCTTGCGTTTCACTGTGCGTTGCCAAGGCGTGCACTCGATATAATTTTCCTTTGTAGTGGCGGTAAATTCCAGGTGTGATATCCACTAATTCAAGCTCCAAAAAATAAAAGCCGTACGTGACGGGCTGAAATGTTATAATCCGTGCCATTAAGACTGAAGGTGTTTAAAGATGAATTATATTGCGCTGGACGATTATAAGAAAGCTTGGGTTTTCAAACATAAAGATCTTCCAATCGAAGAATCCGACCTGGCATTGATAAAACCAATGTCAGCGGCGCGCGCTGCGGTGCTTTGGAGCACTATGGTAAGCAACGAAAAAGATCACCCTGATTTCTTTGATAAAACAGATTGGGTTGGTAAAGCGGACTCATGGCAAGAAACCCTCAATTGGGAGCAGCCGTGGGAAGCGGGAGAAGCGTTTCCTGAAACTATCGAGCAATTTCTTGATTGGCAAGCTAATACCACCGTGTATTTTTGTCTCTCTCGAGATGATGTGATCGAGACCCGTTTTGACGTGTTTAAGCGATGTTGGCAGAACTTTATGTTTTTGACTGACGGTAGTTTCTTAATAGGAAAAAAACGCAGTTCGGTAGTACAATTTATGGCTGAGGGGCAAGCAAAATTAGGAACCAAGCCGTAAGCAAGTACAACTGAGCAGTTTGCTTTGATTTGAAACATGGCTAGTGTATAAAGGATGTACACCAGTCTACTAAAGTAGATTGCATTGACGGGAGGCGTTTTGGAGCAACAGCAAAATACAATCTGGTATGACGAAGCATCTCGCCTTGTATTTGCCGAGCTTGTAAACGTATTTTATGCCAGAGAGTTGCCGAAGCTTGCTGAACTCTCTGATCATACTCGCCTTCAGCGTTTGTTAAACAGCCTACCGTATTATGTTGAGCGCGCGGCCACACATATTATTCATGGTGATGTCCCGCTTGAGCTAGATAGTTTCAATGGATGTTGGTTAGCAAAGCAAAAATCACAGCCTAAATGTGATGACGCTGCCAACGCAGCATTTTTTACTACTAAGGTGAAAGTGGGGCTGGTGGTTCCCGTGCTATATGCAGACTCGACGGGGACAACCGTGAGGCTCGACAGTGTTGACCAAGTGGGTGAGGCTGACAAATTGCACTGCAACCAATTTGGCTGGTTTAGTGTTAGTGGCAATAGCTTACAAGCAAGTGATGAAGCGCGTGTACAACTGCTAAAACCGACGAAAGCGTTAATGACAGCTGCCTGTTGTGGCCATTCTTGGCACTTTGGCAAGGCGGTAGTACCACGAAGGCTGACGCTAAGGGAAATGCTACTTGCCAGTGCAATTAATTGGCCACAAGTACAAAAAACAAAAACGAGTCAACGATCCTAATCGACTCAAAAAACAGAAGTTTGGATTAAGCAATGCGATTTTTTCAGTTAGCGCTGTTGGTTTTAGCGCTATTTATTCAGTACAGACTTTGGTTCGGCCACAACGGCGTGGAGGACTACACTCGGATAAAATCCGTGGTTAAATCGCACCAAGAAACCAATGCCAACCTCAGTAAACGAAATAAACTATTAAAAGCGGATATCGAAGATTTAAAACTCGGCCTTGAAGGTGTTGAGGAGCGCGCTCGTCATGAGCTTGGCATGATTAAGCCTGGCGAAACTTTTATCCGTGTATTACCGAAAGTACCTCATGAAAAGAAACGATAAACTTGCAGTCGTCATCCCCGCAGCTGGGGTTGGCAGTCGTATGCAGGCGCAGATGCCTAAACAATATATTCCACTATTAGGTAAACCGATCTTAGTACATACACTGGAAAAACTAGCCGGACTTGAGTGCGTCAATCAATTTATGGTCGCCGTTTCCAAAGAAGATGGATATTTTTCATCGGCGTTACTACCTGATAGCCGTTTTAGCTACTGTGAAGGTGGACAAGAACGTGCCGACTCCGTTTTATTGGCGCTAAAAGCGTTAGCACCAAGTTGCCCTGACTGGGTGTTAGTTCATGATGCGGCTCGACCTTTAGTTGCGCTGGACGATATTCATCAGCTGATTTCACGATGTATAAACCAACAGCAAGGTGGCATACTGGCTGCCAAGGTTAAAGATACCATCAAACGCGGTACGGAGTTGGTACAGGAAACCGTACCTAGAGCGTCGTTATGGCAGGCTTTTACGCCTCAAATGTTTAGGTATGAAGAGTTATTGGCTGCGCTGGAGCTTGGACTTTCTCAAGGTGCAAATATCACAGATGAAGCATCAGCGATGGAATTACAAAATCAGCCAGTCCAACTCATTGCCGCGCGTACAGATAACATTAAGATCACAACGCCGGAGGATTTACCTCTGGCGGAGTTTATAATTCAACAACAAGGTAAACAGCATGATTAGAATTGGCCACGGATTTGATGTTCATAAATTTGGTGGAGCTGGCCCATTGACGATTTGTGGGGAAAAAATTCCTTACGAACAGGGGTTTATTGCTCACTCCGATGGTGATGTGGCAATTCATGCATTGTGTGATGCCTTGTTGGGAGCGCTTGCGCTGGGAGATATTGGTAAGCACTTTCCTGATACCGCGAGTGAATTTGAAAATATCGACAGTCGTATTTTATTACGCCGCGTGATGGAACAAGTGAAAGCGCTTGGCTATCAAATAGGCAATATCGATATCACGATTGTCGCGCAAGCACCAAAAATGCGACCACATATTGATGCGATGCGCGGTAAAATCGCAAACGACTGTGAAGCGCAGCTGGACCAAGTTAATGTTAAAGCAACCACTACTGAAAAGCTGGGTTTTGAGGGACGTAAGGAAGGGATCTCAAGCCATGCTGTGGTGCTATTGGTAAAAGCATGAAGACACTAAATTATCTTTACGGCAAACCGTTATCTGATGGCGATTATAAGTCACAACCAGAAGACTTTAGAGTCGAAGAAATTTTAGATATTCCTTTTACTGGCGAAGGTGAGCACGTTTGCTTGCAGATCATAAAAAAGGGAGAAAACACTGCATTTGTCGCTAAAAAGCTTGCAGAATTTGCTCAAATTTCACCGCGAGATGTCAGTTATGCAGGAATTAAAGACAGACACGGCGTATGTACGCAGTGGTTTAGTGTGCCGGTGCCAATTAAAAAGTCGGTAGATTTTAGTGCATTAAATAGTGACTCTATTTTTGTGGTGCAACAAATACGGCACAATCGAAAGTTAAAAACAGGCTGTCATAAGGGTAATCGCTTTGCCATTACCCTCAGAAACGTGACTGCTCCACTTGATATTCTGTCGCGTATTAATGCCGTACGCCAAGGGGTTCCTAATTATTTTGGAGAACAACGTTTTGGTCATGATGGCCACAACTTAGCCATGGCAGATAGGTTATTTGACGGCGAAAAGATCCGCGATAAAAAGCTCAGAGGGCTGGTGCTTTCAGCCGCCCGCTCTCATCTGTTTAACGAAGTCGTCAGTCGCCGCGTGGCAGAGCATGGTTTGGCAACGACTTGGCATCGTGAAATCTTTTTACTGAGCGGTAGTAACGCCTTTTTTGATTCAGAAATTGATTGCGAGCTCATCGAACGGTTACTGAATGGCGACATTTTGCTTTCGGCGCCATTGGTTGGCAAAGGTGAAAAGGGCTTGTTGCCGCAAGAGCGTGAATGGTTGGCTCCTTTCGCTAAATGGCACGAAGGGTTGGCTGAATTTGGGATGAAAAATGAGCGTAGAGCGCTTAGATTAATACCCGAAGCACTTAAAGTGAGTATGACTGACAACAGTACGCTCACCCTAGAATTCAGTTTACCAAAAGGGACTTTTGCCACGGCGCTGCTCAGAGAGCTTGTTAATCATAAAGATGCCAGTAAAAAGTTTAATAAACATGAAGAGTCGATACAGCAGTGAGATACTCATTGTCTAACAAGAAAAAGAGGTGAAATATGAAGATCCTATTGAGTAATGACGATGGTGTTCACGCCAAGGGTATTGCTATCTTGTATCAAGCGTTATCACAAATCGCGGACGTAACTGTCATTGGTCCAGATAGAAACTGTAGCGGTGCGAGTAACTCGTTAACCTTATTAAACCCGCTCAGAGCGACTACGCTAGATAATGGTTTTATCTCCGTGAATGGCACGCCCACCGACTGTGTTCACCTTGGAGTGAACAAACTGATGGATGAATTGCCGGATTTAGTCGTTGCAGGGATCAACAATGGCGCTAATCTTGGCGATGATACACTGTACTCAGGCACTGTTGCGGCGGCCACTGAAGGTCGACATGTGGGCTTGCCTGCGATTGCCGTTTCTCTTTGCTCTAAAAATGAAGCCCACTACGAAACTGCAGCGCATGTCACGGTAGAGATCATTAAAAAGCTTGCAAACCACCCGCTACCAAAAGACCAAATCATTAATATCAACGTCCCTGATATTCCATTAAGTGACTTAAAAGGGATTAAAGTCACTCGACTAGGCTCACGTCATAAAGCGGATACCATGACCGAACAAATCGACCCATGGGGCCGAAGTGTGTACTGGTATGGCACGTTAGGTCATGAAAGTGACGCTGGTGAAGGCACGGATTTTCATGCTGTAAACAATGGTTATGCCGCTATCACACCGCTCAAGGTGGATATGACGGCTTACGAGAGCTTAGATGCTGTGGCGAGCTGGTTATCTTAAGAGGCGTATGTGCTGAATAATTATCAGGGCAGTGCCAACGCGCTGGTGGAACTGCTAACACAGCAAGGCGTAGAAGATAAAATGGTACTCAATGCCATCGCTAACACGCCTAGACACTTGTTTGTCGATGAAGTGCTTAAACATAAGTCATATGAAAATACTGCACTTCCTATCGGTCAAGGGCAAACGATATCACAACCTTTTATCGTCGCAAAAATGACTGAAGTGTTAAAACAAGTGGGTGTTAAAGGGCGCATTTTGGAAGTGGGGACGGGCTCTGGTTATCAGACCGCCATACTGGCACAAGTGTTTGAACAGGTTTTTAGCATCGAGCGGATCAAGTCGCTGCAGTGGCAAGCGCGCAGAAGGCTGCATTTGCTGGATTTATACAATGTTACCATGAAACATGGTGACGGTTGGAAGGGCTGGGCTTCAAAAGCGCCCTTTGCGGGGATCATTGTTACAGCCGCTGCACAATCAGTTCCAGATGATTTGTTGACGCAACTAGAAGATGGCGGTGCCATGGTCATTCCAATTGGGATTGAAGAGCAAATACTCACGTTATTTGTTAAACAAGGTGAGCAGTTTATTCGCCATGCTCTAGCTCCCGTGCGCTTTGTGCCTTTAATCGCTGGCGAAGTCGGTTAATTTGCTGGTTTTAAAAACAACTCCATAAAATATAACTATTTTTCCAGTAGAATGTGAAAACCAAGCAAAATTAAGTTAGATTGATATGATAGTCGTTGATAGTAGCACTGGAAAATATAAGTAATGCGCAAGTCTCAGGTCATCATATCGATTTATTTAAGCGGCCTGCTTGTTGCCTGTTCGTCGAATCATACGCCTGCACCTGTAACAACTTTATACTCTGGTAAGACCACCTCGTCACATAAAATT
Source organism: Pseudoalteromonas sp. OF5H-5 (assembly GCF_021530695.1). NCBI lineage: Bacteria > Pseudomonadati > Pseudomonadota > Gammaproteobacteria > Alteromonadales > Pseudoalteromonadaceae > Pseudoalteromonas > Pseudoalteromonas sp. OF5H-5. The sequence goes on from NZ_JAKGBF010000002.1 coordinate 491,831, forward strand.
AATATTAACGGAAGCAGTTACAAAGTAAAAAAAGGCGATACTTTATTTGCAATTGCATTTAGCGCGAACAAAGATGTAAGAACACTTGCGAAAATCAATAAAATTAAGCCTCCGTACACGATCTATCCCAATCAGATCATTCGTCTAGAATATCCCAGAAATAAAAACAAAAAGAACATAAAATACACGAAAGTAAACCACAAGTCTCAGTCTTTAAAACAAAAAAGTAACAAAACCTCCAAAAAAGAGCTTGATAAGCCAAATCAACGAGAGTATGTTCAAAGACAAGCCACACAAAAATCTAGTAGTACCAAGGCTTTGTATAATAATAAGGTACTATGGAAATGGCCTGCTGAAGGCAAGGTGACTCGTCACTTCTCTGTTAAAGAGAATGGTTATAAGGGATTGGAGATCTCAAATAAACTGGGCACTTCAGTTAAGGCTGCTGCTGGCGGTGTAGTTGTATATGCAGGGAGTGCGTTGCGTGGGTATGGCAATTTAATCATTCTGAAACATACAGATGATTATCTAAGTGCGTATGCCCACAACGCTAAGTTACTCGTCAGAGAACAGCAAAAAGTTAAAGTTGGGGAAAAAATTGCCGAAATGGGTAGTACAGATGCTTCTAAGACGGCGCTTAGGTTTGAGATCCGTTTTAAAGGTCAAGCTGTAAACCCGGCAAAATACTTGCCATAAAGTAATGCGAGTACATCGATTGGTTCGAGTACCCTTACTTTTATTCGCTTGGGGAGAATACTTATGGCTCACACTGCAAAATTACCTACAAAATCTACTCCTGAGTTAGACAAGCTCGAAGATGATAATATTGACGAACCGAAAGACGAATTACTTGAAGACCTCGAAGACGACGAAGAAGTTTTTGCCAAAGAAGAAGTGGTTAAAAACTTAGATGCCACTCAACTCTATTTAGGTGAAATTGGATTTTCCCCACTGCTCAGTGCAGAAGAAGAAGTTTACTTTGCGCGTAAAGCGTTAAAGGGGTGTGAAGCCTCACGTAAACGGATGATAGAGAGTAACTTGAGATTAGTGGTTAAAATCGCTCGTCGTTATAACAACCGTGGTTTGGCATTACTTGACCTCATTGAAGAAGGTAACTTAGGTCTGATCCGAGCTGTAGAAAAGTTTGATCCGGAACGTGGATTTAGATTTTCTACTTATGCAACTTGGTGGATCCGTCAAACCATCGAACGCGCTATCATGAACCAAACTCGTACCATTCGTTTGCCAATTCATGTTGTCAAAGAGCTCAACGTTTACCTACGTACAGCACGTGAATTGACGCAAAAGTTGGATCATGAACCTACCGCAGAAGAAATCGCTGAATGTCTCGACAAACCTGTCGAAGAGGTCAGCAAGATGCTGCGTCTGAACGAAAAGATTACTTCGGTTGATACGCCTATTGGTGGTGAAAATGACAAAGCACTGCTCGATATAATCGCGGATGAAAAGGGCGGTGGTCCAGAAACCGAAGTGCAGAGCAACGATATTAATAAGCACATTGTTGATTGGCTTGGAGAGTTAAATCCAAAACAGCGAGAAGTGCTAGCGAGACGCTTTGGTCTGCTCGGTTATGAGCCGTCTACGCTTGAAGATGTTGGCCGCGAAATCGGGCTAACGAGAGAGCGTGTAAGGCAAATTCAAGTTGAGGCATTGAGACGCTTGAAGGATATTTTACAACACGAAGGGTTAAGTACCGACAGCCTATTCGAGCAACAGTAATACTTTAATCAGTTAATGAAAAAGCCGCAATATGCGGCTTTTTTAATTTTTGCAGTGGTATAAAACCAACCAAGATAGAAAGCGATTACAAGCTTTCTATCTTTGCTTTTTGTTCAAGTAGCTTCGTTTTTGCATCGCTAAACTCAGCTAATTTTGCTTTCTCTTTAGCAAGTACCGCTTCAGGCGCATTACTTACAAACTTTTCGTTTGCGAGTTTCTTTTCGACCTGCTCAAGACCTTTTTCTGCTTTTTCAAGCTGTTTGGCAATACGTGCAAGTTCAGCTTCTACATCAATCAGACCTGCCATTGGGATCATGATTTCAAGGTCGCCGATAAACGCAGTCGCACAAGCTGGTGCTTCGTCTTTGCTTGCAAGCAAATCTACCGTTTCCAGTTTTGCCAGAGCACTTAAGAAAGCTTGGTTTTCTTCTAGACGACGTTTGTCATCTTCGCTTGCACCAGTAAGTAACACGTTTAGCGGCTTGCTTGGACTGATGTCCATTTCACCACGAATGTTACGGATAGCAATAATAAACTGCTTCACCCACTCAAGGTCTGCCATCGCTTGCGCATCAACTTTGCTTTCGTCGAATACTGGGAACGCTTCAAGCATAATTGTCTTCGCTTCGACACCTGCGATTGGTGCTACACGTTGCCAAATTGTCTCTGTGATATAAGGCATTAGTGGGTGCATTAAACGAAGTAAGCCTTCCAATACGGTGATAAGCGTATGACGTGTACCACGTTGCTGCGCTTCATTGCCTTTAAATAGAATTGGCTTAGTTAGCTCTAGATACCAGTCACAGAATTGGTTCCATGTGAACTCATAAATGGTATTTGCCGCAAGGTCAAAACGATAGTTATCTAAGTGCTCAGAGAACACCTTAACTGTATTTTGGAATTGGCCTAAAATCCAACGATCCGCTAGAGAATACACTTTTTCGTTATCGTTGAAGCCACAGTCTTGTTCTTCTGTGTTCATCAATACATAACGGCTAGCATTCCACAGCTTGTTACAGAAGTTACGGTACCCTTCAAGACGGTTCATATCCCAGTTGATATCACGTCCCGTTGATGCCATTGCTGCAAGAGTGAAACGCAATGCATCAGTACCGTGTGCTTCAATACCATCGACAAATGTTTTGCGCGTATTCTTCTCGATTTTTGCCGCAAGCTGTGGCTGCATCATGTTGCCAGTACGTTTTGTCACTAGGCTCTCAAGATCGATACCGTCAATCATGTCTAGTGGATCTAACACGTTACCTTTTGACTTAGACATCTTATCGCCATTTTCGTCGCGAATAAGGCCAGTCACATAAACGGTCTTAAATGGAACTTGAGGTTTACCATCTTCATCTTTGATGAAGTGCATGGTCATCATGATCATGCGAGCTACCCAGAAGAAGATAATATCGAAACCAGTAACCAAGGTATCTGAAGGGTGGAATACCTTTAGATCTTCCGTGTTTTCAGGCCAACCTAACGTTGAGAAAGTCCACAGTGCAGAAGAGAACCAAGTGTCTAGTACGTCTTCATCTTGTGTCAGCGTTACACTCGCATCTAGGTTATGGTTTTGACGAACTTCTGCTTCGTCACGACCAACATATACATTACCTTCGCTGTCATACCATGCCGGGATCCTGTGGCCCCACCAAAGTTGACGGGAAATACACCAGTCTTGAACATCACGCATCCAAGAGAAGTACATGTTCTCGTATTGCTTAGGTACAAATTGAATATCGCCATCTTCTACCGCTTTTACCGCAGGCTCAGCAAGAGGAGCAACGCGAACATACCACTGATCGGTAAGTAATGGCTCGATAACTACGCCAGAGCGGTCGCCGTAAGGAACGGTTAGACTGTGATCGTCGACTTTCTCAAGTAGACCAAGCTGTTCAAATTCATCAACGATTTGCTTACGCGCATCGAAACGGTCAAGGCCGTGGAAACGCTCTGGAATTGGTGCATCCATCGCTTCAAGTGGCTTACCATCAAAAGTAAAGCACTCACCCGTATTTAGAACAGCCGCGTCTTTGTTGAACACGTTGATCATTGGCAGCTCATGGCGCTTACCAACTTCGTTATCGTTAAAGTCGTGTGCTGGCGTGATTTTTACGCAGCCCGTGCCTTTTTCCATATCTGCATGTTCATCGGCAACGATAGGAATGCGACGGTTGACGATAGGAAGTAGAATTTCTTTACCAATTAAGTCTTGGTAACGTTCATCATCCGGGTTTACTGCAACGCCAGTGTCACCAAGCATGGTTTCTGGACGAGTGGTTGCTACGATAATATAGTCCTTACCATCTTTTGTGGTTACGCCATCCGCAAGTGGATAGCGTAAATTCCACATATGGCCCTGCTTGTCTTTATTCTCAACTTCTAAATCAGAAATCGCAGTGTGTAATTTAGGATCCCAGTTAACTAGACGCTTACCACGGTAAATTAAGTCATCTTGATATAGGCGAACGAATACTTCTTTTACTGCTTCAGACAAGCCGTCATCCATCGTAAAACGTTCTCTATCCCAATCTACAGACGCGCCTAAACGGCGTAACTGTTTGGTGATTGTGCCACCTGATTGCTCTTTCCATTCCCAGATTTTATTGATGAATTCGTCACGGCCTAAATCATGGCGTGATTTACCTTCTTCAGCTGCAAGCTTACGCTCAACTACCATCTGAGTGGCGATACCTGCGTGGTCGGTACCCACTTGCCATAGTGTGTTTTTGCCTTTCATACGCTGATAGCGGATCAAAGTGTCCATGATAGTGTCTTGGAACGCGTGGCCCATGTGTAGACTACCTGTGACATTCGGCGGTGGGATCATAATCGAGTATGCGTCACCATTGCCTGATGGCTTAAAGTAGCCATTTGACTCCCAGTCTTGATACAAAGACTGTTCAATATCTTGTGGATTGTAGGTTTTATCCATTACACAGAACCCTAAAAATGCTATTTCTCAATGTCTTCAGTGGAAATTGTTGCGCCAAGTGCACGAAGTTGCTTAAAACGTTCTCGTGCGGCTTGCTTAGCGCTGGCTTCAACAGGCACAAAATCTATCACCTGTTCAAAGCGACGAATAAAGTCAGGGACGACCCGAGCCAGATTAATGAGCACGGGGCGACGAGCAGCAGGAGGCATAGTGCCAATTTCCACCGGTGCGCCGCCCTTGGGGCCTTCGCCTTGTAAGTTGTGGGGCACAAACCTGTCTGCGTCAAAACACCAAAGGTGCTCATCGAATAAATGAGCGTCGTCAGTATTATCGACGTTAACAAAGATACGGTGTCCAGCTTGATATAAGCTCGCCGCAGTTTGTGCTGCCAGATCAAAATGAGCCGGAACGCTAATCCCCGGCTCATCGTTTTGTTTTAACACGTAAAAGCGCGCTTTGATAGTCATGATAATAATACCAATTGCGAGGAGTACTGAGGTTTGCCACAGGCTCCACAGCTGCTCAATATCTGTAATCTTGTTTACCGTGATAGCGTAGACGAAGAAAATCAGTATGCGCGGCTTAGTTTAAAACTAATTATAGCGCCACTTAAATGCACATAAATAAGCCTGTATTCTGCCATATAAAGGCAATACCATCAATCAAGAACCAGGCGAAGAAGAATAAAATATGGCAAGTGGTGAGGCGCGCTTGCTGAGATGGTTTAGTTGCTTTGTAGGCTTAATTTGGCGCGGGATATAGTCGCGGGGTAAACCCGCTGCTACATCATGTCGCGGGATAAACCTGCTGCTACGTGTCGCGGGATAAACCCGCTGCTACATGTCGCGGGATAAATCCGATGCTACATGTCGCGGGGTAACCCCGCTGCTACGTGTCGCGGGATAAACCCGCTGCTACGTGTCGCGGGATAAACCCGCTGCTACGGTTTGGATTAGCCTTTTGTAGCAGCGACTTTATGTCGCGACTTATGCTTGTTAAGTATCGCGACTAGACTATCAGTCTTGCTGTGCGTCCGTGATATTGGCGCGGTTAAGTAAGTATTGCATCAGCATAGGCACAGGACGACCTGTAGCGCCTTTGTTCTTGCCGCTGCGCCATGCTGTACCTGCGATGTCTAAATGCGCCCAGTTGTACTTTTTAGTAAATTTAGACAAGAAACACGCGGCTGTAATTGTGCCAGCTGCGCGACCACCTAAGTTCGTAAAGTCTGCAAATGGGCTCTCAAGTTGTTCTTGATAATCATCCCAAAGCGGTAGTTGCCACGCTCTGTCGCCGCTTTGCTCTGACGCTTTTAGCAAATCATGGGCAAGCGGGTTATGGTTCGATAATAAACCTGTTGCATGGCTACCAAGCGCAACAATACATGCCCCCGTTAAAGTCGCAACATCAACAACGGTTTCAGGCTCGAATGCTTCAACGTAAGTTAGTGCATCGCACAGTACTAAGCGGCCTTCGGCATCTGTATTGAGTACTTCAACGGTCTGGCCCGACATAGTGGTTAAAATATCGCCCGGACGGTAAGCATCGCCTCCAGGCATATTTTCGCAGCCAGCTAAAACGCCAATCACGTTAAGTGGCAGTTGCATTTGTACGACAGCTCGCATTAAGCCAAGCACGCCCGCGGCTCCGCCCATGTCGTATTTCATTTCATCCATCGCTTCGCCAGGTTTGATAGAAATACCACCTGAGTCAAATGTTAAGCCTTTACCCACAAACACGATTGGTGCTTGGCCTTCGTCACCACCGTTATAGTGGATAACTGACATCACTGATTCGTTGCGACTGCCACGGCCAACCGCTAGGTATGAGTGCATACCCAGCTCTTCCATTTCTTGTTCGCCAACAAGGTTAACGGTAACGTTATCAAAGTCTTCAACCAACTGTTGTGCTTGCTCGCCCAAATAACGAGGGTTGCAGATGTTTGGCGGCATATTAGCAACGTCTTTACACAGCTTACTACCTGCTGCGATAGCAAGACCGTGCTCAATCGCGCTTTCACCGATTGTTAATTCACGACGCGTTGGTACGTTAAAGACGATTTTACGTAGCGGGCGTCTAGCCTCACTCTTTTTGCTTTTTAGTTGATTAAAGGTATACAGGCAATCTTGCGTGGTTTCGACCGCTTGGCGAACTTTCCAGTAAGTATCACGGCCCTTAACATGTTGCTCGGTCAGAAAACATACCGCTTCCATTGAGCCAGTTTCATTTAACGTATTGATGGTCTTAGAGATGATTTGTTTGTATTGTTTATCGTCGAGCTCTCTTTCCTTACCACAACCCACCAACAAAACGCGTTCGCTGAGTACATTTGGTACATGATGAAGAAGTAGAACTTGTCCTGGTTTGCCTTCAAGATCACCACGTCTAAGTAAATTTGAGATATAGCCTTCGCTTATTTTATCCAGCTGTTCACCAATTGGTGAGAGACGGCGTGGCTCGTATACACCTACAACAATACATGCGCTACGCTGTTTCTCTGGACTACCACTTTTAACGCTGAATTCCATTGCGACTCCTGAGTCTTTGTCATGTCATTTTGAACTTTTTATGCCAGCACACTTTCCTACATTAAAGTCATGAATATGCTTTAACCTTAGGTAGGATATTCCGGCGCATTGACATATAATAAAGTGACTAAAATAATCAGTTTACTCAATTTTTCCCACTATTCCAGTGAAACAAGACGTTTTATAGGGACGAACATTGCTTATTTTCCGCTATTTAACGGGTGAAGTACTAAAATCTCAGGTTGCGGTTTTTCTCACCTTAATGACAATATTTTTGTCACAAAAGTTTGTACTCATTCTGAGCTCAGCGTCTGAAGGGAGTATACCGGGTAAGTTAGTACTTGCTATGCTTGCGTTGAAACTGCCACAGTTGGCCGGATATATTTTACCGCTTAGTCTCTTTCTAGGGATCATTTTAGCCTATAGTCGCATCTACGCCGACAGTGAAATGACGGTACTGCGCGCTTGCGGGGTCAGTGAGTGGTATGTGGTTAGGGTGACTTTAGTCTCTAGTGTGTTTTTTGCATTACTGGCCGCTTGTGTGAGTATGTATATTGCACCTTGGGCGAGCGAAAAAGAGTACCAATTAAGAGAGCAAGCCGATGCGGAGTCGGGGCTTTCTACTCTCAGAGCTGGTAGATTTCAGCAAACGGGCAATGAAAAAGCGGTGGTATTTGTTCACGGCATTAGCGAACAAGGCCGTGAATTAGACAAAGTGTTTGTCGCGCAATTGCCCGAGAAGGACTCAAATCAAGCCGCTCGTCTAGTGTATGCGCAAAAAGGTGAAGTGATTGAGCTTGATAGTGGTGAGCAGCAACTACTCCTTCATGAAGGTAAGCGTTACGAGACTGATGGCTTCAGCCACGCACTTAATCGCACTGAATTTGGTACTTATCAAGTGCAAATTAAAGAACAAGAAATTGAACACCAGCGCCGTAAATTAGAGGCTATTCCAAGCTTACAGTTACTTGAAATGGATACGCCAGAAGCAAAAGCGCAATTTCAGTTGCGATTGTCGGTGCCTATTTCCATTTTGTTACTCACTCTATTGGCTGTGCCTCTGAGTGTGGTTAACCCAAGACAAGGCAAGTTCGCTAAGCTCGTGCCAGCAATTACCCTGTATTTGGGTTATTTCATTTTACTCAATGCAGGCAAGTTTTTGTTAGCTGAAGAAAAAGTACCAGCCTCAGTCGGTCTCTGGTGGATCCACTTAAGTGTGCTCTTTATTGGCGTTTATTTAATTGCGAAAGGAAGACCTTTTGGTGTGTGGGTTCGCTCGGTATTTATGAAACGGGAGACGACGGTATGATGAAGACGCTAGATTGGTATTTAGGGCGTAGCATCTTACAAACCACAGGTTTCGCGCTATTAGTTTTTGTTGGGATCAATACGCTTATTAAGTTTATTGAGCAACTGCGCTCGGTTGGTCGTGGCAGCTATGATTTACTCGGTGCCATGCTCTATACCATTTACAGCATGCCAAGCGATATCGTGGTATTTTTCCCGATGGCTGCGCTGATAGGTGGCCTGATTGGGCTTGGTGCACTTGCCTCAAGCAGTGAACTAATTGTGATGCAAGCGGCTGGGTGGTCGCGTTTTCAAATTATTATGTCGGTGATGAAAACGGCAGTGGTGCTTGCACTACTGATGATGGCGCTTGGGGAGTGGGGCGCACCAAAAGCGGAGCAAACCGCAAAACGGTTAAAAAACGAAGCAATTTATGGCGGTGAAGTCTATAGCGCTCAGCGTGGTGTTTGGGCGAAAGATGGCGGCAATTTTATTAACATTGGTAATGTTGAAAAAAACGGTAAGCTTAAAGATATCGCGATTTATTATTTCGATGATTCACTAACACTGGCAAAAATAGTACGTGCTCAGTCGGCGCAAAGTATGTCTAACGGCTGGCAATTGCAAGACGTGGAAGAAGTACATATCGATCAACAGCAAATTACAACGCATTATTCAAAATCAATGCTCTATGAGTCTGAATTAAGCGAAGACAGATTGGGTGTCGTGTCGGTAGAGCCTGATGCTTTGTCTTTTACGGGGTTATGGTCATTTCTCGCTTATCTAAAGCAAAATGAGCAAGATTCAAGTAGCTATGAACTCGCGCTGTGGCGTAAGGTGATGCAGCCGCTGACGATTGGGGTTATGCTACTAGTGGCTTTGTCATTTATCTTCGGGCCACTGAGGACGGTGAGTATGGGCGCGCGGATTATTATGGGCGTGGTAACAGGCTTAGCCTTCCACCTGAGTAATGAAATTTTTGGCCCTATTGTGATGGTATATCAAGTTCCACCGGTGGTTGGCGCGTTAATGCCAAGCTTGTTATTTATTGGATTGGCTATCCATCTGCTGAAGAAACAAAATTAACGTTTTGAATTAAATAAAGAAATAGGCCTCATGTTGAGGCCTATATTTTTTATGGACATGGCTAATGGAATAGGCTGCTATTTGAAGCTTAGATTAATCTAAGCTGTTATAAACCTTTTTATTTTCCTCTTTGCTGAGTACTACCACTTCAGTGCCACACAGCATATCCTGGAGCGATCTTTTCTTTTTAAAGTCTAACAACACTATCAGATTACCCAGCCCAAGTAGTGCGCATAGGCTACGAGCGATTGCTTTTGGCCAAGTTAACAGTGCTCCGTCGGGGTTTTGCACTTTTAGGCGCCATGCGCGCATGCCGATAGTTTGACCGCTCTTAGTCCAAAAATAGGCAAAAAACAGCACTGAAACCAACACTAATAAAGTGGCTCTAAGTGTATATAAAATGGGATCCGCTTGGATCAGCGCCGATACGTCTTCATGATTACCAAGCGTGAGCACGTTAAATGAAATTAAGGCATTGATAGTTAGTAAAAATAACACGGTAGTCAGCATTGCGAACGCGACGACCACTAAGCTGTCGTATATAAGTGAAGCCAAGCGACGGCTGAAATTCGCTGGAGCAAAATGTGACATAACAACTCTCATAATTACAAGGTTGCGGGGTATTTTACACATAAACCGATAAAACGTTTACTGAATTACGTTAACTAATGGATTAGTAATGCCCTGTCTTTATAGCTTTGACATGAATAAAGTTGAATTTAGAGCAATATTTAACTACTTGTGTGCAAATAACAAGCAGTTAACGCCTTATTGCAAAAAAATTACTTGCCGTTCTTAATCGCCTTTGTATAATGCAAAGCATAGAGACGAAGGCAAATAAAAAAAGCCTGAGCTCAAAGTGGTTTTTCTTTATTTTCTCTTGTTTTAGAAGATGAAAGAAAAATTATGCCAGTGTGATGGAATTGGTAGACATGACGGATTCAAAATCCGTTGCCTTCGGGCGTGGCGGTTCAAGTCCGCCCACTGGTACCACTTTTTATAACCCTTGCTTTTTAGCAGGGGTTTTTTTATGCCTCAAATTTATGCTTTGAAATTATGATATCGGACTTGGACGCCACGCGGGTGGCGCTAATACAGGTTAAG